>CAMLMQ010000029.1 GCA_946481135.1 uncultured Microbacteriaceae bacterium
CATGTCCATCTCCTTCACGACCCACTGCAGCGCCTCGGCGGCCTTCTTGGGGTTCGTGATGATGGGCGTGATGAGGTGCGGCACGCCCTGGTAGGCGGAGAGCTCGACGCGCTTCGGGTCGACGAGCACCATCCGCACCTCGGCGGGCTTCGCGCGCATGAGCACGCTCGTGATCATCGAGTTGATGAACGACGACTTGCCCGATCCGGTGGAGCCCGCGACGAGCAGGTGCGGCATCTTCGCGAGGTTCGCGACGACGAAGCCGCCCTCGACGTCCTTGCCGAGGCCGATCGTCATCGGATGCTGCTGCCGCGCCGCCGCGGACGAGCGCAGCACGTCGCCGAGGGTCACCGTCTCGCGGTCCTTGTTGGGGATCTCGACGCCGATCGCGCTCTTGCCCGGGATGGGCGAGAGGATCTGCACCTCGTTCGACGCGACCGCGTAGGAGAGGTTCTTCGCGAGCGCCGTGACGCGCTCGACCTTGACGCCCGGCCCGAGTTCGATCTCGTACCGCGTCACCGACGGGCCGCGGCTGAATCCGGTGACCTTGGCGTCGACCTGGAACTGCGTGAGCACGCCCGTGATCGCCGCGATCGCCTCGTCGTTGACGGGGGTGCGCGTCTTCGGCGGTGTGCCCGACTGCAGCACCCCCGCGGCGGGGAGCCGGTACGGGCGGCGTGCGGCGGCCGGTCCGGGTCGGGGGGCGTCCTCGGGGTCGGGCAGCATCGCGGGCACCGACTCGACGGCGTCGTCGTCGCGGAGCGCGCGCGGCGCGGGGGCGACCTCCCCCGTGAACCGGCGCACGGCCTCCTCGGCCTTGTCGAGTTCGGCGAGGAGGTCGAAGGGGTCCTGGGAGGGGGTCGGCAGGATGATGTCGGTCGCCTGCTCGCGCGCGACGGGCGTGTCGAACGCGGGCTCGGCATCCTTCTTGCTGCGGCGCCACCACGGCATCGACGACGGGTCGTCGGGTTCGAAGCCGAGGTCGGTCATCGAGCCGAGCTCGAGCGGTTCGGGCGTCGCCTTCGGGGCGCGCTGCGGCAGCTCGGCGCCGAACAGGTAGGCGTAGGCCTCGCCGAGCCGCGGGCCGATGCGGTTCGGCGGCGTCTTCGTGAGGATGAAGAGCGACAGCGCCATGATCGCGGCGGCGAGCGGCACGGCGATCCACGCGGCGCCGATCGCGACGAACGGCTGCGCGACGATCCACCCGAGGATGCCGCCGCCGTGCGCCATCGCGACGGCGCCGTCGGCGGGCTGCGGCTGGCCGCCGAACAGGTGGCAGAGCCCGCTCACGCTCGTGAGCAGCAGCACGAGCCCGATGCCGAGGCGGCCGTTGTCGTGCACGCTCGAGGGATGCCGGAAGAGCCACACGGCGAAGACGAGCATGATGACCGGGAGCGCGAACGCGACGCGCCCGAAGAGCCCGCCGAACGTGTAGGCGTCGAGGGCGATCGCGACCTCGTGGGTCGGGTTGAACCACTCGACGACGGCTCCGCCGACGGCGAGCACGACGAGCAGGAACGGCACGCCGTCGCGGCGCTCCTCGGGGGCGAGGGTCTCCTTGCCGAACAGGCGGGCGGCACCGCCGACCGCGTGGGCGAGCGCCATCCAGATGCTGGAGAAGACGCCGGGCTCGGTCGAGCGCTCGGGGCTCTTGCCCTTGGGGTAGCGCTTCGTGGCGGTCGCGCTCGTCGACCGGGAGCGCGACGACGTCGAGCGCGCGCGCTGGTTCGAGACCCTCGTTCCCGTGGCCATGCGGTCACGGTACCCGCGCGGTCACCGCCGCCGCGGGAGCGACACCCGTCGCGGCGACGCCTCAGAACGGGCAGCTGCCGGCGATGTTCTCCGAGGCCGCGACGGTGAAGGCGCCGATGCCGGTGCGCACGGCGTGCACGTAGGTGACCTTCTCCACCTCGTCGGGCTGCCAGTAGACCATGTCGTCGGGCTGCTTCGAGACCTCGAGCTGCAGCGACCCCGCGGCGCCGGTCACGACGTAGATGTCGGTGAGGTACTCCTCGACGACGGTCGCGTCGGGGTAGGCCGCCTCCAGGTCGGCGCGCGAGTCGCCGACGCGCACGCCCTCCGTGGTCGGGATGGCGGGACCGAAGACGTCGATCCGACTCAGGACGCCGACATCCACGTGCACGCCGAAGTCGGCGCCGCGGCCGTCGCGGTAGTCGGCGATCGGCACCCAGAGCGCCGCCTCGGGGTCACCCGGACCGATGCCGATGCCGTAGCCGGTGTTGGCGTCGGTGCACCAATCCGGATCGAGCTCGATCATCACGAGCGCGGGATCGGTGGGCGGCGCGACCCCGAGCACGAGGGTCCCCATGCCCTCGGGCGAGATCGCGAGCTCGCCGCGGTCGGGGCGCGTCTCGGGTTCCGGGGTCGGACTCGCGGCCGTCGGCGAAGGTGCCGTGTCGGAGGGCGACCCCGTCGGCGCCGGGGCGCCGGGGTCGCACGCGGTGAGCAGCAGGATGCCGAGCAGGGGCACGGCGAGGCGCGCGCGAGTCATGCCCACATCCTGGCGGGGCGGCCCCGCGAGCGATAGAGGGAGGATGTACTCAATAGCGGATGGCGTCGATCACCTTCACCCGCACCGCGACGAGTGCCGGCAGCAGCCCGGCGAGCGCGCCGACTCCGGTGGCGGCCCCCAGGCCGAGCAGCGCCGCCTCCACGGGGAAGCCCGGGATGTCCTGCACGCCGAGCGCGATGAACGACTCGGTGATCGGATTGCGGATGAGCACGATCGCGAGCAGCACGCCCGCGAGACCCGCCACGAAGGTCGCGACGACGCTCTCCATCATGACCGCGAAGAACACCCGGCCCGCGGTCGCGCCGAAGGCCCGGCGGATGCCGATCTCGCGGATGCGGTGGCGCACCGTGACGAGGGCGATGTTGACCAGGCCGAGGGCACCGAGCGCCATCACGAGGATCGCGATGCCGGTCACGACGATCTTCGGGATGAGGAGCGGGTCGCCCTGCCCCTGCCAGGCGAGATAGTCCTGTCGCTGCACGTCGACCTGCCAGTCGGTGCCGAGGGCCCCCGCGATGTCGCGCTGCAGGAGCGGCACGAGTTGGTCGGCCGACTCCGGCGGCACCCACGCCTCGTAGTTGGGCAACTGCGGGTAGTTCGGATCCTGCGGCGGGGCGAACGGGTCGTAGTCGTCGTTGAGCATGTAAGCGGCCAGGTACGTGCCGTCGAGCGACTGCCGCGGGGTCACGCCGATGATGATCGCGTCGACGGTGCCGGTCGGCGTGACGATGCCGATCGTCGGGTCGACGCGCAGATTCGGCGAGCCGAGACGCTCCCACACCTCTTCGCTCACGACGATCGCGGGCGCGAGGCGCAGCGTGTCGCGCTCGGTGAACCACGACCCCTGTTCGATCGAGAGCCGGTGCATGACGCCGTAGGGCTGGTCGACGGCGATCACCTGGATCCCGAGGACGCCGTCGGGGAACTGCACCGAGAACCCGCCGTAGGTCGTGCGGTTGATGTGCGTCACGCCGTAGCGCTCCATCGCCCCGAAGAAGGCCGCGTCGAGGTCGGCTTTCGCCGGCGACTGCCCGGTCATCGGGTTGTAGGCGTACATCCCGATCGTCGCCGGCCGCCCGCTGCTGCGTTCGAACCCCTCGACGGTCGCCTGCGTCGCGATCGCCCCCGCCGCGACGACCCCCGTGAGCGCCGTGACGGCGACGCCGACCCCGATGAGGCTCAGCAGCACCTGAGTGCGATGGATGCGCAGCTCGGCCCAGGCCTCGACGACCGATCCGACGAATCCCGTCCAGCCCCGCGCGACACGCGCCCTCACAGGGTCGCCCCGGTCTGCGCGAGCACGTGCACGCTCGACGCCGCCACCTCGTGCAGCACGCCGCCGTCGAGCCGGTAATGGCGACGCGCGAGCGCCGCGACGTTCGGATCGTGGGTGATCGTGATGAGCGCCGCCCCCGCCTCGTCGGCGGCGCGATCGAGCAGCTCCATGACGGTCGCGCCCGTCTCGACGTCGAGCGCGCCCGTCGGCTCGTCGGCGAGGATCAGCCGCGGACCGCGCACGAGGGCGCGGGCGATCGCGACACGCTGCTGTTCACCCCCCGAGAGCTGGTCGGGGGTGGACCGCAGCCGGGCGCCGAGGCCGACCCGTTCGAGCATCTCGGAGGCGAGTCGCTCGCGGCGCCAGAACTGGGTCCCCGTCGCGTAGAGCAGCGGCGTCATGACGTTCTCGAGCGCGGTGCGCCCGGGCAGCAGGTTGAACTGCTGGAAGATGAAGCCCACGTCGCGGCCACGCCGGCGGTCGCGGTCGCCCGAGTCGAGGCGCTCCAGCGGGACGCCGTCGAACTCCAACCGGCCGCTCGTGGGCGCGTCGATGAGTCCGAGCAGGTTGAGCAGCGTCGACTTGCCACTGCCGGAGCGGCCGACGATGCTCACGTGGTCGCCGATCTCGACCGCGAGGTCGACGCCCTTGAGGATGTCGAGGCGTCCGCCGTCGGGGAGCTCGACGGAGCGCGTGACGCCCTCCAGTTCGACGAAGGCCACGTCAGCCGCCGTAGCCGAAGAAGCCGCCGTCGACCGGCATCCCGGGGTCGGCGGGGGCGCCGGGCACGAACTGCATCACGAGCTCGCCCTCCTCCAGGCCGTCGACGATCTCGACGTTCACGCCGTCGGACAGGCCGAGAGTGACCTCGCGCTCCTCCGACTCCCCCGTCTCCGGGTCGACGATGACAAACACGACGCCCGACTCGGCCGAGCCGAGCACGGCCGTGACGGGCACGATGAGCACGTTCTCGGCGACGCCGGCCGACACGGTGAGCTGCGCCGTGAGGTCGGGGAACACGGTCACCTCGGCGGGGACCGTGCAGCGCGCGGTCGTGCCCGACGCGGCGCCCGGGTCGCCCGTACCCGGGTCGTCGCCGCCGCTGCCCCACCCGGCGAGCGGCGTCGTGACGGTGAGGCCCGTGCAGGTGAACGGCGCGGGTCCGCCCGTGACCGTGACGGTGGCCTCCGCGGGCGCCCCGGCGAGACGGTAGCGCTCCACCGGCTGCACGGTCGCGGTGACGTAGAACCCCGGCGGGGCGATCTGCGCCACCACGGTACCGGCGGTGGTCTGCTGGTTCACGACGATCGACAGTGCCGACACGGTTCCCGCGACGGGGGCGGTGATCGCGACCGTGACGGTGCGCCCGGCGGAGTTCACGCCCTTGACCACCCCGAGCTGCTGACCCGCGCCGACGACCGAGCCGACGCCGGCATCCACCTGGATGACCTCGCCGCCGAGCGGGGCCTTCACGGGCACCGCGTCATCCGCCCGGACGGTGCCGCTCAGCACGACGTCGTTGCTCACGGTGCCGATCATCACCGGCACCTGGGGGTCGACGACGCCGCCCGTCGGCAGCTCGCCCCCCGCGCCGGCGGTCGACGTGCCGAAGAAGGCGAGCTTCACGAGGGCGACGGCGATGGCCGCGAACACGACGAGACGCAGGATCGGGAAGACCCACTTGCGGGCGACGGACATGGGCGCTCCAGTTCACACGGGGAAGGTCGCGTGCCCTGAACACGCGATTCCCTCATGAAAGCACCCCGGGACCCGCGACCGCATCCCAACCTTCGGGGATCGTCGATCGTCCGGAAGGATGATTCTCAGCCGCGCAGCATGACGGTGCCGTCGCCCGAGCGTCCGACGGGCACGAAGCCCTCCGACCGGTAGAGCGCCTCCGCCGGATTGCCGTCCTCGACGTTGAGGCTCAACCGCGGATGGACTGCCGCCGCGCCGCGCAGGAGCACCCGACCGATGCCGCGCCCCCGCCACCCCGGCAGCACCGCGATGCCGAGCTCGGGGGTCTCGGCGTCGACGAAGCCGTACCCCGGACGCTCCGCCGGGAACAACCGCCACCAGAGGATGCCGACGACCTCGTCGTCCTCGACCGCGACGAGCCCGCCGTCGCCCTCGCGGCCCCATCCCGCGGTGTAGGTCGCGAAGGCCGGATCGGCGCGGCAGAACTCCTCCGCGCGCTCGTCGCCCGGCCGCCATGAGGCGGTGAGGACGAAGGCGTGCTCGACCAGGGCCGACTCGTCGGCCGCGAGTGGGCGCAGCCGCACGACGGACCCCCTCGCGTCAGGCCTCGATGACGACCGGGATGATCATCGGCCGTCGGCGATGCTGCGTGTTCACCCACCGGCCGACGGTGCGGCGCACGATCTGCTGGAACCCGTGCTGGTCGCGCGTGCCCTGCTCGGCGGCCTCCAGCAGCGCCTTCACGATCTGCGGGCGAACGCTGTCGAACACCGCATCGTCCTCCGCGAACCCGCGCGCCTGGATCTCGGGGCCCACGATGATCTTGCCGGTCTGGGAGTCGATCGCGATGAAGATCGAGATGAACCCCTCCTCGGCGAGGATGCGGCGGTCCTTGAGGTCGGCATCCGTGATCTCGCCCACGGTCGACCCGTCGACGTACACGAACCCGATGTCGAGCTGCCCGACCCGCCGCGCGATCCCGTCGCGCAGGTCGACGACCACGCCGTTGTCGCCGATCAGGGTGCGCTCGCGCTCGACGCCCGTCTCGATCGCGAGCTCGGCGGCCGCCCGCAGATGCCGCGCCTCGCCGTGCACGGGCAGCACGTTGCGCGGACGGATGATGTTGAAGCAGTAGAGCAACTCGCCCGCCGACGCGTGCCCCGAGGTGTGCACGCGGGCGTTGCCCTTGTGCACGACGTTCGCGCCGAGCTTGATGAGCCCGTTGATGACCCGGTAGACGGCGTTCTCGTTGCCCGGGATGAGGCTCGACGCGAGGATGACGGTGTCGCCCGACCCGATCTCGATCTGGTGATCCTGGTTCGCCATGCGCGAGAGCACCGCCATCGGCTCGCCCTGCGACCCGGTCGACATGAAGACGACCCGGTCGTCGGGCATGTTGAGGGCGGTCTTCAGGTCGACGATCACGCCCGGCGGCACGTTGAGGTAGCCGAGGTCGGCGGCGATGCCCATGTTGCGCACCATCGACCGGCCCACGAAGGCGACGTGACGTTCGTTCGCGACCGCGGCATCCAGCACCTGCTGCACGCGGTGCACGTGCGACGAGAACGACGCGACGATGACACGCTTGCGCGCCCGGGAGATGACGTTCTCCAGCACCGGACCGATCTCGCGCTCGAGCGGGGTGAAGCCCGGCACGTCGGCGTTCGTCGAGTCGGGCAGGAAGAGGTCGACGCCCTCCTCCCCGAGCCGGGCGAAGGCGCGCAGGTCGGTGATGCGACCGTCGAGCGGCAGCTGGTCCATCTTGAAGTCGCCCGTGTGCACGACGAGTCCCGCACGGGTGCGGATCGCGACGGCGAGCGCATCCGGGATGGAGTGGTTGACGGCGACGAACTCGAGCTCGAACCCGTCGACGCGTTCGACCCGGCCCTCGCTGACGACCCGGGTCGTCGGCTGGATCTTGTGCTCGCGCAGCTTCGCCTCGACGAGCGCGAGCGTCAGCTTCGACCCGTAGATCGGGATGTCGCGCCGCAGCCTCAGCAGGTAGGGCACCGCACCGATGTGGTCCTCGTGACCGTGCGTCAGCACGACGGCCGCGACATCGTCGAGGCGATCGCGGATCGGGCCGAAGTCGGGCAGGATCAGGTCGACCCCGGGCTGATGCTCCTCGGGGAACAGCACGCCGACGTCGACGATGAGCAGTCGCCCGTCGATCTCGTAGACGGTCATGTTGCGACCGATCTCGCCGAGACCGCCGAGCGGGATGACGCGGAGGGTGCCGGCCTCGAGGGCGGGCGGGTCGAAGAGGTCGTTCATCAGCGTGTCGTTCCCGCGACCTGGGGCAGCGCGCCGCCCGCCGCCGCATTGGCGTCGGGACGGAAGCTCTTCGCATCCACCCCGTCGATGTCCTTCACGAGGGCGATCTCGTCCTCGATCAGCTGGGCTTCGTGGTCTTCGGGGCCGACGAGCGGCAGGCGCACGCGCGGGCTGGAGATGCGCCCGAAGCCGTGCAGGATGTACTTCGCCGCGACCGTGCCCGGCACGTGCGTCATCGTCGCCCGCACGAGCGGCTCGAGCGCCTGGTGGGCGGCCCGCGCGGTCGCGAGATCGTTCGCGTTGACGGCATCCACCATGCGGCGGTACGGCTCGGGGGCGATGTTCGCGGTGACGCCGATGAGTCCCGTGCCGCCGATCGCGAGCGTCGGCAGCGCGTTGCCGTCGTCGCCCGCGAAGTACATGAGGTCGGTCTGGTTCATCACGCGGCTCACCTCGCTGAGGTCGCCCTTGGCATCCTTCACCCCGAGGATGTTGGGGTGCTTCGCGGCGCGCAGCAGCGTCTCGTACTTGATCGCCACGCCCGTGCGGCCGGGGATGTCGTAGAGGATCACCGGCAGATCGGTGGCGTCGGCCACCATCCGGAAGTGCGTGAGGATGCCCGCCTGCGTCGGCTTGTTGTAGTACGGCGTCACGATCATGACCCCGTCGGCGCCCGCCTTCTCGCTCTTCTTGTAGAGCTCGATCGCGTGCGCGGTCTCGTTCGACCCGCCGCCCGTGATGACCTTGGCGCGGCCCGCGGCGACATCCTTCGCGACCTCGACGAGGCGGATCTTCTCGGGGTCGGTGAGCGTGCTCGTCTCACCCGTGGTGCCCGTGACGACGATGCCGTCGGCCCCGTGGGAGACGAGATCGTCGATGTGCTTCTCGACGTCCGGCCAGTGCACCTCTCCGTCGGAGGTGAACGGAGTCACCAGCGCGACGAGCACCTGCCCGAACGGATTCTCTTGCGACGACACGGGTTACAGGCTATCGCCCGCCCCGGCCGTGCCGGTCGCCCGCGTGACATCGCGACTCGGCGACACGCCGCCCGCCGTCCGCGCGTCGCGGCGACTGGGTGCTGTGTGGTCGAGGTGGAGCCCCGCATCCACGAGCCGTCGCACGGCCGCGACGACGGCCGCCGGGTCGCGGACGACGGAGCGGTACCGCACCCGCAGCACCACGAACCCGAGCGCCGTCAGCGCGAGGTCTCGAGCGGCGTCGCGATCGAGCTGCTGCGGCGACGAATGATGCTCCCGACTGTCGCATTCGATCACGAGACGGTCGCCGACCAGGAGGTCGAGCCGGTCGAGGTCGGTGAAGGGGACCCGCACCTGGGGCTGGGCGGCGATCCCGGCGAGCGCGAGCAGCACGCGCACGATCGACTCGGTGCCGGATTCGGCGCGCGAGTCGACGAGCCGGAGCAGGCGCCGGAGTCGCCGAGGAAGCGCCGCGACCGCGAACTCCACCTCCGTGCGGGTGAGTGCCGACCGACGCAGCAGTGAGTCGATCACGGCGACGGCGATCTCGGCAGGCTCAGTGCGCAGCACCTGCCCGATCACCTCGTCCGGACCCGACACGCCGTACCGTCGCGGGCCGGCCGGACCTCGGATCACGACGAGCGACGTATCCGGCACGTGGGTCCCCCGGGGCACCTCGACCACGACCCGTCGCCTCGGGGGCACCCAGCATCCGTGGAATCCCGCCGCCGTCACCCCCGCGACGCGTCCTCCGATGCGGGCCGCCGCGAGAACAAGGGCGTCGCAGGCAGGATCGGCGACGACGCCCGGACGGATTCGCACCAGGCGGCCCCGGCGGATCGCCGTGCGCACAGCGGCATCCCGGATGCCCGCCGCACGCAGCGAGGCGACGGTCGCGATGCCGTGCGCGGAGGGGTCGAGCATCCCGAGAGGGTGCCGGACGGGGGCGGTCGCGCGATGCTCGACCGGGCCCACCTGAGGATGAACGCGCACCCGGGTCCCTGGGGAGCACCCGTCTCGCGGGTCACCCGGCGCGTCACCAGCGCGTCAGACGGATGCGGTGCCGAGCGGGCGAACAGCGTCGGCCCCCGCGAGCAGTCGCCTCGCCCACAACGCCTGTGCTGCTCCTCGGAGGCACAGCACGGCCACGAGGAGCAGCAGCGCGTCGAGTTGCACGAGCAGCCCGGCGCCCATGACCTCCCGTGGGCGCGCGAAGACGGCGAGCAGGACGAAACCGCCGAGCGAGGCCACCCCGAAGAAGACCCCCATCGCGATCGCCATCGGCGCAATCGACTTGTCGTGCGCGAGCGCGAGTCGGCGCACCGCCGGAGGAGTGCTCGAGCGGTGGCGCAGCCAGGGACTCACCGCACGGATCGCCCGCACGAGGAACACCACGCCGCCCGCGGCACTCAGCCACGGCGTGACGATCACGAACCCCGCGGTGCGCTGACCGACCATCTCCCCGGAGAGCGCGTCACGCCACCCGAACGTGAACATGACCACGCCCCCCGCGGCTCCCGCGAGAAGGATCGCGGCGTAGAGGAACCCCATCCAGGGATTGCGCGGATGCCGCACCCGGTCGGGTCGGTCATGGTCGGTCACGGGGCGACGCGGCCGCCGGCCTCGAAGGCCGCGTGGGTGAGCGGCATGAGGGGCTTCCACGCCTCCTCCATGAGCTCGGCGACCATCTCGATCTCGCGCTGCGGGAAGGAGGGGAAGTGCGCGTCGGGCCGCTTGGTGCGCAGCGACAGGAAGTTCATGAGCGAGCGGGCGTTCATCGTGACGTACATCGACGAGTAGAGCGACAGCGGCAGCACCGTGCGGGCGACCTCGCGCGCGATGCCGGCGTCGAGCTGTCTCTGGTATTCGGCGTAGGCGAACTCCGCGACGGCCTTGCCGGATGCGACCGCGAGCTCGGTCTGCTCCGGGGAGCCCGGGATGAAGTCGTAGGCGCCGGGCTTGCCCACCTGCACGAGGTTGCGCTCGGGAGCCGGCACGTAGAACACGGGCCGCATCTCGCGGTAACGGCCCGACTCCTCGTTGTACGACGCGATGCGGTGCCGCATGAACTCGCGGAAGACGAAGAGAGGGGCCTGCACGTAGAACGTCATCGAGTTGTGCTCGAACGGCGACCCGTGGCGGTCGCGCATGAGGAAGTTGATGAGGCCCTTGTCCTTCGACCCGGCCTCGGTGCCGGCGGCCGCCTCCTCGAGCGTCTGCTCACCCTGCGTCGACACGCGCGCGGCGAACACGACGTCGGAGTCGTGGGCGCTGCTGCGCACGAGCTCCACGGTCATGTCGGAACGGAACTCGATCTCGTACGCCTCAGCCACGGCCCTCACGTTAGCGTGACCGAGTCGACTGTCGAGGGGTGCCCTCCCGGCGCGCCCCCACGTAGGCTCGCCCCATGGCACTCACCTCTGAAGCGACGACGCTCTGGTTCGGCGACCTGAAGTCGGGCTCCGGCACGACGAGTCTCGACTCCTCCGACGCGGGCGAGTTCCCCGTCACCTGGCAGGCCCGCTCCGAGGGCGAACCCGGGCGCACCAACCCCGAGGAGCTGCTCGGCGCGGCCCATTCGGCCTGCTACTCGATGGCGTTCTCGAACGCGCTCGGCAGCGCGGGTCACGCGCCCGAGAGCCTGCAGGTGACCGCGGCCGTGACGTTCCAGCCCGGTGAGGGCATCACCGGCATCCACCTCCTCGTGAGCGCGAAGGTGCCGGGGCTCGACCCGGAGGAGTTCCAGCGCCTCGCCGACGACGCGAAGGCGAACTGCCCGGTCTCGAAGGCGCTCGCCGGCACCACCATCACGCTCGAGGCGAGCCTGGCCTAGTGCGCATCGTCGTCGCCGGCGCGTCCGGCATGATCGGGCGACCCCTCGTGTCGGAGTTGCGCGCCCAGGGCCACGACACCGACGTGCTCGTGCGCCGGGAGCCCCGCGCGGCCGGCGAGTTCTCGTGGGACCCCGCGGAGGGGCGCCTCGACCCCGTCGCGCTCGACGGCGCCGACGCCGTGATCAACCTCTCGGGCGCGTCGATCTCGCGCATCCCCTGGACCCGCGCGTACCAGCGCGAGCTCGTGCGCTCCCGCATCGGCGCGACGACGCTGCTCGCCGAGACGATGGCCGGGATGTCCTCCCCGCCCGCGACGTTTCTCAGCGGATCGGCGGTCGGCTTCTACGGCGACCGGCCGCGCGTGCGCCTCGACGACACCTCGCCGAAAGGCGACGGCTTCCTCGCCGACCTCGTGCTCGCGTGGGAGCAGGCGGCGGCCCTCGCCCCCGCCGCGACGCGGGTCGTGAACCTCCGCACCGCGGTCGTCGTGGCGCGCTCGGGAGGGATGGCGCCCGTGCGGCTGCTGACGACCTTCTTCCTCGGCTCGCGTTTCGGGTCGGGGCGGCAGTTCTGGCCGTGGATCTCGCTCGACGATCAGGTGCGCGCGATCATGCACCTGCTGACCTCCGACCTCGCCGGACCGGTCGTGCTCGCCGGCCCGACTCCCGCGACGAGCGACGACGTGACACGGGCATTCGCGACGGCGCTACGGCGGCCGCGGTGGCTGCCCGCCCCCGCATGGGCGATCCGGCTCGGGCTCGGCGAGGCGGGTCAGCACCTGCTGCTCGACGACGCGCAGGTGGTGCCGACCCGTCTCGAGGCCGACGGCTTCACGTGGCGGCACCGCACGATCGACGACGCCGTGCGCGCCGCGCTCAGCGCCCGCGGCTGAGGTCAGGCGCGACTGAGTCGGATCGCCTGCCGCGTCGCCCAGCGGGCTCGACGGCGGTCGCCCGCGGCGTCGTAGGCGAGACCGAGCCGGAACCACGCCCGCCAGTCCTCGGGTGCCGCCTCGGCATCCGCCTGGTAGCGCGGGAAGACCTCGAGCGCGGCGGCTTTGTCGATGCGGCCGCTCGGGCGCAGCGGCAGTTCCTCGTCGGGCAGCCCGCCCTCCTCGCCGAGCCGCACGCCGAGCCGCTCCGCGCGCACCGCGAACAGCACCTCTGCGACGAGCGCCCACCCGCCGAGCATGGGCAGCACGAGCAGCGCGACGCCCATCCCGATCGCGACGGGCTCCCCCACCTCGATCAGCAGGATGCCGAAGCGCACCGCGAAGACGAGGTAGAGCCCGAGCAGCGCGAGCATGCCGATCACGGCGAGTTTCGTGCGCACCCCTAGAGCCCGAGCAGTTCGCCGAGACCGACCACGAGGCCCGTCGTCGTGCCGGCCGCGCGCAGGGCGAGCAGGATGCCCGACTCGTATGACGAGTCGGAGAGCGTCTCGTGGACGAGCCGCACGGTCTCGCCCTCACCGCCGAGGACGACCTCCTGGCGGGCCGAGACGCCCGACATGCGCAACGAGTGCACGGGCACGCTCGCGACCTGCTGGCCGCGCGCGCGCTGGTCGGCGTGCGGCGCGGCGACCGGTCCGAGGTCGGCGCGCGCGGCGGCGATGAGCTCCGCGGTGCGGATCGCGGTGCCCGACGGGGAGTCGGTCTTCGCCGCGTGGTGGGACTCGACGATCTCGATCGACGAGAAGTAGGGCGCCGCGAGTTCGGCGAACCGGGTCGCGAGCGCCGAGCCGAGCGAGAAGTTGGGGATGAACAGCGCGGTGAGGCTCTCGTCGGCGGCGACGCGGCGCGCGACCGGCGCGAGGCGGTCGGCGGTCCAGCCCGACGTTCCGACGACGATCGGGATGCCGCGGTCGAGAGCTGCGGAGACCACCTGGGGTGAGACGGCGGGCAGGCTCACGTCGATGACGACGTCGGCGCCGTCGAGTTGCTCCAGGGGGTCGTCCCGCCCGATGCGCGCGTGCACGTCGAAGTCGTCGCTCTCGGAGAGCAGGCGGTCGACGAGGGCACCCATCCGGCCGCTCGCCCCGACGATCGCGACCGAGGTTGCCATGCCTCCAGCTTAGGGTTGGCGAGCTTAGGGTGGGCGGGTGACCGCGTTCGTGCCCACCCCGGTCGACCACCCCGACGCCGACATGCTGCTCGGCGAGTACTTCGCGAGCCGCGAACTCGGGATGCCGGGCTACCGCACGTTCCGCCCCGACCCCGCCGCGTTCGAGCCGCCCGCCGGGGTCTTCCTCGTCGCCCGCGTCGATGACGCACCGGCGGGCTGCGGCGGCGTGCGGATGCTCACGCCCGACCGCGGCGAGCTCAAGCACCTCTGGGTGCGACCGGCCGCCCGCGGCACCGGACTCGGCCGCGCGTTGCTCACCGAACTCGAGCGCCAGGCGGCCGCGCTCGGCGCGACCGAGGTCGTGCTCGACACGAACGAGCGCCTCGCGGCCGCGCAGCACCTCTACCGCACGTCGGGATATACCGACGTCGAGCCGTACAACGACAACCCCAACGCGACGCACTGGTTCCGCAAGGAACTCTGAGCACACTCCGAGTGCGCGCGGATAGCCCGGGGTCAGTAGGGCTGCTCGACCGACAGACCGGTGCGCAGTTCGGGCGGCAGGTGCCCGAGGTCGTTGTGGGTGACGAGCACCGGTGGCTTCGCCGAGCGCACCCGGATGATCGTGAGTCCGCAGTTGGCCTGGTTGACCCCGAGCCATCGCCACGCCGGCGCGCCGAAGGTCTCGCGCACGAACCAGCCGATCACGAAGTTGTGGGTGATGAGCAGTTCGTGATGGTCCTCGCCGACGGGGGGCGACATCCACTCGGCCACGGCGTCGGCCATCTGCGCCTCGCCGGCGGCGATCTCCTCAGGGGTGATGCCCCCGAAGAACGGCTCGAAGGCGTGCGGCAGGTCGGGGGCCGGCCCGGAGGGGATGCAGTCCATGAGCAGTGCCGACGGCTGCGGCTCGAGCGCGGGCAGACGCTGCGTGAGGATGCGCGCGGTCTCCTGCGCGCGCTGCAGCGGCGAGGTCCAGGCGCCCGTGAACGGCACGCCGCCGAGGCGCTCCGCGACGGCGTCGGCCTGGCGCACGCCGCGCGGGCTGAGAGGGCCGTCGGGGAGGCCGTGTTCGGCGTCCTGCTGCTCGCCGTGGCGCACGAGGTAGAGATAACGGGATGGCATGGGTGTCCGGCCTCCTTGCCGGTCGGGGGTCAGGCGGCGGCGGCGGTGTCGTCGAGGCCTGTGAGGGATGCCGCGTCGACGGCGCCGACCGCGGCGATCGAGAGCGGGCGGGCGGCGAGCTCCGCGGCCAGGTCGCGCACGTCGGCGACGGTGACGCCGTCGAGGCGGCGCAGGGTCTCGTCGAGGTCGACGAATTCGCCGAAGGTGAGTTCCGAGCGGCCGAGGCGGGTCATGCGGGTGTCGGAGTCTTCGAGGGCGAGGGCCGCGGCACCGCCGAGCTGGCCGCGTGCACGGATGAGCTCCTCGTCGGTGATCCCCGCGGCGGCGAGGCCGTGGAACTCGTCGAGCATGAGCCGCGCGACCTGCGGCGCCTTCGCGGGTGAGCATCCGGCGTAGAGTCCGACGACGCCCGCGTCGGAGTAGGACGCGGCGAACGAGTACACCGAGTAGGCCAGGCCACGCTTCTCGCGCACCTCCTGGAAGAGGCGCGACGACATCCCGCCGCCGAGCACCGAATTGAGAAGCGTCAGCGCGGGCCGTCGGGGGTCGGCGGCGTGCAGACCGGGGACGCCGAGCAGGAGGTTGGCCTGCTCGAGGGGACGCTCGACGGTGACGAGCGGGCTGCCACGGCCGGGGAGCTCGGGACGCGGGTCGCGACGTGCGACCGGCACGGCCGGGCGGGCGAGATCCCAGCCGGCGGCGGCGAGGGCCGCGGTGATCCAGCCGACGAGCGCGTCGTGGTCGACCGCGCCGGCGACCGTGACGACGAGGTCCTGCGGGCGGTAGTTGGCGACGTAGTGCTCCCACACCGCGTCCCGGGCGACGGCGGAGATCGCCTCCGGGTTGCCGCCGATGGGGCGCCCGAGCGGATGATCGCCGAAGACGGCCTCGAAGAAGCGCTCGGAGACGACATCCGACGGGTCGTCGTCGGCCATCGCGAGCTCTTCGAGGATGACGCCGCGTTCGCTCTCGAACTCCTCGGGGTCGAGGAGCGAGGACGTGAACATGTCCGCGAGCACGCCGACCGCCATCGGCAGGTCGAGGTCGCGCACCTTGGCGTAGTAGCAGGTGTACTCCTTGGCCGTCATGGCGTTGTGCTCGCCGCCGACCGCGTCGAACGACACCGCGATGTCGAGTGCGGTGCGCGACGTGGTGCCCTTGAACAGCAGATGCTCGAGGAAGTGGGTCGACCCGTAGGTGACCGGCACCTCGTCGCGAGAACCGACGGCGACCCAGAAGCCGACGGTGGCGCTCTGCGATCCGGGCACCTGTTCGCTGAGGATGCGCACGCCGCTGGGGAGGACGGTCCGCCGCACGAGCGAACCGCCGGACGCGACGATCCGGAGTTCGGGGGCGTCGAGCGGGAGGGCGACAGCACCGTTCATCGCATCGAGCCTACGTCACCGCCCCGCCCCTCGGCCGGGCGTGTGTCACGCGCATTGGGGGTGTCCGCCAGAATGAGGACATACGGATCTGTCTGTCCTCCGTGATATCGTGATCGCACGGGCTGCCCCTGGCCCTTAGTCGCGGAAGACCCGAACCTCCGCGACCAGGTCGTGCCCGTTCACCCCTGGCGGGCACGACCTCCCCCGTCGACCCCGACCCGACCGAGAGCGCGCGCGTGAGCATCCGAATCGATCCGCCCCTCACGGAGCTGCCCGAGGCGCCGGCGAAGCTGCGCATCCTGCACACGTCCGACCGGTTGTTCTACGACGAGGGCATCCGCGCCGTCGGTGTCGACCGGCTCATCGCCGAGTCGAGCGTGACGAAGGCGACCTTCTACAAGCACTACGGGTCGAAGGACCGGGTGATCGCCGCCTACATCGGCTACCGGCACCGTCGGGTCGCCGAGCAACTCGCCGATCTCCTCGCGACGCACGCGGCCCCCGAGGCGGCCGTGCTCGGCCACCGCGACGCCGTGCTCGCCGAGATCGCGGCGGCGGGTTTCCGCGGCTGCCCGTTCATCAACGCCGCCGCCGAGTTCTCCGACCCGGCGCATCCCGTCCGGGTCGCCGTGCGCGATCACCGGGAGTGGTACGCCACCGTGTTGGAGCAGCTCATGCGGGCGATCGGCCATCCCCTGCCGGGGGAAGCCGCCGACGAGCTCGTGCTCGCCCGTGACGGGGCGATGAGCGGCGGGTACGCGGGTGACCCGGTCGCTGCGGCGACCGCGTTCGGCCGGGTCGTCGACCGCATCCTCGCCGAGTCGCGCTGAGTCCCGTCGCGCCGCACCGCCCTACCACCGTCGGGACGCCCGCCGGAAGTCCCGCGCGCGTTTCCCGGGGATCGCTAGGGTAGGGGCGCTCGGCGACCCCGCCGGGCACGACCGAAAGGCTGCCCCCATGGCTCTGGAATTCAGCGTGGTCATCGATCTGCCGTTCATCGTGGCGCTCGTCGGAGGCGTGCTCGCCGTCGTCGACGCCATCGCCCGACTGCGTCGCGGGTCGACGATCCTGGCCATCATCCAGATCATCGCCTCCGTGCTGTTCGTGCTCTCCCTGTTCATCGCCAACGTGCCGTTCGGGGCCCCGCTCCTCGCGGTCGTGACGATCGTGCTGCTGCTGCTGCAACTCGTCTTCAGCGGCGCGACGCGTCGCGGCAACGCCGCGATCACCGTCATCGCGATCATCCTGCTCGTCGTGTGGCTCGTACTCATCGGCGGTCGGGTGATCATCCCGGGCGTCAACGCCTGAGCTCCGAGCTCGACGGCTTCGAGTTCGACAGCGCCGACCTCGACCGCGCGGGCGCTCAGTCGCTCGCGCGGTCGAGTGCCGTCAGGTGCGAACGGGTGAGCGTGAGCCCCGCCGCGGCGACGAGATCGAACACCTGGTCGGCCGTGCTCGCCGACACGACGGGCGCGACGACCCGCGGCTTGCTCAACAGCCACGCGAGCGCGACGGTCGCCGGGCTCGCGTCGACTTCGGCCGCCACGGCGTCGAGGGCGGCGAGCACGCGCAGGCCCGATCGTGTGAGGTGACGCCCCACCTCGGCGCGCCGCGAACCCGACAGATCGGACTTCGACCGGTACTTGCCGGTGAGGAAGCCCGACGCGAGCGCGAACCGCGGCATGACGCCGAGGTCGAGGTCGGCGGCGACCCGGGCGAGTCCCGTCTCGTACTCGCGCCGATACACGAGGTTGTAGTGGTTCTGCATGGCGGCCATGCGGGCGACGCCGAGCTGCGCCGACGCGATGCGCGCCTCGATGAGCCGGTCCCCGGTGTGGTGGGAGCCCCCGAAGGCGCGCACCTTGCCGGCACGGACGAGTTCGTCGACCGCGAGCAGCGTCTCCTCGAACGGAACGGAGGGGTCGTCGATGTGGAGGTAGAGCAGGTCGATGCGGTCGGTGCGCAAGCGGTGCAGCGACGCTTCGACGGCCGCGGTGACGTGGCGCGCGGACAGTCCCGGATGGTCGGCGCTCTTGCCGACCTTCGTCGCGACGACCGTCTCGTCGCGCGCCCGGCGTGCACGCATCCAGTTGCCGAGGATGATCTCGCTGCGTCCGGCGGCGTAGGAGTCGGCGGTGTCGACGAAGTTGCCGCCGTGCTCGGTGTACGCGTCGAGGATGCGCTCGCTCTCCGGCGCGTCCGCCGTCCAGCCGAACACGTTGCCGCTCAGGGCGATCGGGAACACCCGCAGCTCGGTCGGTCCGACGCGCCGCCGCGGCGGCGGGTCGAGGCCGACGACCGCCGCGGTCTCGGCCGTCGTGGGGACGGCGCCCGTGGAGTGTCGCGGACCCGCGGCGACGAGGCTCGGCGCTGTGAGCACCTGCGCCCCCTCGTCGGCCATCGCGGCTCCCCTCCGCTGGCAGGCTAACCCCGGGATCGCGCGTCGCCCGGGCGACGTGGCCGAATCGTTACGGCCCGGTGACCACCCACTTCGGGGGTCGCCTCGGCGACATGAACGTCGCGGGAACTCCGCGTCAATCCCTCCCGCGAGGCGGGTCGGGGTCGTAGGTTGAGGGGGCACGGACCTTTGGGTTCCGGTGCCGGGTCGTCCACAGCGAACGGGTCGGCAGCCGCACTCTCCGGAAGGGCCGCGAGCACGTCCGTCCGGGCGGGTCGCGGCCCTTCGCCAACTCCGAGGTCGGCCCCAACGTTCGGCGGGCGTCGCGCGTCAGAAGAGGTGAGAGGGCGCGCCCGGTCCTCGCCCGCCGAGAGGATGAGTCATGACACTCGACACCCCCGCCCGCCCGCGCTCGATCGCCTGGTGGCTCGCTCCGGCCGGCGCCTTCGCCCTCGTGGCGATCGGCGTGCTGTGGGCGATCCCGAAGCCGACGGGCGTCTGCATCGCGATCTACCCGCCGCCGCCCGAGTGCGCGGTGGGCGATCCGTCGACGGTGCTGCCGTTCCTCGTGCTGCTCGTGCTGCTCTACGCGGCGCTCGTCGCGAGCGCGCTGCTCGTGCCGGCCCGGCGACGCGCGCTCGTGCTGGGCCTGCTCTGCGGCGCCCTCGGGCTCGTCGCGCTCATCGGACTCGCGGTCACGCTCGCCGCGGCCACTGCGCCCTCCCTCTACTACTGAGCCGCGAACAGACGGATGCCGCCCCGCGACGTGCGGGACGGCATCCGTTCTGACGCGAGCGATCAGCCCTCGGCGGGGGCCTCCGGGCCCTCCGACGCGGCGGACGACGCCTCGGTGTCGCCGCCCTCGGCACCCTCCTCGACGACGGGCGCGAGCGACAGCTTGCCCTTGTCGTCCATCTTGGTGATCTCGACCATGATCTTCTGGCCGACGCCGAGCACGTCCTCGACGTTCTCGACGCGCTTGCCGCCGGCGAGCTTGCGCACCTCGGAGATGTGCAGCAGGCCGTCCTTGCCCGGCATGAGCGACACGAACGCACCGAAGGTGGCGATCTTCACGACGGTTCCGAGGAACCGCTCGCCCACCTCGGGGTTGATCGGGTTGCCGATCGCGAGCACCTGGGCACGCGCCGCCTCGGCCGAGGGACCGTCGACCGCGCCGATGAAGACGGTGCCGTCCTCCTCGATCGAGATGTCGGCGCCCGTGGCGTCCTGGATCGCGTTGATCGTCTTGCCCTTGGGGCCGATCAGCTCGCCGATCTTGTCGACCGGGATGTTGACCGAGATCACGCGCGGCGCGGTCGGGGCCATCTCGTCGGGCCCGTCGATCGCCTCGTTCATGACCGCGAGGATGCGCATGCGCGCCTCCTTGGCCTGGTTCAGCGCGCCCGCGAGCACCGACGCGGGGATGCCGTCGAGCTTCGTGTCGAGCTGCAGGGCCGTGACGAACTCCGACGTGCCGGCGACCTTGAAGTCCATGTCGCCGAGCGCGTCCTCGGCGCCCAGGATGTCGGTGAGCGCGGCGTACTTCGTCTCGCCGTCGATCGTCTCCGACACGAGGCCCATCGCGATGCC
>CAMLMQ010000030.1 GCA_946481135.1 uncultured Microbacteriaceae bacterium
TGCCGGGCGATGATGACCCACCCCCGCCTGCTGCTGCTCGACGAGCCGGCCGCCGGACTCACCCACGCCGAGGTCGAGAACTTCATCGCCTCGGTGCGGGCGATGCGCACCGACTTCGACCTCACCGTCGTCATCGTCGAGCACCACATGGGGCTCATCTCTGCTCTCACCGACCGCGTCGTCGTGCTCGACCACGGCGCGAAGCTCATGGAGGGCACCGCGGCCGAGGCTCAGTCCGACCCGCGGGTCATCGAGGCCTATCTCGGGAAGGAGGTCGCGGATGAGCCTCCTGCAGCTTGAGGACGTCACCGCCGCCTACGGGCACGCGCAGGTGCTGCACGGCATCTCGCTGAGCGTCGGCGACAACGAGGCCGCCGGCATCCTCGGCGCGAACGGGGCCGGCAAGACCACGACCCTGCGGGCGATCAGCGGGATGGTGAGCGTCGGCGGCAAGATCACCTTCGACGGTCGCGACATCACCGGATACCGCCCCGACCGGGTCGCGGCGCTCGGCATCGCGCACGTGCCCGAGGGGCGCGGCACGATCGGCGACCTGACCGTGCGCGACAACCTGCGGGTCGGCGCGTACCTGCGCAAGGACCGCGCGGGCATCGCCGAGGACGTCGAGCTGTGCCTCGACCTCTTCCCCAACCTCCGCGAGCGCATCGGCTCCAACGCGTCGGCGCTCTCCGGCGGCGAACAGCAGATGCTCGCGATCTCGCGCGCGATCATGGCCAGGCCGCGCCTCATCCTGCTCGACGAGGCGTCGCTCGGCCTCGCGCCGAGCACCGCGCAGAACGTCTACCAGGCGATCCGGCGGCTGCGCACCGAGCAGGGTGTCGCGATGCTCGTCGTCGAGCAGAACGCGATGCTCGCCTTCTCGGTCGTCGACCACGCGGTCGTGGTGGAGACCGGGAACGTGTCGCTGTCGGGCAGCCGCGACGAGCTCGCCGGCATGGACGAGGTGCGCCGCGCGTACCTGGGAGGCTGACATGACCTACTTCATCCAGCTCGTCATCGAGGGACTCTCGACGGGATCGATCTACGCCGCGCTCGCGCTCGCGATCGTGCTCGTCAACCGCGCGACCGGCATCATCAACTTCGCGCAGGGCTCGATGGCGGTGCTCTCGACCTTCGTGGCCTTCGCGCTCGTGCGAGCCGGGCTCCCGCTCCCCGTCGCGGCGCTCGTCGCGATCGCGTTCGGGTTCCTCCTCGGCGCCGTCGTCGAACGCGTGATCGTGCGGCCCTTCGAGGGCGGCGACCACGACACGACCGTCGTCGTCACGATCGGCCTCTTCGTGGCCTTCACCGGCGTCGCCGCGCTGTTCTTCGGCTACGAGCCGCGCCAGTTCCCGTCGTTCTTCGGCACCGAGACCCTCGACCTCGGCGGCGTCTTCGTGAGCCTGCGCTCGCTCGGCACGATCCTCGTGCTGCTCGGCGTGATGGTCGTGCTGCAGGTGCTGTTCCGCGCGACGAAGCTCGGCCTCGCCATGCGGGCCGTGGCCGACAACCCGAAGTCGGCGGCCCTCTCCGGACTGCCCGTGAGCCGCCTGCTCATGATCGGCTGGGGCCTGGCGTCCGCGCTCGGGGCGATCGCGGGCATCCTCGTCGCCCCGCAGCTCTTCGTGAGCCCCGTGATGCTCGACTTCGTGCTCGTCTACGCCCTCGCCGCAGCCATCCTCGGCGGGCTCGACTCGCCGCTCGGCGCGGTCGTCGCGGCGTGGATCATCGGCGTCGTCGAGAATCTCGCGGCGGCCTACATCGACATCATCGGGAACGACCTCAAGATCGCGGTGCCGCTCATCCTGATGATCGTCATCCTCATCGTGAGGCCGCAGGGCCTCTTCGGGCGGAAGGTCGTGGTGCGCGTCTGATGGACACCCTCGCCAAACTCTCTCGCAACACCTGGGTACGCGTCGCGTTCGGCGTCGCCGTCGCGGTGCTGCTCGTCGTGCTCCCGCTCACGCAGAGCCCCTACGTCAACCGGCAGCTCTCGCTCATGGCGGTGTTCGCGGTCGCGATCGTCGGGCTCAACATCGTCATGGGCTACGCCGGTCAGGTCTCGCTCGGGCAGAGCGCGTTCCTCGGCCTCGGCGCGTACATCGCCGCCTACGGCGTGGTCGAGGGATGGCCGATCCCGGTCATCTTCGTGCTCTGCGCGCTCGTGCCCGCCGCGGTCGGCCTGCTCGTCGCCCTCGCCGCCGCCCGGTTGCGCGGACTCGCGCTCGCGATGGTCACGATCACCCTGCCGATCATCGGGGTGCCCCTCGCGAAGCGTCTGCGGGAGTTCACGGGCGGGTCCCAGGGCACGACCGTCAGTTGGCTCCGGGCTCCCGAATGGTCGGGCCTCGATCACGACCAGTGGCGCTACTACGTCGTCGTCGTCATCGCCGTGCTCATGTTCCTGCTCGCCCGCAATCTCGTGAAGGGCAAGATGGGGCGCGCCTTCCGCATCGTCAAGGAGAACGAGTCGGTCGCGATCGCGATGGGCATCTCGCCGTACCGCTACAAGGTGCTCGCGTTCACGATCGCGTCGCTCTTCGGCGGCGTCGCCGGCTTCCTCTACCTCGGGATCGTGCAGTACACCTCCCCCGAGACCCTCAACTTCCACCACTCGATCAACATGGTCGCGGCGATGGTGATCGGCGGCTCCGCCTCGATCCTCGGGTCGATCCTCGGCGCGATCTACTACATGCTCGTGCCGGTGCTCGCGAACGAGGTCGACCCCTCGCTCACAGCGCTCGTGTCGGGCGTGATCCTGCTCGCCGTGCTGTTCCTCGTGCCCGGCGGCATCGTGTCGCTGCCGCGGCGTCTCACCCAGGTCGTCCGGGCGGTGCGTCGTCGCGCCGGCCGCGGCGCCTCCCCCAGCCCTTCGGGCCGGACGCCTGCGTCCACGGGCCCGGAGTCCACCGAGAAGAAGTAACGAAGAAAGAGGCAAGGTCAATGATGAACTTCCGTTCGACCAGCCGAGTCGCCGGCGTTCTCGCCGTCGGCGCGGCGGCCACCCTCCTCATCGCGGGCTGCTCCCGCGGCGGGGACACCCCGGGCGGCGGCGAGGCCGAGGCGAGCCCCGGCATCACCGACGACTCGCTGCTGCTGGGCATCTCGAGCCCGCTGAGCGGTGCCACCGCGGGACCCGGCTCGTGCACCGTCGCGGGCCTCTACACCTACCTCGAGGCGAAGAACGCCGACGGCGGGTTCGAGTTCGGCGACGGCAACACCCGCCAGGTGACGCTCGAGTACCTCGACGACACCTACGACCCGGCGAAGGCGCAGGCGAACTTCACGCAGCTCGTCGACGAGGGCATCTTCGCCTACGTCGGCGCGCTCGGCACGCCGACCAACGCGGCGATCATGCCGATCGCGAACGAGCAGGAGATCCCGCAGGTGCTGCTCGTCACGGGCGCCACGATGTTCTCGTCCGACCAGGAGAGCAACCCGTGGACCATGGGCCTGCTGCCGACCTACTACGACGAGGGCTTCGCCTTCGGTGAGCTCATGGCGGAGCGCGGCGACGTGACCGTCGCGATCCTCGCGCAGAACGACGACTACGGCGACGACTACGTCGCGGGCTTCGAGGCCGCGATCGACGGGTCGGATGTCGAGGTCGTCGCGAGCACGACGTACGAGCCCACCGACCCGACGCTCGACGCGCAGGTCACCGAGCTCGCCGCGTCGGGTGCCGACGCGCTGCTCAGCGCGGTCTCGGTCACCCCGCTGCAGGTCGGCGTGCTGACCAAGGCGCAGTCGCTCGGCTGGACCCCGGAGATCTTCCTCCCGTCCAACACCTCGACGCCGGCCACGGTCGTCGTGCCGGGCAACGGTGCCGCCTACCCGGCGGTGTACACGACGTCGCTGTCGAAGGTCCCGGCGTCGCCGGCCTTCGCCGAGGACGAGGACGTCATCGCCTACAACGAGGCCTTCGCCGAGTACGGCTCGTCGATCGCCGAGGTCTTCACGCCGCACTGCGCGTGGAGCTACGCCGAGGGCGCCATCCTCGAGGAGGCGTTCCGGAACATGGAGGAGCCCACGCGGGCGAGCTTCATGGAGGCGCTGCACTCGATCGAGGACTTCCAGGCTCCGCTGCTGCTCGACGGCATCACGGTCAACACCACCGACCGCACGCTGCCGGCGATCCAGGGTCTGACCCTCGTGCAGTTCAACGGCCAGGGCTACGGCCCGGTGCAGTAACACCGATGGACGAGAACGCCCCCGGTTCCTCGGAGCCGGGGGCGTTCCCGCGTTCAGTGGGGCAGGATCGGAATCGTCAGCGTCGCGTCGAAGCGGCCGCCGGTGTGGAGCAGCTGGGGCCCCCGGTTGAGGTCGGACTCGTGCCGGGCGTGGACGAGCGGCTTCGCGTAGTGCTTGAGGTCGTGGCCCTGCACGACGAGCACGAGGCTCTCCCCCGCGGCGAAGCGCGTGCCCGACGGGAGGATCTCGACGTCGAGCCGCGTCGGTCCGTCGGTCTCGAGCGGCAGTTCTCGGCGGTGCGCGAGCACGGGCAGGAAGTCGGTCGAGCGCTCCGTGTCGAGCTCGCGGTGCGACGCCCGGATCCAGCCGAGCGCGACGGGGCCGTCCTCGAACTGCGCGTAGTACGCGAACGGCACGATCTCGCCTGCGCCGTCGCGCTTGAACAGTCCGAGGAAGACATCCATGTCGGTCGCCTCGGGGGCCTCGACCCAGAGCGTCGCGCGGGCGTGCCCCACCACGTCGGTGTCGGCCTCGAAACGATGCTCGAAGACGACCCGGGATGCCGCGAAAGGATCGCCGAGGCCGTGGTAGCGCGCGGTCGACTCCGCCGTGACGGGCTCGTGCGCGAGGGATCCGGTGGCCGCGTCGAGGTGAAGGGTGCGGTACTCGACCTCGGGCAGCGGCCATGCCGTGCTCTCGACGAACGAGCCGACCCCGTAGCGCTCGCGCAGCTCCACCCGCACGGGAGGCCAGGCGTCGAGGCCGGAGTCGTGCCCGAGGAGGAAGTGATCGAAGAACTGCCGCTGCAGCTCCACCATCTCGGGCCGGTAGTACTCCGCCCACTTCTTGGCGCCGTGCACGTGCAGCCACTTCTGGGGGCTCGACAGGCGTCGGAAACCCTCGAGCGTCCCCCGCGTGTGGAGTCCCTGATCGGTCCACGACGCGACGACGAAGGCCGGCACGTCGATCGATTCCAGATCGGCCGCCTTCGACGCCCAGAAGTCGTCGAACAGCGGGTGTTCGCGGTTCTCGCGCTCGAGATCCTCGATCGGGCCGGTCGACGCGCCCCAGCGCTCCCAGATGTACGGCCAGAACGACGTCTCGGGGATGCCGCCGTGCCGCGCGACCTCGCGGTAGGTGTCGCTCCAGCCCTCCCACGGGTTGATCGCCGCGAGGTGCGGGGGTTTGAGGCCCGCGACGCGCCACTGCGCGACCGTGAGGTACGACACTCCCGTGAGACCCACCCGCCCGTTCGACCAGGGCTGCACGCCGGCCCACTCGATGAGGTCGAAGAAGTCCTCCGCCTCCTCGGGCGAGACGTACGACGCCGGGCCTTTCGCGTACCAGGTCCCCGGGATGTCGGCGATCACGAGCGCGTACCCGCGAGGCACCCAGTAGACCGGGTCGGGTCCCTCGAACGTCGTCAGCGCGCTCATCCACTCCGGCTTCGCGCCGCTCGTCGGGTAGATCTGCCCGATCGGCGCCGGGTCGTGTTTGCCATAGGGCGACCACGCGATGAGCACCCCCGCGGGCTCCCCCGAATCCGGCCGGTAGACGTCGGCCTGCACCGAGCGCCCGGATCGCGCGATCACCTCGACGTCGCGGTCGATGAGCATGCCCGGGTGCGCCTCCTGGCGCGGGTTCGGCGGGGTTCCGTGGCGCGACTCGGGCGTGCTGCGCGGGGGTCGCGTCGGATAGGGGAAGTCGGACATCCTCGTCCTTTCTGCTGACTCGTTCCGACGCTAGCCGCCGACGCTGTCGGGGGCACGGCCTAGCCTCGCGAGATGGGAAAGTTCCTCTTCGACACCGCGACGACGATCAACGGCTTCCTCGCCGACGAGCAGAACTCGCTCGCCTGGCTGTTCGCCGTCGAGGGCGGTGAGCATCCCGACGAAGGCCTCTTCCCCACGGCCGCGACGGTGCTCGTCGAGGGGTCGACGACGTACGAGTGGCTGCTGGCCGAGTCCGACCTGATCGCCCACCCCGAGAAGTGGCAGGAGTTCCACGGCGACCGGCCGACCTTCGTGTTCACGACACGGCAGCTGCCGACGCCGGAGGGCGCCGACGTCCGATTCGTCTCGGGCGCGGTGAGCGATGCGCTCCCCGCGATCCGCGAGGCGGCCGGCGACGGAGACGTGTGGGTGGTCGGCGGCGGCGACCTCGCCGGCCAGTTCCTCGAGGCGGGCGCGCTCGACGAGATCGCCCTCTCGGTCGCCCCCGTCGCGCTCCCCGGTGGCGCCCCGCTGCTTCCGCGGCGGCTGGAGTCCGACCGGCTGCGACTCGTCTCGGCCGAGAAGGTCGGGCAGTTCGCCCGGTTGGTCTACGTCGTCAGCTGACGACGTCAGCCCGGGGCGGCACGTGCGACCGCACGAGAACGGGCAGTTCCGCGGGCTCGCACTCGAACTCGTCCGACGCGAGGTCGGAGGGACTCATCCACCGCCAGTCGACGACGTCGACCTGCTCCTCCTCGGTCCAGCCCTCCCGCGACGGTTCGAACGTCTCGACCCGCAGCGCGTACCAGGCCCACCGACCTTCGTCGTAGGGATGCCAGCGCTGGTCGGGGTCGAAGTCGGCTTCGAGGAAGGGCTCCGGCACGGCCGCGAGGCGGAGACCGGTCTCCTCGTAGGTCTCGCGGATCGCGGCGGCGGCGAAGTCCTCCCCCGGGTCGACTCCCCCGCCCGGCGTGATCCAGCGCGGCGGCACCGATCGATCCTTGCCGTACTGCAGGAACATCAGCACCCGGTCGTCGGCGTCGTACAGCAGCACCCGGGCGGTCGCCCGGAAGGTCATCCGCGGGTGGGCTTGTGGTCGAGGAACCCGCTCACGTCGCCGACGTAGCGGATGCGGCCCTCCGGCAGCGGGTCGACGGCGGCCCGGGCGACCTCGGCGGCGAATTCGGCGACGGTGAAGAGCTTGCCGGCGTCCTCGCGGCGGGCCTCGATCGCCCCCGGTCGCGCCCGATCGAGCAGGGTCGCCGTGATGGTGCCCTCGATCATGTCGCCCGACACGACGACGAAGCCCACGCCCTGCGCGTCGAGCTGCGGGATGCGCTCGCGGAGGGCATCCTCACCGGCCCGCTTGCTCTTGGCCACCTGCACGTACTCGGGCATCGTCGGCACGGTGTTGATGAAGTGCGCCTGGTGACTCGTGACGAACACGACCCGAGACCCGTCGCCCAACAGCGGCAGCGCCGTCTCGAGCACATTGACCTGCGCGTCGCGATTGAGCTTCATCGCGTAGTCGGCCTCCATGCCGCCCTCCATGCCGCCGGAGGCGTTGAGCACGAGCAGGTCGAGACCGCCCCACGCGTCGCGGACGATCTGGAACATCGCGGCGACCGACGCGGGGTCGGTGAGGTCGCCGCCTGCGGCGATCGCCTCTCCCCCCGACTCCTCGATCTCGGCGATGAGCTTGCGAGCCCTCGCCTCCTTGTTGCGGAAGTTGATGGCGACCTTCGCTCCGGCCGCGGCGAGATACTTCGCCGTGTCGGCGCCGATGCCCCGGGAGGAGCCGGTGATGAGGGCGCGGGTGCCGACGAGCGAGCCGGCGGGCAGGACGGGATCGACGGGGGAATTCACGAAGCCGACCCTATCGTCCCGTGTCCCCGGTCGGGCCCCGGTGATAGCGTCGGAAGGGATCGCACCGCGGAGGATGCCCGATGTTCGTCGACCTGACGCAGTACCTCTGGATCCTGTGGCTCGCGCTCGTGATCCTCTTCGTGGTCATCGAGCTGCTCACCCTCGAGTTCACCTTCCTCATGCTCGCGTTCGGCTCGCTCCTCGGCGGGCTCGGCGGCAATCTGCTCGGCGCTCCGTGGTGGGTGCAGATCGGGGCGGCGGCGGTGCTGTCGGCTCTGCTGCTGTTCACGATCCGGCCGGCCCTGCTGCGCGCCCTGCGCAGGGGCGGCGACCCGACGCCGAGCAACCTCGACCGTCTGATGGGACTCGGCGGCACGGTGCACCGCGACTTCGACCGGGGCTCGGGCCAGGTGCGGCTCGACAACGGCGAGACCTGGACCGCGCGACTCGCCCCCGGCGCCTCGACCGCGGCTCTCGTCGAGGGCGATCGCGTCGTCGTCGTGCGCATCGACGGCGCGACGGCCGAGGTCGCCCCCGCTCCCCTCACGACCGACCTGCCCGCGACGGACGCCGCGGGCTGACGAAAGGTGTACTGATGCTCGGACTCGGCGACTTCCTGGGGCAGTTCTTCGTGATCGCGCTGCTCGTCGTCATCGCGATCTTCGTGCTGGTCGTGCTGTTCCGCTCGATCCGCATCATCCCCCAGGCCTACGCGGGCATCGTCGAGCGCCTCGGGCGGTACCACAAGACACTCACGCCGGGCCTCAACATCCTCGTCCCGTTCATCGACCGGCTGCGGCCGCTCGTCGACATGCGCGAGCAGGTGGTCTCGTTCCCGCCGCAGCCCGTCATCACCGAGGACAACCTCGTCGTCTCGATCGACACCGTCGTCTTCTTCCAGGTGACGGATGCCCGTGCCGCGACCTACGAGATCGCGAACTACCTGAGCGCGGTCGAGCAGCTCACGACGACGACCCTCCGTAACGTCGTCGGCGGGCTCAACCTCGAAGAGGCGCTCACCTCACGCGACAACATCAACCAGCAGCTGCGGGTCGTGCTCGACGAGTCGACCGGCAAGTGGGGCATCCGCGTCGGACGCGTCGAGCTCAAGGCGATCGACCCGCCCGCGAGCATCCAGGACTCGATGGAGAAGCAGATGCGCGCCGAGCGCGACCGCCGCGCGCAGATCCTCACCGCCGAGGGCACGAAGCAGGCCGCGATCCTGCAGGCCGAGGGTTCGCGTCAGGCGAGCATCCTCACCGCCGAGGGCGACGCGAAGGCCGCCGTCCTGCGCGCCGAGGGTGAGGCGGAGGCGATCCAGACGGTCTTCAACGCCATCCACGTCGGCAACCCCGACAGCAAGCTGCTCGCCTACCAGTACCTCCAGACGCTGCCGAAGCTCGCGGAGGGCGAGAGCAACAAGCTGTGGATCATCCCGAGCGAGCTCACCGAAGCCCTCAAGGGCATCGGCCAGGGCTTCTTCGCCGGTCGCGACCCCGAGGCGCCGCGTGCCTCCTCGCCGAAGTAGCGCGCGCCGGGATCAGGGTCCGCCGGTCTACTTCTCCCCCGCGCCGCCGCGGGTGCTCGCCCACCGGGGGCTCGCGATCGACGCCCCCGAGAACACGATGCTCGCGTTCGCGCACGCCCTCACGCTCGGCGTGACCCATCTCGAGACGGATGTGCACGGCTCGGCCGACGGTGTCGCGATGATCAGCCACGACCCCGACCTGACCCGCCTCGCCGGCCGGCGGGTGCGCGTCGAGCAGCTCACGTCCCATGAGCTGCGCCGCGTGCCGCTCGGCGCCGGGCAGGGATTCTGCTCGCTCGCGGACGCCCTCGACGCCTTCCCCGACGCGCGATTCAACATCGACGTCAAGTCGTCGACCGCGATCGGGCCGACGATCGCCGCCGTGCGGGACGCGCGGGCCGTCGATCGCGTGCTCATCGGATCGTTCAGCCCGCAGCGCCGTCTCGCGGTCGTGCGGGAGCTTCCGGGCGTCGCGACCTCGGTGTCGTCGCGCGGTGCGGTCGCGGCGGTACGCGCGGCTCGCACCCCCGGCGGACTCGCCGCGGTGCGCCGCATCCTGCGCGACGTGCAGGCCGTCCAACTGCCCCTCTCGATCCTGCGGATGCCGACGATGACGCCGCGGACGATCGGCGCGTTCCACGCCGCCGACGTCGAGGTTCACGCGTGGACGATCAACGACGAACCCACCATGGAACGACTCCTCGACCTCGGGGTCGACGGACTCGTCACCGACCGTGCCGACCTCGCGATGGATGTGCTCGCGAGGCGCCGCGACGCCAGGATCTGAGGGCTTCTCGCCGACCGCCGCCGATCCCCCCGATAAGGCCTGTGAAAGCACTGGGAACGGCCTCGCGGCGGCATGCCGAGCGCCACCCTGTCGTTATACCGGGAGGAGCGGGGGGCGCGCCTTCCGCTCCACGGACCATCCCCACCAGGATTCAGGAAGAGAGCCACACAATGGCAGAACGGAACCTCCGCGGCATGCGACTCGGATCGCAGAGTCTGCAGAGCGAAGAGGGCGTCGAGTTCGTCTCGCGCCGACGCAGCACGTACCGGACGACGGACGGCTCGACCTTCGAGGTGACGTTCGCCGCCGACGCCGAGATCCCCGAGACCTGGGAGTCGCCGCGCACCGGTCAGGAAGGCCGCCTCGTCGCCGAGGACGGCTCGCTCGTCGAGACGGAAGAGGTCGAGACGAAGGCGCCGCGCACCCACTGGGACATGCTGCTGGAGCGCCGCACGCGCGCCGAGCTCGAGGAGCTGCTCCAGGAGCGGCTCGCCATCCTCCGCGCCCGCCGCGGCGAGGAGGCCGCGAAGTCCTCCAAGAAGTCGGCCTGACTCAGGGCCTTCCGAGAGGGCCGCGCGCCGCCGCTCCCGCGACCACGAGGCAGCCGAGGCCCACCATCGCGGCGAGCCACTCGAGCTGACGTCCGAGCAGGACCGCCGGCGTCACGGTGGTGAGCAGCGGCACATCGTCCACCATCACGCCCGGCACGTACCACGTGAGCTGCTGGCGGATCGAACCGTCGGGCAGCACGATCGCACTCGTGCCGACGGTCGAGATGTTGACGACCGTGCGCGCGGTCTCGATCGCGCGGATGCGGGCGATCGCGAGCTGCTGAACGCTCTCGTCGGTGCGCCCGAAGTCGGCATTGTTGGTCTCGGCGAAGACGATCTGACCGCCTTGCTCGACGATCTCGGTGAGCAGCTGGTCGTCGACGATGTCGAAGCAGATGGCGTTGCCGACGATCACCCCGTCGTCGAGCTCGAACACGGCATCCGTCGTGCCCGGCGTGTACTCGCGCTGGATGAGGTCGATGAGGTCGGGGGCGAACTGGCGCCAGAACGCGCGGTCGGGCACGTACTCGCCGAACGGCACCGGATGCTTCTTGTCGTAGTAGTCGGTCGGGCCGACGCCCTCCTCCCAGAGCAGCACGGTGTTGAAGTACTCCGGCACGGGCTCGCCGTCGGCATCCACCTTGTCGAGTTGGCGGGTCGTGATCGTGCCCCCGATGAGCGGGGCGTCGGCGCGCCGGGCGACCTCGTCCCAGAGCTGTGCCGCCCACGCGTAGCTGAGCGGGTCCGCGTCGGAAGCGCCCTCGGGCCAGACGACGACGTCGACGTCCTCGCCGTAGAGCGGCTCCGTCGCGGCGACCTGACCCCGGAGGTTGTCGCCGAAGTTCTCGGGCGGGTCGAAGTACCCCGCCTTCGTGGCACCCTGAACGGCCCCGACGCGCAGAGTCGGCGCGTCGGCCGGCATCGTGCCGGGCAGCGCGGTCCACGGCGGCACCGCGGTGAGGATGAGCGTGCCGACCACGACGAGGGTCGCGAGCCCGGCGGCGCGCTGCGGCGCGCGGATCGCCTCGTGGGTCGCCGCGACCGCGACGGCGACCAGGAAGACCATCGCGAACGACACGCCCGAGACCCCGAGCCAGGCGAACAACGGCGAGAACGGGCTGTCGGACTGGGACAGGGCGACACGGCCCCACGCGAAGCCGCCGTACGGCCAGACGCTCGCGATCGCCTCCCGGGCGGTCCAGATGCCCGCGACGACCGCGGGGAGCAGCAGCACCCGGCCCGCCGGGCCGCTCCACACGCGCGGCACCCAGCGGAAGGCGAGCGCGATGAGGGCGGCGGCCGCGCCGTTCCACAGGGTCATGACGCCCGCGAGCGCGGACCACGGGAGGACCCCGAGGAACTCCGAGGCCCACTCGATGTGCGGCCAGTAGAACGCGCCGCCGAAGACGAGGCCGACGAGGATCGCCGCCCCGACGCGCCGGCCCTCGAGCGCGATGAGCACGAGCGCGATCGCCGGGAACGCCGTGAACCACCAGCCCTTGTCGGGGAAGGCGGTGTCGAGCAGCAGACCCGCCCCGGCGGCGACGACGACGGCGGGCAGCAGCGGGAGGACGGGCGGCGGCGTGACGGACGGCGTCGTCATGCGACCCCCGAGTAGGCGACGATGCCGCGACGGATGCCGTCGATCGCCTGTCGTGCGCGGCGTCCGAGCGGCCCGTCCGCGACGATCGAGAGCTGATCGAGCAGGTCGACCGCCTGCTTCATCCAGCGCACGAAGTCGCCCGCGGCGAGGTCGGCATCCCGCAGCACGACATCGAGGGCCACGCCTTGCGCCCACTTCTGGGTGGCCCGCGCGATACCCGGCGACGGCGGCTGCCCCTCGGGGAGGCGGTGATGCACCTCGAGCGCCGACAGCTCCTCCCAGACGGCCTCGGTGGCCTCCAGGGCCGCGCGGAAGGCGCCCCGCGGCAGACCGTGGTCGCCGACGTCGGAGCCCTCGCGCCGCGGCTCGTAGACGAGGCAGCTCGCGAGCGCTGCGAGTCCGGCGGCGTCGAGATCGTCCCAGATGCCGCGTCGCAGGCACTCGGCGACGAGCAGGTCGCGTTCACCGTAGATGCGCATGAGCACGCGTCCCGCAGCGGTGACCTCGAGCGCCTCCCCCTCGGCGTCGTCGGGCGTCCGCACGTAGCCGAGCTCGCCGAGCACGTCGGTGACGCGGTCGAACACCTGGGCGACGGCGCCCGTGCGTCCCGAGATCTGCGAGCGCAACTGGTCGGTGTCGCGCTTGAGCTTCCACCAGCGCTCGGCCCAGCGGGCGTGCGCCTCGCGTTCGGCGCACGCGTGGCACGGGTGCTGCTTCATCCGCCGGCGCAGGTCGGTGATCTGCCGTTGGCGGCGGTCGCGTTCCCCCCGGCTCTCCCCCGTCCCGCGGCCCGCGCCGGGTCCGCGCCCCTCGGCCCGCGCGTTCTTGCGCTCCAGGTCGCTCAGTTCGCGCCGCAGCGACGAGTACTCCCGGAAGTCACCCAGGTGGCAGGTCATCGCCTGCTCGTAGCCCGCGAGCGACTCCTCCTGGGTGCGCACGCGGCGCGCGAGCCCGACGACGGCACGGTCGGCTTGGAACTGCGCGAACGACTGCTCGAGGATCTCCCGCGTCCGGTCGCGCCCGAACTGCTCGATGAGGTTGACGGCCATGTTGTAGGTGGGCCTGAACGAGGAGTGCAGCGGATACGAGCGACGCGACGCGAGCGACGCGACCGCGCGGGGGTCGACCCCGCCGGCCCATTGGATGACCGCATGCCCCTCGACATCGATGCCGCGGCGCCCGGCGCGGCCGGTGAGCTGGGTGTACTCCCCCGGCGTGATCGGCACGCGCGCCTCGCCGTTGAACTTCTCGAGCTTCTCGATCACGACCGTGCGCGCGGGCATGTTGACGCCGAGGGCGAGCGTCTCCGTCGCGAACACGACCTTGAGCAGCTTGCGCTGGAAGAGCTCCTCGACGATCTCCTTGAAGATCGGCAGCATCCCGGCGTGGTGGGCGGCGATGCCGCGTTCGAGCGCGTCGAGCCACCCCCAGTAGCCGAGCACCGCGAGATCGGCGTCGGGGATCGCGCGGCAGCGCTCCTCGACGTGGTGGCGGATCTCGTCGCGTTCCCAACCCTCGGTGAGACGGATGTCGCTGCGCGCGACCTGCTCGACGGCGGCGTCGCACCCGACGCGGCTGAACACGAAGAAGATCGCCGGCAACAGGTTGCGCGATCGCAGGAGCTTGACGACATCCGCCCGGCCCATGCGGTCGCCGAACAGGCGATCGCCGCTGCCGGCGTCGCCGCGCGACAGGGTGCGCTCGTGGTCGCGACGCTTGCCCTTCCCGGGGCGGCCGCGGTGCGAACTCCACGACCCCGCGGTCGCCGAGCCGCTCGCGAGCCGGGTCAGCTCGGGGTTGACCCGCAGTGCGTCGGAGCCGTCGTCCGCGCCGAGCACGGCGCCCTCGAACAGGTCGAGCAGCTTGGTGCGCACGAGCACGTGCTGCTGCAGCGGCACCGGCCGTTCCTCGGAGACGATGACGTCGGTGTCGCCGCGCACGGTGTGCAACCAGTCGCCGAACTCCTCCGCGTTCGACACGGTCGCCGAGAGCGACACCATGCGGACGGCGGGCGGCAGGTGGATGATCACCTCCTCCCACACGGCCCCGCGGAAGCGGTCCGCGAGGTAGTGCACCTCGTCCATGACGACGTAGCCGAGGTCGCGCAGCAGCGGGCTGTCGGCGTAGAGCATGTTGCGCAGCACCTCGGTCGTCATCACGACGACTCGCGCGGAGCTGTTGATGTTGCTGTCGCCCGTCAGCAGACCGACCCGTTCGGCGCCGTGCTCCGCGGCGAGCTCGGCGAACTTCTGGTTGCTGAGCGCCTTCATCGGCGTCGTGTAGAACACCTTCGCGCGCGGGTCGGCGAGCGCCAGATGCACGGCGAACTCGGCGACGATCGTCTTGCCGGCGCCGGTCGGTGCGGCGACGAGCACGCTGCGGCCCGCCTCGAGCGACTGGCAGGCGTCGAGCTGGAACGGGTCGAGGTCGAAGGCGAGACGATCGCGGAACTCCTGCAGCCGCGGCGCGCTGCGCCGCGCCTTCGCCGCGGCGTACCGTTCGGCGGGCGACGGCGTGCTCACGAGGCCAGGGTCGCCGCGAGACGGCGGTCGGCGACGCGGTCGTGCCACACGGTGATGCCGGCGGTGAGGAAGAACAGCACGACGAGGGGCCCGGCGATGAGGGCCATCGCGATGACGTCGGCGGCGGGCGTCGCGAGGGCGGCGAAGACGATCGAGAGCAGGATGCCCCAGCGCCAGCCCCTGAGGATCGTCATGCCGCGGATCACCCCTGCGAAGTTGAGGATCGTGAGGAGGACAGGCGAGACGAAGGCGATTCCCGTGGCGAGTACGAGCTTGAGCACGAAGTCGAGGTAGTACCCGGCGTTGTAGAACGAGGCGTCCTCCGGCGGCACGAACTGCGCCATGAACTCCACGATCCGCGGGAAGATCAGCCACCCCGAGAAGCATCCCGCGAGGAACATCGGCACGGCCGTGAAGGTGAATCCGAGCACGTAGCGCTTCTCGCGTCGCGTGAGGGCGGGGACGAAGTAGGCGAAGACCTGGTAGAGCCACACGGGGCTCGACAGCACGATGCCGAGTACGAGGGCGACCTGCATCTGCACCCCGAAGGCGCCCGTGATGCTGTCGTAGTTGATCACGGCGTCGTGATCCTGCGCGATGTCGAGGATCGGTTCCCGCAACCGGTCCCAGACGAGATCGGAGAGGAACCATCCGCCCACGCCCCCGGCGAGGATGGCGAGGCCGGCGAACATCAGACGGCGGCGCAGCTCGACGAGATGCTCGCCGAGGCTCATCCGCCTCTCGGGGTTGGGGCCGCGCGACCGCTGAGCGGCCATCCGGCTACTCCTTGTCGGCGTCGGACTTCGCCGAGTCGACCTTCGCGGGCTCGGCCTTCGCCGAGTCGGCGGCCTCGTCGTCGTCCTTCATCTCCTTGCGGAAGCTCTTGATCGACTGCCCGAGGCTCTTCGAGAGGGCGGGGAGGCGCGTCGCACCGAAGAGGAGCAGGACGACGAGGAGGATGATGACCCAGGTCTGCCACTGGTTCACGAAGTAGAGGGTGAACACGCGTACTCCTCGGTGTCGGCGGGTGCCCCCAGTGTAGCCCAGCGCCCTGCGACACAGCCGTCTCGGAGCCACCGATCGGTAGGGTCGGTCGCGATGCCTCCTCACCTTCTCCGGTCGCCCGCGACCGACGCCGACTCCGGTTCGTGGCTCACGGCCTTCTCCGACTGGGCCGTCGACCTCATGGATGCGATCGGCCCGATCGGCGCGGGCATCGCGATCGCCCTCGAGAGCCTCTTCCCGCCGCTGCCGAGCGAGGTCGTGCTCCCCCTCGCGGGACTCGCCGCGCAGCGCGGCTCGTTCACCCTCGCCGAGGCCCTGCTGTGGACGACCGCCGGGTCGCTCGCGGGCGCCTTCCTCCTCTACGGGCTCGGGGCGCTGCTCGGGGTCGCCCGGCTGCGTCGCGCCGCCGAGCTCCTGCCGCTCATGCGCGGCAGCGACGTCGACCGCACCGTCGCGTGGTTCGAGCGCCACGGCGGCAAGGCGGTGTTCTTCGGGCGCATGGTGCCGATCTTCCGCAGCCTCATCTCGATCCCGGCCGGCGTCTCGCGCATGCCGCTGTGGCGGTTCGGGCTGCTCACGGGGGCCGGGAGCCTGATCTGGAACTCGATCTTCGTGCTCTCGGGCTACCTGCTCGGCGAGGCCTGGCACGTCGTCGAGCAGTACGCCGACATCCTCCAGTACCTCGTGATCGTCGCCGTGATCGTCGCGGTCGCCTGGTTCGTCGTGTCGCGGCTGCGGACGCTGCGGCGCGAACGCCGCCTCGGGCCGCCGGAGCCCGATCCGACTCAGCGGTAGCGCGCCGCCCCGGCCGCCGCCCACGTGGCCACCGCGTCGCGGGCCTCACCGGGCTCCACCACAGTCACGACCCCGGGCATGCTCGCGATGAGTCGCTTGAGGCCGTGATAGTGCGAGACGCGCACCGTCGTGCGGATGCGGTCGCCTTCCGGACGGCTCCGCGCGCCGTCGGGGATGTAGTCCGACAGCAGCGGCATCGCCGACGGCGCGACGTCGATGACGACCTCGAGGTCTTCCGGTGCCGCGGCGAACAGTTCGGGCAGACGCACGTCGCTCTCGCGGTGCTCGATCGCCGCATCGGTCACGACGGCGCCCGAGATGCGGTCGAGCCGGAAGGTGCGCACCGCCTCGCGCAGGTGGCACCAGCCGCGCAGGTACCAGTCGGCGTCCACCGACTCGACCCGCAGAGCGTCGACGCGTCGACGCTCACGCTCGCCGCGCGCGCTCAGGTAGTCGAACTCCAACTGCAGTCCGCGGTCGACCGAGGTACGGATGAGCTGCAGGGTGGGGGCGAGGCCGTCGCGCGAGGCGCCGCCCGCGACGCCGACGGGGGCGAGCATGCCCGAGGCACCCCGCGAGAGCTTCGAGGTGAGACTCGCGATCGCGGCGCGGTCCGCGTACTCGGGCAGCGCCGACAGGTACTGCAGCCCCATGATGAGCGCCGACGCCTCGCGGGCCGACAGTCGGGGCGAGTCGTCGATCGCGACGCGGTTGGTGAGCACGATCTCGTCGTCCCGCTCGAAGGCGTCCCAGTCGATGTCGAACAGGTCGTCGTGCTGATACGACGACGTGTCGCCCGGCAGCCCGCTGACCGCGATGAGGTTGACGGCATCCCGGATCTGACCCGGGTCGATGCCGAAGTGCTCGGCCGCCTCGGCGACCGTGACCCGGTCGTGGTCCATGAGATAGGGCACGAGCGAGAGCAGGAACGCGAGCTTGTCGCGCGCCTGGAAGGGCTGCGGCTTAGGAGCGGCCATGTGCGGCGGCCACCCCCTCAAGCCGGCCGACGACGGCGTCGCGCAGCGCGGGGGGCGCGAGCACGAGCACCTCGGGACCGAAACCGCTCAGCTCGTCGGCGAGGATGTCGAGATCGACGAAGTGCAGTTCGACGCGGTCGCCGTGCACCTCCGCACCGTCACGGTTCGCGAGGCGCGTCGCGGCATCCGATCCGGGTTCGACGCGCAGCTCGGCGACGTTGCGCTGCCACACCTCGGCGAGCTCGGCGAGGGCCTCGGCCGAGTGGTCGCCCACGGGCACCTCGGCGGCGCGGCCGGTCACCACCGGCCCGACGATGCGTCGCAACAGGTAGGTGCGGCGCTGCCCGTCGCGCAGAGCCGACAGGTGCCACCGTCCCTGGTACTGCACGAGTGCGAGCGGCACCACCTCGCGCTCCTTCGCCTGCTCCTCCCCCGGCCGCAGGTAGGGGAAGCGCACGCGGACGCCCTTGCGGATGGCGGCGTCGAGCGGGTCGAAGGCCGCATCGCGCAGGCGGATGCGCGGCGCATAGCCGAGCACCGGCTCGTCGGCGGTGACGCCGAGCGAGCGCAGCTTCAGCAGCGCGCGGCGCGACTCCCCGCTCAGCGACCCCTCCCGCCACACCATGGCGGCGAGGTTGAGGAGCGCGGTCTCCTCCGACGTGAACGTCACATCCTGCGGAAGCTCGTAGGCGCCCTTCGGGATGCGGTAGCGCAGCGTCTGGTTGTTGCCGGTGTCGCCGGGCGAGTCGAGCGTCTCCAGCGGAACGCCGAGATCGCGGATGTCGTCCTTGTCGCGCTCGAACTGACGCTCGAGGTTGGCGTTGTCGCCCCCCGTGACGTAGCGCTGGCGGTAGCCCTGCACCGTCGACAGGATCTCGTTCTTGGTGAGACCCGTCTCGGTGGCCAGCAGCGCGAGCACGAGGCTGAAGAGCCGCTCCTCGACCGGTACGGCAGCCTGATTCATGCCGTCCCTCCGCTCCTACTCGGCGAGGATGCCGAGGATGTCGAAGACGTACGCGGTCGCGCCGCCCGTCTCGTCGGGGAGCACGACGAGCAGCTGCGAGCCGACCTTGGAGCCGACGATGGCCTCGACGAGCGTCTCGTCGCCCATCGACTCGACGGTCGGGGCGATCGGGTACGGGTTGCCGGTCGTCCACGAGTCGATGCCGCCGAGTGACGCCTCCGTCGCGGAGGCGGACGACCACGTGAAGCTGCGGGCGTGGAAGACGACCGTCTCGCCCTCCTGCACGGTTGCGCCGCTGCCGGCCTTGATCGTCGCGATCCGCGCCTCGGTGACGTCGGCCTGGTAGCCGAGCGCGAGACCGGGAGTGCCGTCGACGGCGGTCACGACGGTGGGCATGCCGTCGAGCGGGAGCTGGTTGACGCCGTTCGCCTTGCCGAGGAAGACCTCGTGCACGTCGAGTACGGCGACGAGCGTCGCCGTGGCGCCGGCGTACGTGGCGTCGAGCTCCTCGGCGGGGCCGGCGAGCACGAGCCGCGACCCCTCGCGGGCGCACACGAGGCTCTCGCCCAGGGCGAGACCGACCTCGCTCGCGGAGAGGAAGCGCGTCTCCTCGTTGAGCACCGACCCGGTCTGCCCGTCGTAGGAGACGTAGTCGACACGGGCGATCGAGCCCGACTCGATCGGGGCGCCTTCGCCGGCGACCGCGACCGAGCGCTGCGGCTCCTCCGCGATGAGCGGCGTGGGCAGGTCGACGACCGGCGTGCGGCCGACCTCGCCGGACACGGAGACGGCCTCGGAGGCGTCACCCGCGGCGAACTCGGGGGTGCACCCGGAACCGAACGCGGAACCCGTGCACCCGGCGAGGACGCCGGTGACGAGGACGGCGGCGGCGACGGCGGTCAGCGGCCGGGCGAGGGGGGAGGAACGCACCCGAACACTCTACTTGCCGATGGGTGTTCCCTCGTCCCCGAGCGCGGCGCCGTCGGCCAGGGCGCGCGCGTCGCGGGCGACCCGGCGCATCCGCTTGTCGCTCTTCTCGCGCTCGCCAAGCGCCCCGGGCGTCCACGCCTCGACGTCGTCGTCCCCGTAACCGGCTTTCGACGCGCGACGCGCGGGAGCCGGCAGCACCGCTCCGGGCGCGAGTCGGCGCGCGGTGAGCAGGAACCCGGTGTGGGCGACCATGCGATGGTCGGGTCGCACCGCGAGCCCCTCGACGTGCCAGCCGCGGACCATCGTCTCGCTGGAGTCGGGGGGCGTGTACAGCCCGGTCGCGCGGATCGCCTCCGCGACGCGCGACAGCTGCGTCACGGTGGCGACGTAGCACAGCAGCACGCCGCCGGGCACGAGGGCGTCGCTCACCGCCGGCAGGCACTCCCACGGGGCGAGCATGTCGAGCACGACCCGGTCGGCCCGCAGGCCGCGGGCGGGGAGCTCGACGGCGAGGTCGCCGAGCGCGAGCTCCCAGTTCGGCGGCTCCGCGCCGAGGAACCCGGCGACGTTGCCGCGCGCGATGTCGGCGAACTCCGCGCGGCGCTCGAACGACA
>CAMLMQ010000031.1 GCA_946481135.1 uncultured Microbacteriaceae bacterium
ACCCCCGCGTGCAGAAGCAGGTGGATGCGGTCGAGGACTTCGTGAAGGACAAGGCGCCCGAGGTCGCCGAGTTCGTCACCGACAACGCCAAGAAGGTCGCGGGCAAGGTCACGAACGCCGCGACCCCGGCGAAGAAGCCCGCCGCGCGCTCGACCGCGTCGTCGCGCACCACGACCCCCAAGTCCTGACCGATGACGAGCGCAGAACCGCAGGGATCCGCGCCGTCGCGCAAGAGGTCGGTGTTCGCGCTGCTCGCGGACATCCCCACGCTCGTCACCGACCTCGTGCAGCGTGAGATCGAGCTCGTCAAGACCGAACTCGTCGCGAAGTTCAAGGCACTCGGCGTCGGCGCGGGTCTCATCGCCGTCGCGCTCGTCGTGCTGCTCGGCATGCTCGGCGTCCTGTTGACGGCCGCGATCCTCGCGCTCTCACTCGTGATGCCCGGATGGCTCGCCGCGCTGCTCGTCGCGGGCGTCCTGCTGCTCATCGCCGTCGTGCTCGGCCTCATCGGCTACCGCGTGCTGATGCGCGGAGTCCCCCCCGTGCCGACGGAGGCGATCGACAGCATCCGTCGCGATCTCAGAGCCATCAAGGGAACCGGAAAGCGAGGAGCATCATGAGCATGACCGACGCGAAGCACCAGGCGGCGAAGGCCCGCGCGGAACTGGCGGCGACTCTCGACGCGATCGAAGACCGCATCAACGTGCCGAAGCGGGCGAAGGAGCTGTCCCAGAAGGCGGCGGCGGCCTACGAGAAGAACCCGGTGCCGTGGATCGTCGGCGGTGTCGCGGTCGCGGTCATCGCCGCGGGTCTCGTCGCGTGGGCCATCTTCAGCGGCGACGACGACTGATCGTCGCCGAGCGCGCCATGCCGGAGCGCGGGAGAATGGGGACGTGAGCTCCCCCCGTCCGCTCCGGTCCTGGCGCGTCCTCGTGCCGCGAGGCGGCAGCTGGGGCGATCGCGTCGCGGCGCGTGTGCGCGAGTTCGGGGGCATCCCGGTGATCGCGCCCATGCTCAACTTCGCGAGCGTCGAAGACCCGGCTCCGCTCGCGAACGCCTTGCACGAGCTTCAGGACGGGCAGTTCGAGTGGATCGTGCTCACGAGCGCGACGACGGTCGACGTGCTCGTCAGCCAGGGGACGAGCATCCCCGACGAGACCCGGGTGGCCGCGGTCGGCGAGACGACGGCGGCAGCGCTTCAACTCGCCGGCTACCGGGTCGACTTCGTGCCGACCGCCGACAATTCGGCGCGCGGTCTGGTCAAGGAATGGCCGACGAGCGAGGTTCACGGCCGGGTGCTCGTGCCGCAGTCCGACATCGCCGAGCCGACCCTCGTCGCGGGCCTCGCGAAGCTCGGGTTCGCGGCCGAGTACGTGACCGCGTACCGCACGGTCGGCGTCCCCGTGACGCGGGAGGTGGCGGCCGATGTCGCGAGCGGGCGGATCGGCGCGATCCTCGTGACCTCCGGCAGCGTCGCCCGCCAGGTCGCCGCGCAACTCGACCCGCTGCCGGCGACCACCGTCATCGTCTGCATCGGCCCGCGCACCGCTTTCGACACCCGGGCCGCCGGCCTGCCCGTGCACGCGATCGCCGAGGAGCGCACGACCGACTCGCTCATCGAGGCCCTCGTCGACTACGTCACCGGCTGAGGCGTCGTCTTCTGTCGGATCAGCCGGGCCAATCCGACAGCAACCGACCTCTCGGGCCGTCAGCTCAGCCGAGCACCGCCGCGAGAACGAGGGCGAGGATGGCGACGGCCGGGGCGGCTCCCTGGATGAGCGCGGGGCGGAGCATCCGCCGGTTCGACGTGAGCAGCACGAGCGCGGCGAGCACCATGCTCGCGAGGGCGAAGAGGATGACGGCGAAACCCGCCTGGCCGAGGTCGCCGCTCACGAGCAGCAGCAGCCCGACGATCACCCCGAGTGCGAGGAACAGGTTGTAGAAGCCCTGGTTGTACGCCATCGGCCGCAGCGTCTCGGCGTCGGCTTCGCTGCTCACGCCGAACACCCGGCGGGTGGACGGCCGACGCCACAGCAGGCTCTCCAGCACGAAGATGTAGACGTGCACGAGCGCGGCCGCGAAGGCCACGCCGCACCCGAGGATCGTCAGCGGCAGGTTCATCTCACCCGAAGGCTACGCCTCATCCGAACAGCACGCGTGCTTCGTCGTAGCGATCCTGCGGCACCGTCTTGAGCTGACCGAGCGCGTCGGCGAACGGCACCTCGATCATGTCGGTGCCGCGCAGGGCCACCATCTTGCCCCAGCGCTCCTGCAGCACGAGGTCGACCGCCTTCATCCCGAAGCGCGTCGCGAGCACGCGGTCGTAGGAGGTCGGGGTGCCGCCGCGCTGGATGTGGCCGAGGGTCGTCGCCCGGGTCTCGATGCCCGTCGCCTCCTCGATCTGCGGTGCGATGATCTCGCCGATGCCGCCGAGACGGGGACGGCCGAACGCGTCGAGTCCGCGCTCGGAGTGCGCGTCGTCCATCGAGTCGAGTTTGAAGCCCTCGGCGACCGCGACGAGCGGGGCCCGGCCGCGGTCGCGGGCGCTCTCCACCCATTCGACGATCTGCTCGATGCTCGTCTTCTGCTCGGGGATGAGGATCGCGTGGGCGCCCGCCGCCATCCCGGAGTGCAGCGCGATCCAGCCGACGTGGCGGCCCATCACCTCGGCGACCATGCACCGGCCGTGCGAGTCGCCCGTCGTGCGCAGCCGGTCCATCGCGTCGGTCGCGATCTGCACGGCAGTGTCGAAGCCGAACGTGTAGTCGGTGGCCGACAGGTCGTTGTCGATCGTCTTCGGCACGCCCACGATGCGGATGCCGGCATCCGCGAGTCGCTGGGCCGCGGCGAGCGTGCCCTCGCCGCCGATCGCGATGAGGGAGTCGACGCCGTTGAGTTCCATCACCTCGGCGACCCGCTCCGGGCCGCCGTGCTCGAACGGGTTGGTGCGCGAACTGCCGAGGATCGTGCCGCCCTGCTTCGAGATCCCCATCACCTGGGGGCGGCCGAGCGGCACGGTGTCGTTCTCGACGAGACCCTTCCAGCCCCACTTGAAGCCGACGAAGTCGAGGTCGTGCAGCTTGCTTCCCGTGAAGACGGCTGAACGGATCACCGCGTTGAGCCCGGGGCAGTCGCCGCCGCTGGTCAGGATTCCGACACTCATGCCGCCATTCTGCCGGGTCACGGGAATGCGGCGCGCCGCACGCAAGTGCTATCGGCGAGAACCCCGGAATCGCTAGAGTCGGCGGCGGTGCGACGCATGTCGCGCCACATCCACGACAAGGAGAGTTCTATGACCACCCCTGCGCCTGCACCCGCCCCGGGCCCGGCTCCGGCTTCGGACGGCAAGACCCTCGGCATCGTCGGCCTGGTCCTCGCCTTCCTCGCGCCGCTCATCGGCCTCATCGTGAGCATCATCGCCCGCAACCAGTCGAAGGCGGCCGGCGTCGAGAACACCCCGGCGAAGGTCGGCGTCATCCTCAGCATCATCTTCCTGGTGCTCGGTGTCATCTTCGCGATCATCTACTTCGCGTTCATCGGCACCATGATGACGACCTACAGCTACTGATCGGTGAACCGTGACGAGCCGGGGCTGCCCAACGGGTGCCCCGGCTCGTGTCGTCTTCTGAGAGGAATCGCGTCATGACCACCCCCGCTCCCACCCCCGCCCCTGCGGCGACTCCCGCCTCCGACGGCAAGACCCTCGGCATCGTCGGCGTCGTGCTCGCGATCGTGCTGCCGCTCGTCGGCCTCATCGTGAGCATCATCGCCCGCAGCCAGTCGAAGCGCGCCGGCGTCGCGAACGGCCCCGCCACGGCCGGCATCGTCATCAGCATCATCCTCATGGTGCTCGGCCTCATCGCCGGCATCGCCCTCGCGCTCGGCGGCGTCGCCCTGTTCGGCGGCATCGCCCAGGTCTGCGCCGAATACGGTCCCGGCGTCTGGGAGATCGACGGCGTCACCTACACCTGCGGCTGAGTCGTCGCCCGACCGTCGGGCTGAGTCTCGGCGGTCGGGCGTACGCTCGCAGGCGATGATCACCACCCGGTACGCGCCGCGCGAGCGGGTGTCGCTCGCGCACGTGCTGGCTCCGCTCCGGCAGGGAGCCACCGATCCGACGTTCCGCCGGGACGACGCGGGCTGGTGGCTCGCGATCGGGACGGTCGCCGGCACCGCCACGCTGCGCCTGCGCGAGACCGCGGGCGCGATCGAGGCGACCGCGTGGGGCGACGGCGCCGAGCACGTGATCGCCGAGGTGCCCGACCTGTTGGGGGCGCGGGACGACGACACGGGCTTCGACCCGTCGCGGCATCCCGTCGTCGCGGCGCTCCACCGTCGCTTCCCCGGCCTGCGGCTCGCCCGCGCGGCGCGCGTGATGCCGTACCTCGTGCCGACGGTGCTCGGGCAGAAGGTCACGGGTATCGAGCAGAAACGGGCCTGGCGCGAGCTCGTGCTGCGGCACGGAGAGCCGGCCCCCGACCCCGCGCCCGCGGGGATGCGGGTCGCGCCGCCGCCCGCGGTGTGGCGTCGGGTGCCGTCGTGGCAGTGGCACACCGCCGGGGTCGGCCCGCAGCGCTCCGACACCGTCATGCGCGCGGTGGCCGTCGGCGACTCCCTCGAACGCACGGCGAAGCTGGATGCCGCGGAAGCATCCCGACGGCTGCGCACCATTCCCGGCATCGGCGTCTGGACGGCGGCCGAGACGGTGCAGCGCTCACACGGCTGCCCCGACTCGGTGAGCGTCGGCGACTTCCACGTGTCGAAGCGGGTCGGCTGGGCGCTCATCGGCACGCGGGTCGACGACGACGGGATGCTGGAGCTGCTGGAGCCTTGGCGCGGTCACCGGCAGCGTGTCGTGCGGCTCATCGAGGCGGCGGGCATCGGGTACGAACGGCACGGCCCGCGCATGACGATCGTCGACAACCGGCGGCGCTGATCGCGCGCGTCGGCTGTGCGTCGCCGACAGCCGGATGGAGCGCATCCGCGGGGGAGCGTTAGCGTGCCGCCATGGACTGGTTCCGGCGCTTCTCCCGTCTCGCGCGCATCCAGCTGGCGGCCCGCCGCCGCACCCCGCTGACCTTCCAAGACGTGTCGGTCGTGCACGACCGGGTGTGGTGGAGCGACATCGACGAGCTGCGGCACATGAACAACGGCGTCTACCTCTCGCTGCTCGACCACGCCCGCCTCGACCTCATGCTGCGGTCGCAGGGCTGGCAGCGGTTCCGGGCGGCGAAGGTGTATCCGGTCGTCACGGCGCAGTCGATCGCGTACCGCAAGTCGCTCGAGTTCGGACAGCGGTTCCGGATCGAGACCCGCATCGCCGGGTACGACGACCGCGCGGTCTACATCGAGCAGCGCGTCGTGCGCAACGACGAGGTCTACGCCCGCGCCTACGTGCAGGGACGGTTTCTGCGGGATGCCGGGGGAGTGGTGCCGATCGACGAGGTGGGGCGTCTCGTCGGCGTCGACGTGACCGAACACCCCGCGCCGGCGTGGCTCACCGAGTGGGCCGAGCACATCCGCCTGCCCTCGACGCGCGAGCCTGCCCCCTCCGAGTGGTGAGGCGTCAGAAGTTGTCGCTCCGCGTGCCCGAGAACGACGTTTTCTGACGCCTCAGGGTGAAGTCTCCAGCACGGCCATCGCGGCGTTGTGTCCGCCGAGGCCGCTGACGGCACCGCCGCGCTGGGCGCCCGACGCGCAGCGCAGGATGCGGTCGTGCTCGGTCGCGACGCCCCACCGTCGCGCGGGCGTCGAGAGGTCGGCGTCGTCCGCGGCGAACGGCCAGTCGAGCGGTCCGTGGAAGATGTTGCCGCCCGGCATCCTCAGCGCGTGCTCGAGGTCGAGCGTCGTCTTCGTCTCGATGCACGGTCGGCCGTCGCCGTCGGTCATCACGAGGTCGGCGATGCTCTCGCCGAGCACCCCGTCGAGCGAGCGCAGCACGGCGGCCTCGAACTCCGCCCGCCGCGCGTCGTTCGTCGCCGCGGTCACGAGACGGTCGGGGGTCTGCAGCGCGAACACGGTCAGCGTGTGGGCGCCCGCGGCCTGCAACTCGGGGGAGAGGATGCTCGGGTCGGTCAGCGAGTGACAGTAGATCTCGCACGGGATCGGGTCGGGCACGCGACCGCGCGCGGCTTCGACGTAGGCGTCGCCGAGCCGGGTCCAGCCCTCGTTGGCGTGGAAGGTGCCGCCAAACGCGGCGGCCGGGTCGACCGCGGCGTCCCGGAGGCGGGGCAGTCGGCGCAGGAGCAGGTTGACCTTCACCTGCGCCCCCTCGGGCCGGGGTTCCTCGTCGCCGAGCAGGCGGGCGAACTCGGACGGGGCGATTCCGTTGAGCACGACCTCCGCGGCGAGGCGCACCTCGTCGTCGCCGCGGCGGTAGACCACCTCGCCGTCGGGTGACACCGACGTGACCTCGGCCTCCGCGACGAGCTCGGCACCCGCCTCGACGGCGGCGTGCCACAGGGCGCCGCTCACCGCCCCCATCCCACCGACGGGCACGTCCCAGTCGCCCGTGCCGCCGCCGATCACGTGGTAGAGGAAGCACCGGTTGGCGTCGAGCGTGGGGTCGACGGGCGGCGCGAACGTGCCGATGAGTGCGTCGGTCGCGACCACGCCGCGGACGAGGTCGTGGGAGAACCGGTTCTCGATGGCGGCACCGACGGGCTGCTCGACGAAGGTCTCCCAGACGGCGTCGTCGCCGACGAGCCGCCGCGCCTCCGATCGGGTGACGAGGGGCTCCGTGACGGTCGGGAAGAGCGCGCGGGCGAGACGCGCGGTGCCGTCGTAGAACTCCCCCCACGCGGCGATGTCGCCCCGCTCGCCGACGGCGGAGAACGACGCCTGCGTCGCCGCGGCATCCCCGGTGTCGACGAGCAGCCCACGGTCGGTGCCGGGCAGGGGCGTGTACGACGAGTAGCGGCGACGCGCGAGCCGGATGTCGAGGCGCAGGTCGTCGATGATGCGGCGGGGCAGCAGGCTGACCAGGTACGAGTAGCGCGACAGCCGCGCCGACACCCCGGGGAACGCGTCCGCCGACACCGCCGCGCCGCCGAACCCGGGCAGCCGCTCGAGCACGACCACGGAGCGCCCGGCTGACGCGAGGTACGCGGCGGCGGTGAGCGCATTGTGGCCGCCCCCGACGATCGCGACGTCGACCCGGCGCGTGCCGGACGTCACGCCCGCCTCGTCGCCTTCGCGTCGAGCTCGCACGCCTCGGGGTTGAGGCGGTCGAGCACCCGCCTGGCCGCCTTCTGCAGCACGGCCTTCTCGTCGTCGTCGAGCTGCGCGAGGAAGAGGTCGCGGATCGCCGCCGCGTGCTCGCGCATGGCGCCGAGGAGGGCGCGCTTGCCGTCGGTCTGCAGGGTCACCCAGGTGCCTCGCCCGTCGGACTCGCACTCGACGCGCTTCACGAGACCGCGGGCCTCCATGCGCGCGACCTGGTGCGACACGCGGCTCTTCTCCCATGCGAGCAGCTCCCCGAGCTCGCCGGTGCGCAGCTGCTGTCCCGGCGCTTCGAAGAGAGAGACGAGGATGCCGTAGTCGGCCTGCGAGAGGCCCGCGTCCCGCTGCAGCTGGCGGTCGAGTTCGCGGCCGAGCTGCTCGCCCATCGAGCGAAAGGTGCGCCACAGCTCCCAGTCCGCCGGCGACACCTCGGAGACGGTCGACATGGGAGTCGATGCTACTCGTGCCGCCCGGCGGGCGCGGGCGTGGGGCGGGTTCGGGCCGCCCTGTGCGTTCTCCGATTGTCGGCTGAGTGTCAGCCGCGCGGCTCTATCCTCGGAGGCATGCCGGAAGGGCCCCCGACCGACCTGCCCTCTGCCGACGAGGTCGCGCAGCAGGTGGCGCGCTGGGTCGAGACGAGCGCCGAGGCGCCGATCGACCGGGATGCGGAGCGCCTCGACACCCTGCTCCGGGATCCGCGGGGCCTGGAGTTCGCCCTCGGCGTCGTCGACCGGGTCATCCGGCCGGAGGACGACCGCGTCGCGGCGACCAGTCTCGAGCGACTCTCGCGGCGGCTGCCCCAGTTCCTGCCGCGCAGCCTGCGGGCGGCGGTCGTCGCCGGCGGCGGCTTCGGCGTGCTCGTGCCCCGCGCCGTGACGCCCGCGGTGCGCGGGGTGTTCCGGCGACTCGTGCGGCACCTCGTCGTCGATGCGGCGCCCAAGCACCTCGACCGCACGCTCGCCGAGCTGCGCGACGACGACATCCGCCTCGACCTGCACCCGATCGGCGAACCCGCGCTCGGACCGTGGCAGGCGGCCGAGCGTCGCGACGCCGTCGTCGACCTGCTCGCGCGCGAGGACGTCGACGGCGTCACCGTGCGCCTCGCCGCCGTCGCGGTGCCGCGCTCGCCGTGGGCGTTCGAGGCGTCGGTCGACGAGCAGACGGAGCTGCTCGCCGCCCTCCTGCGTCGCACGGCCGACGGGCGGCCGACGGCGATCACCGTCGAGGCTGTCGAGCATCGTGAGCTCGACGTCACGCTGGCCGCCTTCACCCGGGCGCTCGGCCTCCCGGGACTCACCGGCCGCGCGGCGGGCATCGCGATCCCGACATCGCACCCCGACGCTGTCGCCGCGTTCGACCGGCTCACGGCGTGGGCGCGCGAGCGGGTGGCCGCAGGGGGCGCCGGCATCCGCATCCGACTTCTTCCCGGCGGCGACGCCCGCCTGCTGCGACTCGTCGAGCGGGCGCTGCGGCCCGCGAACGCCGACGCCGTGCGGGTCGGACTCGCGTTCCACGATCCGTTCGTCCTCGCGTTCGCCGCCCTTCTCGCCGAGCGCCGCGAACTCAGCGACCGGGTCGTGTTCGAGCCGCGCTTGGGGCTCGGAGCCGATCTCGTCGACGCAGTGCGCGCGACGTTCGGCGGGGCGACGCTCGCCGTGCCGGTGGTCGCGGCCGATCACTTCGGCGACGCCGTGCCGCTCCTCGTGCGGCGCCTCCGCGAGAGCGTCACCCTGCCGCGCCTCGACGTGGGTGAGCCGGACCGTCTCGCGGCGGCGGCGAACCGATTCGCCGCCACGCTCGCCGCGTTCGACCGGCCCGACGACGCACCGCACGGCCCCGACCGCTCGCGGCCGCCGGTGCCGCAGGCCCCCGTCCCGTTCGTCAACGACGCCCCGGCCGACCCGGCGCTCGCCGGCAACCGGGCGTGGGCGCGTGAACTGCTCGGGCGGGCCGCCGCGTCGACGCACGGCGCGCAGACCCTGGCCGCCGCCCGAGTCGCCGACGCCGAGCGGGTGCGCGAGCTCGTCGGCGAGGCGGCGGCGGCCGGCCGGGAGTGGGGGAGTCGACCCGGAAGCGCCCGCGCCGAGGTGATCGACCGCGCCGGCGAGGTGCTCGCCGCCGTGCGCGGCCGCCTCGTCGAGGCGCTCGTCGCCGAGGCGGGCGCGACCCTCGCGGCAGCCGACGCCGAGGTGGGTCGGACCATCGACCTGACCCACCACGCGGCCGCCCGTGCGCGGGAGCTCGCCGGCATCCGATCGGCGCTGTTCGTTTCCGTTCCGCTCACGGTCGTGATGCCCGCGCGCTCGCCGGCCCTCGAGACGGCGGCCGATGCGCTTTCAGCGCTCGCCGCGGGCAGCGCCGTGCTGCTCGCCCCGGTCGACGGCGCCTCCCGCGTCTCGGCGGTGCTCGTCGAGGCGCTGCACGAGGCCGGCATTCCGGGAGATGTCGCACGTCTCGTCGCGCCCGCCGACGATCCGACCCTGCGGGCCCTCGCCGTCGATCCTCACGTGGCGCGCGCGCTCGTCGGCGACGTCGAGACGGCCCGGCGGGTGCGCGGGTGGCGGCCCGACCTCCCGGTGGTCGCCCGCGGTGCGGGCGTGAACTCGATCGTCGTCACCCCGAGCGCCGATCTCGACGCGGCCGTCCGGGATCTCGTCGCGAGCGCGTTCGGCGGGGCGACGCGCGCGGCGGTGGGCATCCTCGTCGGATCGGTCGCCGACTCGGCGACGTTCCGCCGCCGACTGGCCGATGCGGTCACGAGCCTCACCGCGGGCTCCGCGCTCGATCCGGCGACGCAACTCGCCCCGCTTCCCGAGCCGGCCACGGGCGCCGTCACGCGGCTCGGCGACGGCGAGGGCTGGCTCGTCATGCCGCGCGCCCTCGACGGCTCGGATCGACTCTGGTCGGCGGGCGTGCGGGAGGGGGTGCGTCCGGGCGCGGCCTTCTCCGGGGATCCGGCGGTACCGGTGCTCTCCCTCGTCGTCGTCGACTCCCTCGACGACGCGATCGCACTGCAGAACGCCGCCGAGCACGGACCGGTCGCCGGACTGCAGGCGCTCGACCCCACCGAGATCGGCACGTGGGCCGACCGGGTCACGGCGGCATCCATCGTCGTCAACCGCGCGATCCCCGGGCTCGTGGTGCGACGCCATCCGCTCGGTGGCCTCTTCGGCGCGGGAGCGGCGGCCGGGGGTCCGAACACCCTGCTCCCGATGGGCATGTGGGCCCCCGAGCCGCTCGAACCCTCCGAGGAGCTGCGACTCGACGGGCTCGACCCGCGGGTGCGCGCGACCATCGAGGCGATGCAGCCCGCGCTCGACTTCGGCGGCTTCGACCGCGTGCGGCAGGGGGCGTACTCCGACGAGGAGGCGTGGACGGTCGAGTACGGCCGTGCCCACGACCCGGTGGCGCTGCCGCTCGAGCGCAACGTCGTGCGCTACCGGCCGGCCGAGGTGGTGGTGCGCCTCAGCGAGGGCGCGCCGCTCGCCGACCTCGCCCGCGTGCTCGTCGCGGGGGTGCGCGCCCGGGCGCGGATGCTCGTCTCGAGCGCGGTGCCGCTGCCGTCGGGGATGCTGCCGCTCGTCGACGACGGCACGCCCCTCGGCCGCTCCCCGATCGGTGTGCTCGGAACTCAGGTCGAGGGCGACGAGGCGTTCCGCGCCCGGGTCGCCCGCGCGCTGCCCGCCCGCATCCGGTTGATCGGAGGTGACGCGAGCGCGCTCGCGCACGCGACCGGCGGGTCGCTCGACGTCGCCGTGTGGGCGGGGGCGGTCACGGTCGCCGGGCGTCTGGAGGTGCTGCCGTTCGTGCGCGAGCAGGCGGTGACGATGCCCGCGCACCGCTACGGCATCCCCGACCGTGAGGTCGCGGCCCTCCACCTCTGATCACCGGGGCTCGACCGTCGTCGTCCGACTACTCGACGGCCGGAGTCGGGGTGCCGAGTGCGGCGGCGAGGTAGGCGGGGGCTTCCGCGTCGGCGATCCCGAGGGCGCGCAGCCGCGCGACGAACGCCGCCGCGGCCTCCTGTGCCGATCGGGTCGCCGCGTCGGGGGAGAGCGCGACGAACGTGCCGTGCCGCCCGCGGGTCTCGACGATCCCCGACTGTTCGAGCTCGCGGTACGTGCGGGCCACGGTGTTCGGCGCGAGGCCGAGGTCGTCGGCGAGCCGCCGCACGGTGGGCAGCCGGGCACCGGCGGCGAGCCCGCCCGAACGGATCTGCTCGAGCAACTGGAGCCGCAGTTGCTCGAAGGGCGGAACGGGCGACGACGGGTCGACGGCGAGGAGGGTCATCGCGCGGCCGCCGCGGTCTCGGGCCACAGGCGACGCAGGAAGTGGCGCTGGGGGCGGCTCACCATGGCGACGACGGCGATCGTGAGCGCCGCCAGGAGCAGCAGCATCGGCACGACGGTGCCGACGACGATCGTGACCGGGTTCAGCGGGAGCGTGCCGAAAGCGCCGACGACCGTGAGCGCGACCGCGACGCAGCCGAACATGAGGGGGGTGGTGACGAGGTTGCGCAGGGTCTCGGCCCGGAGCGCGTCCTCCCACGCGAGGCTCGTCGGGTCCTGCGCGGGGCTCGGCTGCGCGATGATCGCGCGTCCGGCGACCTCGAACACGACGAGGGCGCCGGCCGCCAGCAGCGTGACGACGACGAGGGAGACGAGGCTCGTGGTCTCACGCGGGTTGCCGATGAGCAGCACCGCGACGACCGTGCCGGTGGAAACCGCGGCGCCGACGAGGATGCGCGCGCCCGTGAGCTCGATCGGAGCGACGTAGTCGCCGAGGGTCACGTCGCGCGATCGGGCGATCCGCGGGCCCGCGGGGGTGGCGCGGGGCCGCGCGAGGAAGGCGCCGACCGCGCTTCCGGCCCCGATGCCGAGGAAGAGTCCGGCGAGCATGAACCACTGCGAGAACGACCCGATCGGCCACGCGGTCATCGCCGCCCAGCCGAGGGCGAGACCGATCACGGCCCCGACGCCCGTCGTGCGCAGGCGCACGGCGAGGGCACGCTCGACGCGGGGTCGCACCGAGTCGTCGAGGGCGAGACCGACCGAGGTCGACATCTGGCGAGCCCGCGCGGCGCGGTAGCGCGGTGACAGCGTCAGGCCGACGAGCACGAGGAGGGCGAGGCCGCTGAGCGCGGCGAGGACGGTGAGGAACGGCACGGGAGCATCCTTTGTCTGCGTTTTGTACCACTGTAGCAATACAAAACCGGATGCGCACCCGGTCGTCAGTCGTAGGAGCGGTGCACGAGGCGCGTGAGCACGATCGCGCTGCGCGTGTGGTCGACCGACGGCGCCACCCGGATGCGTTCGAGCGCATCCTCGAGCGACGGGATGTCGCGCGAGCGCACGTGCACGATCGCGTCGGCGTCGCCCGTGACGGTGGCGGCATCCTGCACCTCCGGCACGGCGGAGAGGATGCGGCGCAACTCCTCGGGGGCGACGGTGCCCCGGCAGAAGAGCTCGACGTACGCCTCGGTCGCGAGTCCGTCGACGACCGGGTCGACCTGCACCGTGAACGCCCGGATCACCCGGTCGGCGACGAGCCGGTCGACGCGGCGCTTGACCGCCGACGCGGAGAGGCCGATGCGGTCGCCGATGTCGCCGTATCCCGCGCGGGCGTTCTGACGCAGGAGGTCGATGATCCCGTAGTCGAGATTGTCCATGCTTCAGGGTACGGCGGATCATTGCGTCGGCCCGGGGTGATTCGACGGAAGGGTGCGCATCAGGCACGGAAACTCCGGATGCCTGCGTGCGAGTCTGGAGAGCATGCAGGATGCCGCCACCCTCGTCGTGCCCGCCGCGCCCGAGCGCGTCGCCGTGAAGAAGACCGTGCTGATGTGCCGTCCGGAGCACTTCACGGTGAGCTACCGCATCAACCCGTGGATGCATCCCGAGGATCCGACCGACACGAGCCTCGCGGTACGCCAGTGGGAGTCGCTCCACCGCGTCTACCTCGACCTCGGCTTCGACGTCGAGCTCATCGACCCGCTGCCGGGCCTGCCCGACATGGTCTACGCCGCGAACGGCGGGTTCACCCTCGACGGCATCGCCTACGGCGCGCGGTTCCAGTACGACGAGCGCGGGCCGGAGGGGCCGGCGTACATGGACTGGTTCCGGCAGCACGGCTTCGAGGTCGCCGAGCCCGTGAGCGTCAACGAGGGCGAGGGCGACTTCCTGCTCGTCGGCGACCGCATCCTCGCCGGCACCGGGTTCCGCTCGGACGCCGCGAGTCACGACGAGCTGCGCCGCATCTTCGGCCGGGAGGTCGTGACGCTGCAGCTCGTCGACCCGTCGTTCTACCACCTCGACACCGCCCTCGCGGTGCTCGACGACCGCAACATCGCCTACCTCCCGAAGGCCTTCTCCGCTGAGTCGCGCGCCGTGCTCGACGACCTCTACCCGGACGCCGTCACCGTGGACGATGCGGATGCCGCGGTGCTCGGGCTCAACAGCTTCAGCGACGGGCGCCACGTCGTGATCGCCTCCCGCGCGGTCGGCTTCGAGCGGTCGCTGCGCGAGCGGGGCTACGAGCCGATCGGCGTCGACCTCTCCGAGCTGCTGCTCGGCGGCGGCGGCGTGAAGTGCTGCACCCTCGAGCTGCGGCGATGAGCGTGACCACCCTCGTCTCGTCCGCCGAGAGCATCGAGCTCGTCGAGCGGTACGGCGCGCACAACTACCACCCGCTCCCCGTCGTCGCCGCGCACGCGACCGGCGCCTGGGTCACCGACCCCGAGGGCAACCGCTACCTCGACTGCCTGGCGGCGTACTCGGCGGTCAACTTCGGGCACGGCCACCCCGCGCTCGTGCGCGCGGCCCGCGAACAGCTCGACCGCGTGACGCTCACGAGCCGGGCCTTCCACAACGATCGGCTCGGCCCGTTCCTCGAGGCCCTCGCGCGGCTCGCGAAGAAAGACATGGTGTTGCCGATGAACACCGGCGCCGAGGCGGTCGAGTCGGCCGTCAAGGTGGCCAGGGCCTGGGGCTACCGGGTGAAGGGCGTTCCCGACGGCCGGGCGAAGATCGTCGTCGCCGACGGCAACTTCCACGGCCGCACCACCACGATCGTGAGCTTCTCGACCGACCCGCAGGCCCGGGCCGACTTCGGCCCGTTCACCCCCGGGTTCGTGTCGGTGCCGTATGGCGACGTCGCCGCGATGGAGGCCGCGCTCGACGACGACACCGTCGCCGTGCTGCTCGAGCCGATCCAGGGCGAGGCGGGTATCATCGTGCCGCGACCCGGGTACCTCGCCGAGGTGCGCCGTCTGACGCGGGAACGCGGCATCCTGTTCATCGCCGACGAGATCCAGTCGGGGCTCGGGCGTACGGGGGCGACGTTCCAGTGCGACAACGAGGGCGTCGTGCCCGACCTCTACCTGCTCGGCAAGGCGCTCGGCGGGGGCATCGTGCCGGTGAGCGCCGTGGTCGGCGATCGGAGCGTACTCGGGGTGCTGCGTCCGGGCGAGCACGGCTCGACGTTCGGCGGCAACCCCCTCGCCGCCGCCGTCGGACTCGCCGTCGTCGAACTGCTGCAGACCGGCGAGTACCAGGAGCGCGCCCGCGACCTCGGCGCCCACCTGCTCACGCGGTTGAAAGCGCTCGTCGGACACGGCGTGGTCGCCGTGCGCGGCGTCGGCCTGTGGGCGGGCGTCGACATCGATCCCGCGCGCGGCACCGGGCGGCAGGTCTGCGAGAAGCTCATGACGCGCGGCATCCTCGTGAAGGACACCCACGGGTCGACCATCCGCTTCGCGCCGCCGCTCGTCGTCACGCGCGACGAACTCGACCTCGCCGTCGATGCGCTCGCCGAGGTGCTGGGGGCATGAGTCGACCCCACGACCTACCCTGAGAGGGTGTCCCCGCTGACGCCCGACCTCCTCGCCCGCATCCGCGAGCGCGCGCCGGGGTACGACCGCGACAACGCGTTCTTCACGGAAGACCTCGACGAACTGCGCGACGCGGGCTACCTCGCCCCGCGGTCCCTGCTCGACACCGTGCGCGATCAGCGCCTCCTCGCGGCTCACGCTCCGGCGACCGCCCTCGGCATCAACATGCACCTCGTCTGGGTCGGCGTCGCCCGCGTGCTGCACGAGCGGGGCGACGCCTCGCTCGGCGGGGTGCTGCGGGATGCCGAGGCGGGCGAGCTGTTCGCGTTCGGCAACAGCGAGCCCGGCAACGACCTCGTGCTGTGGGACTCGCTGACCCGCGCCGAGACCGTCGACGGCGGTTACGCCTTCACGGGAACCAAGATCTTCACGTCCCTGGCGCCGTCGTGGACGCGCCTCGGCGTCTTCGGCAAGACCGACGGACCCGACGGCCCGCGCCTCGTTCACGGGTTCCTCACCCCCGACGACCCCGGCGTGACGACGCTCGACGACTGGGACACGCTCGGGATGCGGGCCACGCAGAGCCACACCACGCGCCTCGACCGTGCGGTCATCCCGACCGAGCGCATCACGCGCATCCTGCCGGTCGGACCGAACGCCGACCCGTTCGTCTTCGCGATCTTCGCGAACTTCCTGCTGCTCATCGGATCGGTGTACGCCGGGATCGCCGACCGCGCGCTCGAGCTCGGCGTCGAGGCGGCGCACCGGCGCACCTCGCTCAGGACCGGGCTGACCTACGCGGCCGACCCCGACATCCGGTGGCGTCTCGCGGATGCCGCGCTCGCGCTCGATGCGCTGCGCCCCGACCTCGAGACCCTCGCGGCGGATGTCGACGGCCTCGTCGACCACGGCGGCGACTGGTTCCGGCTGCTCACCGGGGCGAAGCATCGCGCGACCGAGACCGCACGACGCGTCGTCGATCAGGCGATGCGTGTCGCCGGGGGCGGCGGCTACCGGTCGTCGAGCGAGCTCGCCCGGCTGCAGCGCGATGTGCTCGCGGGCATCTACCACCCGTCCGATCCCGAGTCGGTGCACGCCACCGTCGCGACCAACCTCCTGGGGCCCCTGTGAGACTCGCCACCCTGCGCCGCGACGGCGACACCGTCGCCGTCCGGATCGACGCCGACGGCGCGGTCGAGATCCCCGGCTTCGCGGACGTCGGCGCCCTCCTCGCCGACCCCGACTGGCGCTCGATCGCCGCCGGCGCCGCCGGGCGGGTGCGACCCCCCGTCGACATCCGCGACGACGCCTGGGCGCCCGTCGTCCCCGCGCCGCGCAAGATCCTCTGCGTCGGGGTGAACTACCGGGCGCACATCGCCGAGATGGGGCGGGAGGAGCCCGACTTCCCGACCGTGTTCACGAAGTACCCGGAGTCGCTCATCGGCGCCGGCGACCCGATCATCGTGCCGCCGTACGCCGCGGACGCCGTCGACTGGGAGGCCGAGCTCGCCGTCGTGATCGGCAGCCGCGTGTTCCGGGCGTCGGAGGAGGAGTCGCAGGCGGCGATCGCGGGCTACACGGTGCTCAACGACACGAGCATGCGCGACTGGCAGAATCGCACGCTGCAGTGGCTGCTCGGCAAGAGCTTCGAGAAGTCGACGCCCGTGGGTCCGATGCTCGTGACGCCCGACGAGGTGGCGTCGGATGCGCGCATCACGACGCACGTCGACGGCGAGCTCATGCAGGACGGCCGCATCGACGACCTCGTGTTCGGCCCGGCGGCGGCGATCGCGTACATCTCGCAGGTGTTCGCGCTCGACCCGGGCGACATCGTCGCGACCGGCACGCCGGGCGGCGTCGGGCATGCCCGGAAGCCGCCGCGCTACCTCGCCGACGGGTCGACCGTCGTCACCGCGATCGAGGGCATCGGGGCCCTGCGGAACACGGTCGTGGTGAGCGCCTGATTTCCACGAGGTGGAAAGTGGATCGGCAGCCGGAGTCGCCGTTCGTAGGGTGACCGCATGACCAGCCCCTCCCTCGCCGACGCCATCGCCGCCGCCGGCGGCAACCCCGTCGACTACCTGCGCAACGCGCAGTCCCGCCCCACCGTCTTCCCCGTCGCGCCCGAGTTCAGCAACTGGCGCAGCGAGCAGCAGTCCTGGCGCACCGGCTGCGCCCTGCTCGACCAGTCCCACCACATGACCGACCTGTTCATCACCGGCCCCGACGGCCTGCGTCTGCTGCAGGACCTCGCCGTGAACTCGTTCGCGACCTTCACCCCCGGCAGCGCGAAACAGTTCATCGCCGTCAACCACGAGGGCTACCTCATCGGCGACGCCATCCTCTTCCACCTCGCCGAGAACTCGTTCGACCTCGTCGGTCACCCGTTCGCGATCGACTGGGTGCGCTACCACGCCGAGATCGGCGACTACGACGTCGAGCTCGAGCTCGACGGCAACTCGATCGTGCGACAGGGTCCGCCGAAGCTCTACCGCTACGAACTGCAGGGACCCAACGCCCTCGCGATCGTCGAGCGCCTCATCGGGGGCGAGGTGCCCGCGACGAAGTTCTTCGGCATGGCCGACTTCCGCATCGCCGGACGCGACGTGCGCGCGCTGCGGCACGGCATGGCCGGCCAGCCCGGCTTCGAGCTGTTCGGGCCGTGGGAGGAGGGCGACGCCATCCGCGACGCGATCCTCGAGGCCGGAGCCGACCTCGGCATCACGCAGGTGGGGTCGATGGCGTACTCCTCGGCGAACCTCGAGTCGGCCTGGGTGCCGTCGCCGACCCCGGCGATCTTCTCGGGTCGCGGGATGGATGCCTACCGCGCCTGGCTGCCCGCCGCCCGGGCCGGCTCGATCGCGGGGTCGGTCGACTCGCCGCGCATCGAGGACTACTACGTGACCCCCGCCGACCTCGGCTACGACCGCTCGGTGCGGTTCGACCACGACTTCATCGGCCGCGCCGCCCTCGAGGCCCAGCAGCCGACGCGCACCAAGGTGACGCTCGTCTGGGACGAGGACGACGTCGCCGCGGCGATGAGATCGCTCTTCGAAGACGGGGTGCCGGCCAAGTACATCGCCCTGCCGAAGGCCCGGTACGGGTTCTTCCAGGTCGACCAGGTGCTCGTCGACGGCGTGCAGGTCGGCGTCTCGCACGACTGCGGCTACATCGTCAACGAGCAGACGTTCGCCTCGCTCGCCTCGATCGACCTCGCGCACGCCGAGCCCGGAACGAAGGTGACCGTGCTGTGGGGCGAGAACCCGAACTCGCGCAAGCCCGCCGTCGAGCCGCACCGGCAGGTGGAGATCCGGGCCACCGTCGCACCGGCGCCGTTCTCGGCCGAGGCGCGGGAGAACTACCGCCGCAACCGCTGACGGACGACGAACGCGGACGCCCCGGCGACGAGTGCGGCGCCGATCGCGAACGGCCACCACGGCACCGCGGCGGCGTCGCCTCGGGCGGCGTCGCGGGCCGCGCTCGTGGGGCGATCGCTCGGTTTGTCCGACCGGGTCGGCGACGGGGTGACCGTCGGCGTCGGAGTGACGCTCGGTGTGGCCTCGGGTGCCGGCTCGACCGGAGCGGGCACGGGTTCCGCCGGCGCGGGGGCGGGCGCGGCGGGCGCGGGAGGTGCCGGCCCGACGTGACCGGGGTACTTCGCGAAGACCTGAACGCCCCACGTCGTGCCGCCCGCGCTCAGGAACGCGACCCCGATATCGGTGTAGTCGCCCAGAAGGTTGGCGCGGTGACCGGGGGACGACATCCAGCCCTCGTGCATCGCGGAGGCCGACGGATGACCCTGGGCGACGTTCTCGCCCGCCGCGACCCAGCCGCCCGGGATCTCGGCGGAGTAGTTCGGGTTGTGGGCGAGGGTGCCGCTCGCCGCGAGCTGGTTCGCCCAGTTCGCCGCCACGGCATCCATCGCGGCGTTGCGCAGCAGCCCGTTCAGCCCGTTCGCCCAGCGGGCCTGCGTGGCGAGCGCGGCGAGGTCGTCGGCGGGCGTGGCGTGCGCGGTCGACGGCACCAGCGCCATCCCGAGAGCCAGCGCGAGCACGACGGCCGCGCGCCGGATCACGCCAACCACCCCTCCTCGCGCAGCCACAACGCGCACAGGTCCGTCCACTGCCGCGCGTCGCCGTCGCCCTCGGCCCGCGCGAGGTTCAGCCCGTGCCGTCCGTTCGGGAACACGTGGAGGGCGTGGCGCACCCCGGCCGCGGCGAGCGCCATCCCGAGCAGGTAGCTGTGCTGCACGGGCACGACGGGGTCTTCGGCCGTGTGCCAGACGAAGAAGGGGGGAGCATCGGGCGCGACCAGCAGGTCGACGCTCGTCGCCGCGCGCAGGGTCGGTGACGCGTCGACGCCGATCAGGTTCTCGCGGGACTGCTGGTGCGTCGGCAGCATCATCGACACGACCGGGTAGCAGAGGATCGCGAGGTCGACCCGCTCCTCGGGCGTCGCGCCCGGGGCGAGCGCGGCGTGCCCCGCGGCGTGTCCGCCCGCCGAGAAGCCGAGCACCGCGATCCGTTCCACCCCCGTCGCGCGCAGCCGGCGGATCTCGCCGCGCACCGCATCTAGCACCGCCGGGTGGCGCGTCTTCACCGGATACGCGAAGTACGACGCCGAGAGTCCGAGCGACTGCAGCCACGCCACGACCGTCGTCGACTCGTTGTCGGAGATGCGGGTGTAGCCGCCGCCGGGCAGCACGAGCACGTGGTCGCGGGTCACCCCACCATCCTCCCGCCGTTTGCCCGGAAGACCCTGTTGGTCGGCTGGTGGGTTCAGGTAGTTAGCGCAACACCTCTTCGTGGGAGTGGGTTGTGGTGCCG
>CAMLMQ010000032.1 GCA_946481135.1 uncultured Microbacteriaceae bacterium
TCGAGTTCCTCAAGGCGATCTACGACCTCCAGGGCGGCTACGCCAACGCGAAGTCGTTCGTCGACTCGTTCGACGTGTTCGGTGACGGCAACTCCTACGTCACCGACCAGGTCGGCGCCGCGGTGTTCGACCAGTGGTACCCGAACGTGCTCACCTCCTACGCGGCTCAGGTCGACCTCGCGGCGACCCCCGTCATGACGCAGGACGGCGGCGAGCCCTTCACCGTCGCCGCGGGCACGTCGTTCGTGATCCCGACCTCGGCCGAGAACCCGTCGGCCGCGTGCCAGTGGCTGCTCGAGCTCACCTCGCTCGAGGCGTGGGAGGCGGCCGGTACGGCGCGCGCCGAGACCACGGCGAACGACCCGGGCCGCAACGGCATCAACACCGGTCTCTTCACCGGCTCGCCGGAGGCCGACCAGGCCATCCGTGAGGCCTACGCGACGGGCAACGGCCTCTCGGGCTTCGACCAGGTCATCGACACGTACTACACGGTCGCGGCCAACGGTCAGTCGTTCGGCGCATCGCCGGCCGGTCAGCAGATCGAGACGGAGCTGCAGAACGCGGTGACCGCCGCGCTCCTCGGGGAGAAGACCCCGGAGCAGGCGCTCGCCGACGCGCAGGCCGCCGCGATGCGCGCCTACGAGCAGGTGGCGGGCTGACCTAGCAGCCGATCCGCCTGAGGGGCGGGCGACCTCCGGGTCGCCCGCCCCTTTCCCGTCCCTGGGATCGGTCACGCCGAGAAGCGCAGGATGCCGGCGGCGAGCAGCTCGCGCACCTCCGGGATCACGGCCTCCCGCAGCGCGACGGGGTCGACGTCGAGCAGGTCGGCGACGGCATCCGTGATGGCCGCGAGCGGGAGGTCGCCGTCGCAGGCTCCGACGATCGCGGCGAGCGCGGCATCCACGCGCACCGCGCGCCCGAAACCACCGCCCTGCCGCAGCACGATCGCACTCGGGTCGCCTGCCCCGGGCCAGTGGCTGCGCTCCTCGGTGACGTCGCCCGCGACGACGAACCGGGATGCCGTGAACTCGGCGTCGGGGAGCGCGGCGGCCGCGTCGAGGGCGGCGAGCACCGACGCGAGGTGCGGACCCATCCCACCCCCGACGGGCCCGTCGAGCCGCTCGCCCCGCCGCAGCGCCCGAGCGCCCACGGGACGCCGCAGCAGCACGTACCCGATCCCGACCTCGGTGACGCCACGCGCCGCGAAGTCGTCGAGCCACGCGTCGACGAGCTCCTCGCCCGCCGGGGTGTCGACGCGCGTGCCCCCGTCGCGGATCCAGGTCTCGGCGTAGTGCGCGGGGTCGAGCCGCTCACGTTCGACGATCCATACGTCGAGTCCGCCGTCGTCGGCCCAGCCGAGCGCTCGTTCGAGCCCGTCGCCCGCTGCGGACGTCTCCCAGTTGCCGAGCAGCTGTGCGATGCCGCCGGGGGTGAGGTGTGCCACGGCGCCGCGCACGACGGAGGCGACGAGGGCATCCCCGACGAGCCCGCCGTCCCGGTATTCGTACTCGGGCACTCCGTCCCGCCGGGGGGTGATGACGAACGGCGGGTTGGAGACGATGCGGTCGAACGTCTCCCCCGCCACCGGCTCGAAGAGCGAGCCGCGCCGGAACTCGATGTTCTCGACCCCGTTGAGCTCGGCGGTGAACGACGCGAGGTGCAGCGCGCGTTCCGAGATGTCGGTCGCGACGACGACGCGGGCGTGCCGGGCGAGGTGGAGGGCCTGGATGCCGCAGCCGGTGCCGAGGTCGAGGGCGCGGTCGATCGGGCCGGGCAGCACGAGCCCCGCGAGGGTGACGGAGGCGCCGCCGACACCGAGTACGTGGTCGGTGCGCAGCGCCCCGCCGACGGCGAGCTCGCCGAGGTCGCTCGCGATCCACCACTCCCCCGACCCGGCGTCGTCGGTGAAGGCGTAGGGGCGCAGGTCGAGCGCCGGATGCGCCGTATCGCCGTCGAGGGTCACGAGGCCGAGCGCGGCGGCGCCGTCGGCCCCGAGCACCGGCAGCGCCGCGTGGAGCTCGGTGCGCGGCACCGGGTCGCCGAGCAGCAGCACCGCGGCGAGCGTCGCGAGCGGTCCGGGGTGTGCCGCGATCGCCCGCCGGGCGGGCACGCGGTCGCCGCGTTCGAGGGCGGCGCCGGCCCGCGGCCCCCACAGTGCGGCGAGCCCGTCGACGGTGTAGCCCGCGGCGGCGAGGTCGTGCCGCAGTGCGGCGAGCGGTGCGGTCATCCGTTCTGTCTACCGGCCCGGGATCGGGAGGGCGACCTTGTCCTCCCGCGGGTCGAGCCGCCACAGCGCGGTGAGCCGAACGCGGTAGAGCCGCAGCGGCGCGTCCCCGGTGAGCGCCTCGGGCGCCCACGACGGCATCCCGTGCGCGACCGCGCGGACGCTGAACACCGGCACGGCCCGCCCGAGCTCGTTCTCGGGCACGAGCCCCGCGACCCCTTCGCCGTACACGGCTCGGGCCTCGGCGGAGGCCACGGTCGAGTCGAACATCACGAATGCCACCTCGGGGCGGGCCGCGATGTTCACCGAGTGCCGCCGGGTCGGACGTGAGGCCCACAGCAACCCGTCACCGTCGGGGGCGAACCAGACGGGTGTCGCCCACGGCGTCCCGTCGGCGTCGGCGGTCGACAGGGTCAGGTAGCGGTGCTCGGCGAACGGGTCGCTCACGCGGCGGCCTCAGCCGCGCGGTAGCTCGACTCGACGACGATGGGCGCGTGGTCGGAGGCACCGTGGGGCAGCGTCTGGATGCCGTGGATCTGCATTCCGGAGCTCGTCGCGAAGTCGAAGTGGCCGCGCACGATCTTGTAGCGCGTGTAGGTGCGCGTGGTGCTGAGGGTGAGGTCGTAGCCGCCTTCGAGCATCCGCCGCCCGAGGCGCGCCTTGCCGAGCGGGTAGTTGTAGTCGCCGACCATGAGGGTCGGCAGGCCGGGGCCGAGCTCGCGCAACTGCTCGTGGGCGGAGGCGATCTGGTGGCGACGCAGCGAGTTGAGCGCCGTGAGCGGCGACGCGTGGAACGAGGCGACGAGCAGCTCGCGGTCGTGCTCGACATCCCGCAGCCGCGAGGCGAGCAGGCGCTCGTGCGCGGGCGCGGCGATGCGGTCGTGCCATCCCTTCTTCAGCTGGTAGGCCCGCGTCTCGACGGCTTCGAAGCGATCGCGGCGGTGGTAGATCGCGAGGCCCAGCCGGTTGCGCGTGGTCGCATCGGCGAGGTGCAGCGGCCCGAGCTCGGCCGGCAGGTCGGCCGTCGAGACCTCCTGCAGGCAGAGGATGTCGAGGTCGTGCGCCTCGGTGAGCGCGACCAGCTCTCCCGCGGCCTTGTGCTTTTCGAGGTTGTAGCTCAGCGTGCGCACGAGACGACGCTAGCCCCGCAAGGCCGGGACGCGCCCGAGACTTGACAGGGCGTTCACCGTGGCGTCGGGGTGACCTCGACGAAGACCGGATGCTTCGGCACGCGCCCATCGCCCGACGAGCGTCCGGTGAGCCGCCGTCGCACCCATGGTCCGAGGTGTTCGCGGGCGTACGCGGCCCGCCCCAGGCGCACCACCGCGCTCTGCTCAGGCAGTGACCACCAGGTGTCGGGCGCGGCGGCGCCGAGCGCCTCGAGCACCCGGGCCGCGACACGATGGTGTCCGCGCGTGTTGAGGTGGAGCCGATCCGGCGCCCAGTACGCGGGGAGGCTGAGCTCCCGGTCGGGCCAGTTGTACGCCCGCACGATGTCGTCACGTTTGGCGAACCGCGCCTCGACGAGGGCGGAGAGCTGATCGCCGCGGCGCTGGATGAGCGGGCTCATGGGCAGTTGCGCCGCCGGGTTGCCCCCGCTGAGCAGCACGAGCGTCACCCCCTCCTCGTCGCAGCGGCGCAGTACGTGGGCGAACAGGTCGGCGATCGTGCTGAGGGGCGTGCGGGGGCGCAGCATGTCGTTGCCGCCCCCGTTGAACGACAGGTGTGTCGGACGCAGCGCGAGCGCCGGCTCGAGCTGTTCGGCGACGATCGCCCCGGCGAGCTTCCCGCGGATCGCGAGGTTGGCGTACTCGACGGACGTGCCGATCGCCGCGGCCCACCCCTGCGCGACGAGGTCGGCCCAGCCGCGCGGGCTGCCGTCCGGTCGCTCGTCGCCGACGCCCTCGGTGAACGAGTCCCCGATCGCCACGAAACGTACGGTCGCCACGCTCCGAGCGTACGGCGACGGGGCGGCTCAGCCGCGCAGCGACCGCCCGGGCCAGACGCCGAACGCCCGCCGATAGCGACCGGCGAACGAGCCGCGAGTCGCGAACCCCCACCGGCTGGCGATCTCGGCGACCGTCGTCCGGTCCGGGTCGGACTGGGCGAGATCGCGGTGAGCCGACACGAGGCGCACGCGTTGCAGGTGACCGAGCGCCGTCTCCCCGTGCGGCGAGTGCGTGCGGAAGGCCGCATCCAGCTCGGCGGCCGGCAACCGCGCGGCGTTCGCGATGTCGGCGAGTGTGATCGGCAGGGAGGCGTGCTCCTCGATGAACTCGACAGCTCGGCGGTATCCCATCCAGCGGCCGACCGCGCCCACGCGCCGGTCGAGCTCGGCGTCGGCGAGCGGGAACGTCTCGAGCAGGAGACGAGTCAGGGCGCCGCGGGTCGCCGCGAGCGCAACGGGAGAGGTCGCGACATCCCGCGTCGCCGCGGCGAGCTGTCCGGCCCAGGCGGCGCCGCGCTCGGGATCACGGGGCCGCGCGGAGGCGAAGCGCACGCTCGCGAGTTCGGTGCCGAGGAGGGCCCCGACGTCGCGGGCGAGTTCGGCGGCCCCGAAGGTGACACCGCGCAGCACGACGTCGTCGAGGCGGCAGACGATGCGCTGGTCGGGCTGGAAGAGCACGGGCTGCGCGCCGCTCCACCCCGACTCGTCACCTACCTCGTAGCCGAAGCCCGCGTCGACGACCCCGACGGTCACGAGGTCGATCTCTCCGCCGATGTCGAACCGCCCGCCGTAGGTGAACTCGGTGAGCGCGAACTCCGCGTCTCCGTGCACCGTCTGGCTGAACTCGACGCGGTCGGAGCTCATCGCGAGCGACCCGTAGAGATCGCGCAGATGCGCTTCGACTTCGCCCGCGTCGCGAGTGCGGAAAACACTCGACGACGGAAACTCCCTCGACGACGGCATTTCCATGGCCTGCACCCCCTCATGGCCCCCGTACGCACGCGGACCGGACCCTTGTCGACCAGCGTGACCCCCATTCGGGGGGGTTCACAAGCCCCCTTGACGAAATCGCGGTCGTGCGCAAGCCCCCCGCAGCCCGCGGGCCCCCGGATAACCTGGTGCTCGCCGTGAAGCGGGAGGAGGCCGGTGAGCACGTCCGAGTTGAGCGCGCCGTTGCTGCTGGAGCGGTACCGCCCCGAGACTCTCATCGCCCGCGGCGGCTCGGCCTCCGTCTACCGCGCCAAAGACGTGCTGCTGGGGCGCGACGTGGCGGTCAAGGTGTTCCTCGCCGGCTCCGAGAGCGAACTCGACCGCGCACGCGACGAACTGCGGGTGCTCGCCGCCCTCGGCCACCACGGCATCGTCGCGGTGCTCGACGCCGGGATCGACGAGTCGACGCCGTCGGACCCACGCCCCTTCCTCGTGATGGAGCTCGTGCCCGGACGCAGCGTGCGGCAACTGATCGACGAGGATGCCCTCACGCCCGTGATCATCGGCGGCATCGCGTTCGAGGTCGCGGAGGCGCTGGAGTACGTGCACCGCAACGGCATCGTCCACCGCGACGTGTCGCCCGCCAACATCCTGCTCGTCGACTACGGCTCGGCCTTCTCGCGCCCGCGTGCCCGACTCACCGACTTCGGCCTCGCCGTCGAGCAGGAGTGGGAGCCGCCCGACGACGGGATGGTCGACGGGACGGTGCCGTATCTGAGCCCCGAGCAGGTGCTCAAGCGCCGGCTCACCCCGGCGGCCGACATCTACTCGCTGGGCCTCGTGCTGCTGGAGTGCTTCACCCGCACCCCGGCGTTCCCCGGCCGCAACGGCGAGGCCGCGCTCGCGCGGGTGGGCACCGACCCCGAGGTCGGCAAGGCCGTGCCGAAGCCCTGGCGCGCGCTGCTCACGGCGATGACCCGCCAGGATCCCGAGGAGCGACCGAGCGCCGTCGAGGTGCTCGAGCAGGTGCGGCAGCTGCTGCGTCGACAGCAGCGCTGATCACGGTTCGGGCGCGGGCGGCAGGCCGCGCCGCCGGGCGGCCGCGCGCACCGCGCCCATCGACGCGACCACGACGAGTGCGATCGCGACGAGGTCGAGCACCTCGAGGCGCTGATGCAGCACGACGAACCCCGCGGCGGCGGCGAGGGCCGGGGCGAGGCTCAGCAGGATGCTGAACGTGTCGGCGGGGAGCCTCCGCAGCGCGAGCAGCTCCAGCCCGTAGGGGATCGCCGAGGAGAGCATCGCGACCCCGAACCCCAGCAGCAGCACGCGCGGGTCGAGGAACGCCTCGCCCGCCGACGCGACGCCGAACGGCAGCACCCCGAGTCCGCCGATCGCCATCGCGATCGCGAGACCGTCGAGGCGCGCCCAGCGACTGCCGGTGCGGGCCGACAGCAGGATGTAGCCGACCCAGGCCGCGCCCGCGCCGAGCGCGAACAGCACGCCGACCGGGTCGAGTCCGTCGAACCCTCCCCGGGCGAGCAGCGCCACCCCGCCGAGGGCGAGCACGGCCCACAGCCACGCCGACGCGCGCCGCGCGATGACGACGGAGAGGATGAGCGGACCGAGGTATTCGATCGTGACGGTCGGTCCGAGGGGCAGACGATCGAGCGCGAGGTAGAAGAGCACGTTCATGCCGGCGAGCACGCCGCCGAAGCCGAGCACGGTGAGCCAGTCGGCCCGGGACCGCCCGCGCAGCGAGGGGCGGAAGACGGCGAGCAGGATGGCGGCCGAGAAGACGAGCCGCAGCGTCACCATCCCGACCGGCCCGGCGTCGGGGAACAGCAGCACCGCGATGCCGGCGCCGACCTCCTGGCAGATCAGGCCGACGACGACGATCAGGGAGGCGCCGACGGTCGATCCGCGCACGGGCGTCAATGCAGGGATCCGTCGGGTGGGGTGACCCGCCACCCGTGGAAGCGTAGGGCGAGCCCGGCGCGGGTCGGGGCGCACAGGTAGGGTCCCGCCTCGACGTCGAGCGCCGGGTCGAGGGGCACGAGCCGCACGAACCGCCAGGGCTCGTCATCGACGCGGGCGCGCACGGTCACGGCATCCCCGGAGCGGCTCGCCCGTACCGTCACCCGGCGGCCGGCCCACTCGGGCACGGGCGCGGCCGACCAGTCGGAGCGGCCGTCGGTGACCACGACGCCCACCTGCGGCACCCCGTCGGCGAACTCGACGCCGGCCTTCACCCAGTGTTCGACGTCGACGCGCAGGAAGACGCCCGCCTGGTCGAACTGCCGCTCGAGCGCGGCCGTGAAGGTCACCTCGACCGCCGCCTCGGCGGGCAGGGGCGCGAGCAGCGCGTGCTCGTTCTCGTGCACGAACCCGTACGAGGTGAGGCGCCAGGCGTCGGACCCCTCGACCGCGGTCGCGACGAGGTCGAGGCCCTCGAGCACGACTTCGGCGGGCGGATGCGTCCAGGTGCCCGACGACCAGTCGAGGGCGGTGGTCGTCATCCTCCGATCCTGTCACCTGCGCGGGGCAGACTGAGGCGGTGAGCATCCGCGTGCTGTTGCTGAGCGACACCCACGTGCCGGCGCGCGCCCGCGACCTGCCCCGCACCGTGTGGGCCGAGGTCGATGCGGCCGACGTCGTCGTCCACGCGGGCGACTGGACGAGCGTCGGGATGCTCGATCGCCTCGAGCAGCGCGCCGCCCGGCTGATCGGCGTGGCGGGCAACAACGATCACGGGGAGCTGCGCGAGCGGTTGCCCGAGGTCGCGCGGGTCGAACTCGAGGGGGTGCGGCTCGGCGTCGTGCACGAGACCGGTGCGAAGGAGCGCCGCGAGCAGCGGATGGATGCCGGCTTCCCCGACGTCGACGTGCTCGTCTTCGGGCACTCGCACATCCCGTGGGACACGGTCACCCCGAACGGGCTCCGGCTGCTCAATCCCGGCTCCCCCACCGACCGCCGACGGCAGCCGCACGCGACGGTGATGCGGCTCACCCTGACCGACGGGGTGATCGGCGAGGTCGAGACGCTGGTCGTCGGGCCATGACGACCCCGCTCGAATGGATCGCCGCGCGACGCGCCGAGCTCCGCCGGGAGCTCGGCCTCGTCGAACGGCGCCTCGACGACGTGCGGGAGGCGCGCGGCGACTGGATCGACGAGGAGCACGACCCCGAGGGCTTCTCGCTCACCTTCGAATGGCAGCACGCCGAGGGTCTCCACGCCGCCGCGGTCGCCGAGTTGCGCGCCCTCGACGCGGCCGAGGCGCGGGTCGCCGCGGGCACCTACGGCGTCTGCGAGAGCTGCGGGATGCCGATCCCGGTCGGTCAGCTCGAGCTGCGACCGGCACGCACCGCATGCGTCGCGTGCACCGACGCCCGACGCCGCTGACGGTGGCGGCTCCCGACGGTCGACGTCAGGCGACGGGCTCGACCGGTGCCCCTTCGACGACGCGGTCGCCGCCGCGGTTCTTCGCGAGGTACATCGCGTGGTCGGCGGCCCGGATGACGCCGTCGAGGGTGACGCGGCCGTCGCCGACCGGGGCGAGCGCGACACCGACGCTCGCCCCGAGGGTCATCCCGTCGGGCAGGAAGTCGAACGGCACCCGCACGCTCTCCCGCAACCGCTCGGCGATCTCGGTCGCGTCGGTCGTGTCGGCGACGCCGCAGACGACCACGAACTCGTCGCCCCCGTAGCGCGCGACGATGTCACCCTCCCGCACGGCGGACTGCAGCCGACGCCCCACCTCGCGCAGCACCTCGTCACCGACGGGATGCCCGAGGGCGTCGTTCACGGTCTTGAAGCCGTCGAGGTCGAGGAAGATGACCGCGCGACCGTGACGCTCGCCGATGAGCTGCTCGCGCATCCTCTCCTCGAGCAGGCGGCGGTTCGGCAGCCCGGTGGTCTCGTCGTGCATCGCGGCGTGTTCGAGCCGGCCCCGCAGTCGCAGCGTGACGAGGGTCTGCGCCGCCTGGCCGGCGAGCGCGTCCGCGAGCCGGGCGGCCTCCCGGTCGAAGGTGCGCGCATGCCGGAAGAAGCAGGCGAAGACCCCGTACGACTCGCCCTCGTGCTCGAGCGGTGCGGCAATGAGGGCCTCGACGCCGGTGGCGCGCATCGCATCGCCGAGCATCGGCGCGATCGCATCCGCCTGCTCGAGCCCGCTCACCTCCAGCACGTCGCGCATCTCCCGCGTGAAGCCGGCGACGAGACCGACGTCGATGATCGGCCCGAACGGATTCGTTCCGGCGACCTCGTGCAGCCGTCGCGACTCGTCGAGCAGCATCACGACCGACTCGTCGGCGTCATACGAGCGGGTGGTCGTGTCGGCGAGGATCTCCGCGAGCCGGTGCTCGCTCGTCGCCGACGAGAAGGCGATCGACGCGTCGATGACGAGCTGGAGCCGCTTCTGGGTGCGGTCGGCGAGAACGTACGACCGACGCAGGTCGCGCAGCGCCGCGTACCTCACGCTCGCGTCGACGACCGTGAGCATGGCGCCCCGGGCATCCTCGGAGCGCGCGACCATCGCGGCGCCGCCGGAGCGATCGGGATGCCGCAGCATGAACGGCCCGACGCCGCCGTCGAGCGGCAGGAGGTCTTCGCGCACCGGGCGCAACAGGTCGACGACGACGACACCGCGGAGCTCGTCCGCGGGGCGCCCGATCCACTCGACGAACCAGTGGTTGACGTCGACGATGCGATCGCGGGCGTCGACACGCACGAACCCGACGGGGAACTCGTCGGGGTGGATCACGTCCACACAGGGGCCTTCCTCGACCGGGCACGAAGAGTGCGCCGGCACGAAATGTATCGCCGCGCCGCGGGCGGCTCCGAATCGCAACACCGGGGGTTGCGCGGAGGTCGGGGATGTGCGACGGAGCTCCGGGGGCGAAAACTAGGTCATCACGGGGCACCGGGGCAAGCGGATGCCGCACGCGGCGACGCGCGCGAGCATGGATCCGTGAGACGCATCGTGTACGCGGGCGAGACGCTCCTCACCTCCGACGAGGTCGCAGCCGCGGTGCTGAGCTACGCGGCCTCGCTCGCGCGGGCCGGCGCGGCCGAGACGGTCGTGGTTCCGGGGGTCGACGAGCAGGGCCGACCGACCGAGGTGGAGCTGCTCGTCGGACCCGCGAGCCAGATGGCGAGCGAGCCGGTCGATGTCGACTTCGAGGTCTCGGCAGCCGAGTTCCTCGACGACCTCTCGCAGCGCACGTCGTCCCGCGCGCGCCCACTGGGCCTGCCCGACGATCCCGAGTTGCGTTTCTACGACGGGCTCTGACGCGGATGCGGTTCAGCCGAGAGAGGCGGCGGGAAGCTCGAACCAGCGCAGGCGTTGCACGTCGTCGCCGAGTTGCGCGTCGCCGGCCTGCGGCAGGGTGTCGGCATCCGGAAGCGCCGTGAGCAGCGCCCTCGCCTCGTCGAGGTAGCCGGCGAGCACCTCCTCACCCGCGCGGTCGTCGTGCCGCGGGAACGTCATGCGCCCGCCGGCGTCGTACCCGACATCCGTCAGACGCAGCGGCGGCTCCACGGGACCGTGCTCGTGTCGCCAGAGGCCGGAGTCGAGCGAGAAGCGGTAGTGCGGCACGAGCCGGGAACCGTACTCGGCGACGAGCTCGACCGCCTCGACGAGGTAGCGGAACACGGCCTCGCTGATGAAGTAGTTGAAGTTGACCCGCACCCATCCCGGCTTGATGCCTTCGCAGCCGCGCGCGATCTCACGTTCGTAGGCGTGCGAGCGCTCGATGTCGATCCCGAGCAGCCGGTGACCGTAGGGTCCCGCGCACGAGCAGCCGCCCCGCGCCTGGATGCCGAAGAGGTCGTTGAGGATCGCCACCACGGCGTTGTGGTGCAGGTAGCGCCTGCCCGGACGCTTCACGACGAAGGAGATGATCGACAGGCGCTCCGCATCGGGGTTGCCGAGGATCTGGATGTGCGGCGAGGTGCGCCACGCCTCCATCGCGCGACGCAGGAAGTCGTCTTCGACCGCGCGGATCGTGTCGACCCCGACGGCCTCCTTGAGCTGGAACACGAGGCCCGCCCGGATCGACTCGATGATCGCCGGCGTGCCCGCCTCTTCCCGGTGCGCGGGGTCGGCGAGGTAGCGGTGCTCGAGCGGGTTGACGTAGGCGACCGTGCCGCCGCCGACGACGTCGGGCACCGAGTTGGTGAGGATGCGGCGGTGCGCGACGAGCACGCCGGGGGTGCCGGGGCCGCCGATGAACTTGTGCGGCGACAGGAAGACCGCGTCGAAGTCGCCCGCGGTGACGTCGATCTCGACGTACGGGGCGGCGGCGGCGAAGTCCCAGCAGGCGAGGGCGCCGTGCTCGTGCAGCAGCGCCGTCACGGCGGTCGTGTCGGTGATGATGCCGGTGACGTTGCTCGCGGCGCTGAACGAGCCGATCTTCAGCGGTCGATCGCGGTGCGCCTCGAGGGCGGTGGCGAGGGCGGCGAGATCGACGTGACCGTCGGCATCCTCGGGGATGGTGACGACATCCGCGATCGACTCCCGCCAGGGCAGTTCGTTGCTGTGGTGCTCGAACGGTCCGAGGAACACGACCGGCCGTTGCTCAGGTGGGAGGGAGGCGCTCAGCCCGTGCCGGCGGTCGAGGTCGGCGGGGATGCGGATGCCGAGGATGCCCACGAGCTTGTCGATCGCGGCGGTCGATCCGCTTCCGGTGAAGATCACGACGGTGTCGTCGCCCCCACCCACCGCCGCCCGGATCATCGCGCGGGCATCCTCCCGCAGCCGCGTCGTCTGCAGGCCGGTGCCGGACGACTCGGTGTGCGTGTTCGCGTAACGCGGGAGCACCTCGTCGCGGATGAAGTCCTCGAGGAACGTGAGCGACCGTCCGCTCGCCGTGTAGTCGGCGTAGGTGACCCGCCGGGGACCGAAGGGTCCGGACATCACCTGGTCGTCGCCGATCACCGACGCGCGGATCCGCTCCAGCAGCGGCGACCGCGGCACGGTGGGCATGGCCCATTATGACTAGCTGCCCGGGCCCCCGTCGTCGTCGATCGCGCCGATCTGACCGGTGTCGGCGTCGACCACGCCGTCCTCGTTCATGTCGCGGCTGCGGGCACGGCGGGCGTCCCAGCGGAGGGTGAACGCGGCGAGCAGCGCGGCGAGCAGCGAGCCGGCGAGGATGGCGACCTTCGCCCCCGCGGTGTGCTCGGCATCCGGGAACGAGAGTTCCGAGATGAGCAGCGACACCGTGAACCCGATCCCGGTGAGGAACGCCACCGGCAGCAGGTCGCGCAGTCCGATGCCGTCGGGCAGCCGCAGCGGCGTCACCTTCGTGACGATGGCGGTGACGCCGAGCACGCCGAGCAGCTTGCCGAGCACGAGCCCCGCGACGATCGCGAGCACGACGGGCTGACCGAGCACCGCCGCCGGTCCCCCGCCGTCGACGAGCGAGACGCCGGCCGAGAAGAACGCGAAGACCGGCAACGCGATCCCGGCGGAGATCGGACGTACGGCGTCGTCGAACCGGTGGGTGCGCACATCCGTCTCGCCGTGCACCGGACGCGCCGGCACCGTGAAGCCGAGCAGCACACCGGCGATCGTCGCGTGCACGCCGGACTCGTGCATGAAGCCCCAGGCGACGAGCGCGAGCGGCAGCAGCAACCACCAGAACGGGCGACGCAGCCGCACGACCAGGCCGAACGCCGCGACCGCGACGAGCGCCACCGCGAGCGCGACGAGGTCGAGACCCGACGTGTAGGCGACCGCGATGATGACGATCGCGAGCAGGTCGTCGACGACCGCGAGGGTCAGCAGGAAGATGCGCAGCGCCCGAGGCAGACCGCGTCCGAACACGGCGAGCACGCCGAGGGCGAAGGCGATGTCGGTGGCGGTCGGGATGGCCCACCCGTGCAGGGCGGTGCGGTCGTCGAAGGCCGTGACGACGGTGAGGTAGATGACCGCCGGCAGCACCATGCCGCCGATCGCCGCGAGCACCGGCACCGCGGCCTCACGCGGCTTCCGCAGGCTGCCGGCGACGATCTCGTGCTTGAGTTCGACTCCGACGACGAAGAAGAAGATCGCCAGCAGCCCGTCAGCGGCCCACGTCGAGAGCGACAGATCGAGGTGCAGCACGGCGGGACCGATCGTGAACTCGGTCAGCCCGACGTACAGGTCACGCCACGGCGAGTTGGCCCAGACGAGCGTGAGCAACGCGGCGGAGAGCAGCAGGATGCCGCTCGTGGTCTCGAGCGTGACCCAGCGGCGGAGCCGGGTGCGGCGGGGGACGGGAAGGGACACGGGGCTCCTGGTCGGATCGGTGGCGACCGCGGCGGGTCGACGGGACGGAACGTCGACCAGGCTTCCCGACACACCACGTCCAGTCTATCGACGGGGTGGCGGGGTGGCTCATGGCCGGGCGGTGGGGTAGCGTTGCCGCCGGTGTGCCGGGAAGCCTGGTCGGCGTCGGATCCGCCGGCCCCCAGCTCAGCGAGGTGCTCACCGTGACTTTCGATCTGACCGTGCTCGGCACCCTCGCGGTGGCGATCGGCGTCGCGCTCGCGTTCAGCATCCGCGCGACGCGACGCACCCGGGACGCCGAAGCCGAGCCGCCGCATCGCGCCTGGCCGATCGCGCTGATCGTCGGCGGGATCCTGTTGGTCGGCGCGGGCGCCGTCTCGCCGCTGCTCACCTCGTGAAGCCGCCGCGTCCGCGCGAGCTGAAACCCGCGCGACTGCTCGGCACGTTCGCGAGCCGGTCCCCCGCCCGCGGGGCCGTCACCGTCTTCCTCGCCGCGGCGGTCGCGTTCACCGGCCTCCTCAGCCTGCCGTTCGCGACCGCATCGGGTCGTGCCGCGCCGCTTCAGGATGCCGTCTTCACCGCCGTCTCGGCCGTGACGGTCACGGGCCTGACGAGCGTCGACACGGCCACGTACTGGTCGCCGTTCGGTCAGATCGTGATCCTCGTCGCGATCGAGGTCGGCGGGCTCGGCATCGTGACGATCGCCCTCCTGCTCGCGCGCGCCGTGTCACGGCAGCTCGGGCTCGGGGGGAAGCTCTTCGCGCGTCAGAGCATCGGTGCGAGCGACATCGGCGACGTCGGCCGGCTGCTGCGAGTCGTCGTCGTCACGACACTCACCATCCAGGGGATCCTGTTCGTCGTGCTCGCCCCCGCGTTCATGATCGCCGAGGGGTCGGTGTGGCGTGGCCTCTGGCACGGCTTGTTCTATGCGGTGTCGGCCTTCAACAACGCGGGGTTCACGGTGCACGAGGGCGGGCTCGTCGGGTTCGCCGATCAGCCGCTCGTGCTCGCGCCGATCGCGATCGGCGTGTTCGTGGGCAGTCTCGGGTTTCCCGTCTTCCTCAACCTGCTCGTCACCCGCTGGAACCGGGCCCGCTGGAGCCTGCACACGAAGCTGACGATCGTCACGACCGTCGCGCTGCTCGTCGTCGGAGCGGTCGCGTGGGGTCTCTTCGAATGGTCGAACCCGGCGACGATCGGCGACGAGTCGATCCCCGAGAAGATCGGTCACGCGCTCTTCGCGTCGACCATGACGCGGTCGGGAGGGTTCGCCGTCGTCGACACCGCGTCGTCGGAGCCGATCACACTGCTGCTGAGCGACGCCCTCATGTTCGTCGGCGGGGCGTCGGCGTCGACGGCCGGCGGCATCAAGGTGACGACGCTGGCCGTGCTGCTGCTCGCGATCGTCGCCGAGGCGAAGGGCCTGAAGGCGGTCGCGGTGGCGGGACGAACCATCCCGGAGGGCCTGCTGCGCGTCGCGATCAGCGTCACCTTCCTCGGCGCCACCCTCGTGCTCGTCGCGACGGGGCTCGTGATGCTCACGACCGACGCCCCGCTCGACCGCATCCTGTTCGAGGTGATCTCGGCGTTCGCGACCTGCGGCCTCTCGGTCGGCCTCTCGGCGGAGCTCGATCCGTTCGGCAAGTACGTGCTCGCGGCGCTCATGCTCGCGGGGCGCATCGGGCCCATCGGTCTCGCAGCTGCGCTGGCGGTACGACAACGCAGCGTGCTCTTCTCCTACCCGGAGGAGCGTCCGGTCATCGGCTGAGAAGATCCTGAGAGCCGCATCCGGCGGAACCTCCGCGCAGGAAGTGCTTCCTGACAGGCGAAAGCCGCCTGCTCCAAGGAGGACATCTCATGCGGTTCAAGCTTCTCTCCGGCCTCGGGGCCGGACTGCTCGCGACGGCTGTCGTCGCCACCCCGGCGCAGGCGATCTCGGCCACGAGCTCCGACGTCTACGTCGTGCACGGCATCCCCGGACTCACCGTGGACGTCTACGTCGACGGAACGCTCACCCTCGAGGACTTCGCCCCGGGTGACGTCGCCGGCCCGCTCGACCTGCCGGCCGCGGACTACGCGATCCAGGTCTACGAGGCGAACGACGTGCCGGGCACCGACACACCGGCGATCGACGTGGCCGCCGCGTCGGTTCCCGCCAACCAGAGCATCTCGCTCGTCGCGCACTACGACGCCGCCGGCACCCCGGCGCTCACGCCGTTCGTCAACGACATCTCGACCATCCCCGCCGGCGAGGGTCGGCTCACGGTGCGCCACGCCGCAGGGGCCGGGCCGGTCGCGATCGTCGCGAACGGCGCGATCGCGTTCGACAACGTCGAGAACGGCGACCAGGGATCGACCCTGCTGCCCGCCGGGGACATCACCGCCGGCGTCGCCGGGGCGGGCACCACGTCGCCGATCATCATCCCCACGTCGGGCACCGCGGCGCCGGTGACGATCGTCGAAGGCACCAACGTGATCGTCTACGCGGTGGGTTCGACCGGCACGAACGACTTGCAGCTCATCACGCAGTCGATCTCGGGCCTGCACTCGACGCCGGGCGGCGTGAACTCGGGCACGGGCGGCCAGGCGGCGGCGACCGACCCGTCGACGTTCGCGCTCGTCGGGGCGGCTCTCGCCGCGCTGCTCGCCACCGCCGTGATCGCGGGTACCCGCGTGCGCGCGGCGCGGGCCGACGCCGAGTGATCTGATCCGTTCCCACCCACACAGCACCCCGGAGGACCCTCATGATGCGACGACTCACCCTCGCCGTCGGACTGTCGGTGCTCCTGGCGGGCTGCTCGACCGCTCCGGTCGGGCAGCCCGCCCCCGAACCGACCGTCTCGTCGGCCCCGGTCCCCGACATCCCGATCGCGAACGGCGAGCTGCGGCCGCCGCGCGAGGCACGCCCGCCCGTGACGGTCGACGTGCCGGCCGCCGGCGTGCGGGTGCCGGTCATCCCGGTGGGGCTCGAACCCGACGGCTTCATGGAGCTCCCCGACGACGTGAGCGTCGCCGGGTGGTACCGCTTCGGACCCGACCCGCTGAGCGACGCTGGCACGACCGTCATCTCGGCGCATGTCGACTCCGCCCGCTACGGCCTCGGCCCGTTCTCGAAGCTCGCGGGGTTGCCCGCAGGCACCGAGGTGACCGTGACGGTCGATACCGGGGCGCAGGTGCGCTATGTGATCGAGTCGGTCACGAGCATCCCGAAACGGGATGTGCCGCTCGCCGAGATCTTCGAGCGCGAGGGGTCGCCGCGCCTCGTACTCATCACGTGCGGCGGGCAGTTCGACCGCGACGCCTTCCGCTACAGCGACAATGTGATCGTGGTCGCCACCCCCGTCGCCGAAGGTTCCGCGTGAGCGAGCTCGACGACGACGTCATCGCGCGGGACTTCGCTGCCGGTGAGGACCGCGCCCTCGACGCGGCGTACCGTCGGTGGTCGGCGCTCGTCTACACCCTCGCGGTGCGGTCGCTCGGCGACGTCGCGGATGCCGAAGACGTCACGCAGAAGACGTTCGTGGCGGCGTGGATCGGCCGGTCCGGATTCGACCCGCAACGGGCGCGGATGTCGGCGTGGCTCGTCGGCATCGCGCGCAACAAGATCGCCGACACGCACGAGGCACGCGCCCGCATCCGTCGCCTCCATGCCGAGTTGACGACGGTCTCGAGCCGCGACGACCAGGTCGCCCCGGAGGTCGACCTCGCCGACCAGCTGCTCGTCGCCGATGAGATCGCCAGGCTGGAACCCGACGCGCAACGAATCATCCGCATGGCGTTCTACGACGATCTGACCCACCAGCAGATCGCCGCCGCCCTCGGGATACCGTTGGGCACCGTCAAGAGCCACATCCGGCGCAGCCTGCAGAGGATGCGACACCGACTGGAGGTGACCCATGAGCCACGTCGATCCTGACCTGTTGGCTCTGCTCGCGCTCGGCGAGAAAGCCGGTGACGACGCCGACCGGGCGCACGTCGCCGAGTGCGCCGAGTGCGCCCTCGAGGTCGAGAACCTGCGCCGCGCGGTGACGGTGGGTCGCTCGACCCTCGACACCTCCGACCTGCTCGAGCCGAGTCCGCGCGTCTGGGCCGCCATCCAGGAGGAGCTCGGCCGCGAGACCGTCGCGCCCGTCACGCCCCTGCGTCGCCGACGCTTCGTCGCCCCGCTCGCGGCGGTCGCCGCCGTCGTCCTCGTCGTCGCCGGGGCGGGCGCGGTGTGGACCCTGCTGCGCCCGGCACCGCCGACCGTGCTCGCCTCGGCGACCCTCGACGCCTTCCCCGACTGGCCGGATGCCGTCGGCGAGGCGGTCGTCGCGCAACGGGCCGACGGCGCGCGCGTCGTCGACGTCAGCCTCACTGCCCCCGACGCCGACGGCTACCGCGAGGTGTGGCTCATCGACGGCGAGACGTCGCAGCTCGTCAGCCTCGGCGTGCTGCGCGGATCGGAGGGCACGTTCACGATCCCCGACGGTCTCGACCTCGGTCAGTACGACCTCGTCGACATCTCGGCGGAGCCCTACGACGGCGACCCCACCCACTCGGGCGACTCGATCGTGCGGGGGGCGCTCGGCAGCGCGTGAGCTTCGCTTGACCCTCTAGCGCCCGCCGCAGGCGGACGCGTATCGAAACCGGACACCGCAGACGTGCGGTTTCGATACGCGTCGCGCACCTCAACCCGCGAAGGGTCGCCTCCTGCTGCCGGCGGCCACGAGCACCAGGCCGCCCAGCAGCGTCGCGAGTGCGGCGGTCAGGAGCCAGCGCGGAACGCTCGACCCCGTCTCCGCGAGCCCGCCCGACACCCCGGATCCGACCGCGACGAGCGCCGTCGAGTCGGTCGACGTGACACTGACCGACGCTCCGCCGAGCGCGTAGGTCGCGAGAGCCTCGGCCGTGTTCGAGATCCGCGCTCCCCGGGCGTCGGCGTTCACGACCGTGTACTCGGCCGTGCACGTCGTGCGATCGGTGGGGGCGAGCGTCGACACGGGGCACGTGACGGCGCTGAGCGTGCCCGCGCCCGTGAATGAGGTCTCGTCGATCGTCAGACCGTCGAGCGTGACGTTGCCGTTGTTGAGCACGAGGAACTCGTAACGGATGACGTCGCCGGCTCGGTCGACGCGCGTCACGTCGGCCGTCTTCACGAGCGTGAGCGCCGGGGCGAACACGACGGCGACCGAGACGGTGGAGGTCGGCGGCGTCGGGATCGCCGCACCGGCGGGGTCGTCGCCGGTCACCGTCGCGGTGTTGTCGATCGTGCCCGCGTCGATATCGTCCTGCGTCGCCTGGTAGGAGGCGGTGCACGTCATCTCGTCGTCAGGTGCGAGCGCGGTCGCGGGGCACACGATCGCCCCGAGCGTGCCGGTGCCGCTGAAGGCGGTCTCCTGCACGTCGATCGCGTCGATCGTCACGTTGCCGTCGTTCGTCACGAGGAACGAGTAGGTGATCGTCTGACCCTGCGAGCCGATCGTCGTCGGCAGCGCCGACTTCGCGAGGTCGAGCGACGGCGACTGCGTCACCGTCACGGTCGCGGTCGACGGGGCGGAGTCGACATCCGCGCCGTCGAACGACGCCCGCGCGATCGCGGTGTTCTCTACCGAACCCTGGTCCATATCGGCCTGCGTGATCGGGTAGTCGACGGTGCAGAGCGCGTCGGCTCCGGGCGGGAGGGTCGTCGCGGAGCAGGAGATCGTCGGCAGCACCGTGCTGCCGGTGAACGACTGCTCGACGATCTCGAGCGCACCGAGCGTCACGTTGCCCGTGTTCTCCACGGCGAAGCGGAACTCCACGACGTCGTTCGCCGCGTCGACCGTCGTCGGATCGACCGTCTTGTCGAGCGTGAGCGCCGGGTTCTGCACGGCCGTGACCGTCACCTCGTTCGACTCGCTCGACAGTGCCGCCCCGGTGGCGGGCTGAGCGCTGACGGTCGCGATGTCGGCCAGGAGTCCGTGGTCGACATCCTCCTGGCGGGTCGTGTAGGTGGCCGTGAAGACGGCGACCTGACCGGCGGCGAGGGAGGTCGACGACGAGGACGTGCACGGCCCGCTCGGACTCTCGAGCCGGTCGCACGTCACGACGGGCGGGGTCGAGCCCGCCGCCGCGTCGGTGAGGCGGTCGGAGACGGAGACGCCGGTGAGCGGCACGGCGGTGTTGTTCGTCACCGTGTACGTGAAGTCGATCGTTTCGCCGTCGGCGTCGTAGGTCGCCACCGACGCCGACTTCGCGATCTCCGGCATCGCATGCCCCGCGGTGATGCCGACGTTGACGGACTCGACGGGTGTCTGCAGCACTCCCCCGGCGCTCGCGGTCGTCGCCGCGCTGTTGAGGGCGACGTTGCCGGCGGCCACGCTCGGCGTCGAGACCGTGAAGGTCACCGTGAACGTGGC
>CAMLMQ010000033.1 GCA_946481135.1 uncultured Microbacteriaceae bacterium
CTGCTGGGAATTCGCCCCGCTACCGTGGACTGTGCCCGCTTCGCTCGACGTGGTCGCCGTGCCCGGCGGCACCGTCGAGCTACGGGATGCGCGCTCCGGCACGACACGCACCGTCGACCTGCGGCCATTCGAGATCGCGCGGACTCCCGTCACGGTGGACGGCATTCCACTCCACCGCGTCTCCTGGAACGACGCGATCGCCTGGTGCAATGCGGCGTCGGTGCGCGCGGGGCTCACGCCCGCCTACGCGCGACAGGGCGACGGCGTCGTGACCTGGGACGCGACGTCGGACGGATTCCGACTGCCGACCGAGGCGGAGTGGGTGCACGCCTGCCGAGCGGGATCGACCGGCCCGTCCTACGGACCGCTCACCGACGTCGCGTGGTTCGATCAGGCGTCGGGCCCCCGGCCCGTCGGTCGGAAGAAGCCCAACGCGTTCGGGCTCCACGACCTCCTCGGCAACGTGTGGGAGTGGTGCTGGGACTACCTCGACCCCGCCCGCTACGGCGACTATCGCCTTCTGAAGGGCGGGTCGTGGGCGCTCGGTGCGGAGCACGTACGGGTCGGCGTCCGACGCGGGAGTGCGCCGGACGATGCGGTCGACGATGCCGGGTTCCGCGTCGCGCGCGGGGCCGGAACCTCCCGCGACGCGCATCAGGGGTGGTCGGAGGCGGCCGATGTCGCGCGGGCGGGCCTTCCGGGACCCCTGCCGGTGGGATGGACGCCGCTCCGCGCAGGCGGTTCGTAACTCTCGGCCAGACGGCGTGTTGTCCACGTCTCGTGCGCGAACTCGCGTCTCACCGAGAGTTGGGAACGTCGCGCGCGTCGAGCCCCGCGCGGTACCCCTCGTCCCACGCCTCCGTCGAGCCGACGCGGAACATGTCGTGCGCGGCGTCGCGGATGAGCGGCTGCGCCCCCGCGGGGTCGAGCTCGTCGGTCACGAGATGGCCCATGCCGCGGATGACGGCGACCGGGGTGCCGTTCGCCTTGCCCTTCACGAGGTCGGCCGCTGCGGCGAGCTCGTCGCCGACCGCGGGCTGGGTCACGAGCAGCTCCCGGCCCGCGGCGTCCGTCGAACCGCGCAGGTCGTCGAGCACCCGCACCCCCGCCGCGCCGATCGCGACGTCGGTCTGCCCCTCCCGCCACGGGCGCCCGAAGGTGTCGGTGACGATCACGCCGACGCGGATGCCGAAGCGCTCCCGCAGGGCGGTGCAGAGCGCGCGGGCCGAGGCGTCGGGGTCGGCGGGCAGCAGCAGCACGGTGCCGTCGTCGGTGTTGCTGGAGTCGACGCCCGCCGCCGCCATCACCTGCCCCCACGCGTTCTGCACGATGCGGGTCGAGCCGCGGGTCGCGACGACCCGCACGGTCTCGGCGGTGATCGCGTCGTCACGGTCGGCGGCGGCGACGATGCGCCCCTCGGCCTTGCTGAGAATCTTCGAGGTCACCGCGAGGATGTCGCCGTCCTCCAGGTCGGCACCGAGGGCATCCCCGACGGAATCCGCGACGTCGTCGCCCGGCCGGAACTCGGGCAGCCCGTCGACCGTCCAGATCGTCACCCGCGTCATCGGGTGAGCCTCGGCAGCACGTCGCGGCCGAACACCCGCAGGAACTCCTCCTGGTTGCGCCCCACGTTGTGCAGGTGGATGCGGTCGACCCCGAGGTCGAGGAACCCCTGCAGGTGGGCGCGGTGCGCGTCGGGGTCGGCGGACACGAGCAGCCGGCCCTCGAAGTGCTCGGGCCGCACCATGCGCGCCATCTGCTCGATCTCGAACGGCGAGCGGATGTCGGCCTTCGGGAACTTGAGCCCGAGCGTCGGCCACTCGGTGAGCGCGTTCGCCGTCGCCTCCTCGTCGGTCGGCGCCCAGCTCACGTGCACCCGCAGGATGCGCTCGCCCGAGCCGCGGCCGGCATCCCGCGCACCCTCGTCGAACCGCTGGAAGAGGGCGGCGAGCTTCTCGTGCGCCGCGGTCTCGGTGATGATCCCGTCGGCGACGCGGCCCGCGCGCTTCGCGGTGACGGGTCCTGAGGCGGCGACGTAGATCGGCGGCGGGGTCGCGGGCGCCGTCCAGAGCCGGGTCGACTCCAGGCGGTAGTAGCGACCCTCGTGGCGCACATCCTTGCCGGTCGCCCCCGAGACGAAGAGCTTGCGGATGATGTCGAGCGCCTCGAACATCCGGTCGATGCGTTCCGGCGCGTCGGGCCAGTACTGCCCGACGACGTGCTCGTTGAGGGCCTCGCCGCTGCCGAGCCCGAGCCAGTGCCGGCCCGGGTACATCGCTTCGAGGGTCGCGGACGCCTGGGCGACGACCGCGGGGTGGAACCGGAACGTCGGCGTGCTCACGGTGCCGAGGGCGCCCCGCGTGGTCTGCCCGAGGGCGGAGAGGATGTTCCAGACGAACGACGCCTGCCCCTGCTGCGGGGTCCACGGCTGGAAGTGGTCGGCCGCCATCACGCCGTCGAAGCCGTGCGCCTCGGCTTCGGCAGCGAGCGCGAGCACCTGGTTCGGGGCGAACTGCTCGAGCATCGCGGCGTAGCCGACGAGCGCGCGGGTCATCCCCCCATCTTGGCGCCTCCGCGCCGGTCGCCGCCGTCGCGCTACTGCACGCGGATGAGGGTGCGCTCCAACCCCGTCGATCCGTCGGGGGCGATCGGGGCCCGTTCGACGATCTGCGTCGTGCCGTCGAGGTCGGTCGCGCGCACCGCGACGTAGTGGGTGCCCGCGGTCGCCTCCCAGTCGAGGTACCACTGCACCCACGTCGCGCCGTTGATCGGGGTCGAGAGCGTCGCATCCCGCCAGGCGCCGTCGTCGATCTGCACCTCGACCCGGCCGACGCCGACGGGCTGGGCCCACGCCATCCCGGCGATCGTCACGCGACCGGCCGGCACCGCGCGGTCGACGCGCGGGGTGTCGATCCGGGACGACAGTTTGATGGGAGCCTTCGCGCTGTAGCCGCGCGGCGTCCAGTAGGCCTCCTCGTCGGCGAACCGGGTCACGCGCAGCTCGGTGAGCCACTTCGTCGCCGACACGTAGCCGTAGAGTCCCGGCACGACCATCCGCACGGGGAAGCCGTGCTCCAGAGGCAGGGGTTCGCCGTTCATCCCGACGGCGAGGATCGCGTCGAGCGTGTCGTCGGTGAGCGACGCCAGGGGGGTGCTCGCCGTGAACCCGTCGACGCTGCGCGAGAGCACCATGTCGGCGCCGTTCTGCGGCCGCGCCCGAGCGAGGATGTCGCGCACCGGCACGCCGAGCCAGATCGCGGTGCCGACGAGGTCGCCGCCGACGGGGTTCGACACGCACGTCAGGGTGACGCCGTACTCGGCCGGACCCATCGCGAGCAGATCGTCGAAGCCGAGAGTGACGGGCTCGTCGACCATGCCGGTGACGTCGAGCCGCCACGTGGCGGGGGCGACCTGCGGCACCGTGAGCGCCGTGTCGACCCGGTAGAAGTCGGCGTTCAGGGTGATGAGCGGCGTGAGCCCGTCGATGTCGAACTCGGCACCGGCGGGGATCGTGACGCGCGTGGTCGGGTCGGGAAGACGCAGGGCGCGCCGCAGCGCCGACACGCTCGACACCGTCGACGCGACGACGCGACTGCCGACCCCGACGAGCAGCGCGCCGACGCCGACACCGGTCGTGAGCAGGAGGAACTCGCGGCGCGCCGGCCCGGCACCGGCAGTGGGGGTGGCACGCCAGCGGCGCAGCGACCTCGCGAGCACGACCAGCACGACGAGGCCGACGACCGTGCCGACCACCGACGGCAGCGCCGCGAGCACCGGGACGGAGCCCGCACGTGTCGCGGTCGCGGCGGCGGCGGCCGTGCCGGCGAGTGCGAGCAGCACGGCACCGAACGGCGGACGGGCAAGCTGGAGAAGTCCCGCGATCGCCGCACCGATCACGGCGGCGACTCCGACGGAGGCGAGGAGGACGATCTTGTCGGCGTCGCCGAACGTCTCGATCGCGAACTCCTTGAGCGGGCGGGGCACGACGTCGACCACGAAGGAGCTCACGGCGAGGATCGGGCTCGCGCGCCGGTCGACGATCAGGGCGACGAGTTCCGCCGCCCCGAGAAGGGCGGCCGCGCTGACGACGCCGACCGTCCCCGCCGCGAGGGGGCGGGTGAGGCGTGGGCCTGTGCGGGGCATGTCCGTTCCGTTCCCGCGGTCAGTGTCGCTCCCGCGCGTCGGGAAGGATTCGGAGGGACGCCGACCCCGGTTTGGGCCGCCGTGTCAGACCTGCACGGCGCGGAGCCGCTCGATCGTGCCGAGCTTCGTGCGCTCGCTCTCCACGACATCGAGACCCGCGGCGCGCACGAGCGGCAGCGGTCGACGGGTGAAGTGCTCCCCCGCCGTGAGGATCGTGACACGCTCGACGAGCCACTGCAGGGCCCAGACGGGGGGCCACGTGCTGCCGACGTGGTCGAGCAGCAACAGGGTGCCGCCGGGGCGCAGCACACGGGCGAGCTCGGCGATCGCGACGTCGGGATGCGGGATCGAGCAGAGCCCGAGTGCGCACACCGCGGTATCGAAGGAGGCGTCGGGGACCGGCAACTGCTCGGCATCACCCTCGACGAGCTCGACCGGGCGGCCGAGGTCGTCGGCGCGACGGCGGGCGACGGCGAGCATCTCGGCGCTCAGGTCGAGGCCCGTGAGGTCGACCTCGGCCGGGTAGAACGGGAGGCTCCGACCAGTGCCGATCGCGACCTCGAGCGTGCGGCCGGAGGCGCGGGAGCCGATCCACTCGCGCGCCCCCGCGAGGATGCCGCGCTCGAGCCGGTCCATCGAGCGGTCGTAGTCGCGGGCGCCGCGGTCCCACACCCGGCGCTGCCTCGCGGTGGCGGGATCCATGGCGGCTCTGTCGTCGGGGTGGGGTCTCGACACGCGGCCTGCGGCCGCTACTCGACCACCGGGATGGGGAGGGCGCGGAGTCGGGGGGCGAGGTCGCGTTCGAACAGGTCGAGGAAGCGGCGCTGGTCGTGGCCGGGGGCGTGGAACACGAGGTGGGTGAAGCCCGCGTCGACGTACGGCTTCACCCCGGCGACGACCTCGTCGGGGTCGCTGCCGACGATCCATCGCGAGGCGATCTGCTCGATCGGGAGCGCATCCGCGGCCTTCTCCATCTCGACCGGGTCGGTGATGTCGTGCTTCTGCTCCTTGCTGAGCGCGAGCGGCGCCCAGAAGCGGGTGTTCTGCAGGGCCGTGTCGGCATCCGTGTCGTAGGAGATCTTGATCTCGATCATCCGGTCGATATCGGCGTAGGAGCGGTCGGCCTTCGCGGCGCCCTCCTTGACCGCGGGGATGAGCTCGTCGGTGTAGAGCGACATGCCCTTGCCCGACGTGCAGATGAATCCGTCGCCCGCGCGGCCCGCGTAACGTGCCACCATCGGGCCGCCGGCCGCGATGTACACGGGGATCGGCAACTCGGGACGGTCGTAGATGTTGGCGTCGTGGGTCTCGTAGTACTCGCCGCGGAAGTTGACGCGCTCCTGCGTCCACAACTGCCGCATGAGGTCGACGGCCTCGCGCAGGCGCCCGAAGCGCTCCTTGAACGCGGGCCAGGCGTGCTCGTCGGCCGAGAGGGCACCCGTCGCGATCTCGTTGAGTGCCTCGCCGGTTCCGACCCCGAGGAAGATGCGGTCGGGATACATCACCCCCATGCTCGCGAACGCCTGCGCGATCACGGCGGGGTTGTAGCGGAAGGTCGGGGTCATGACGCTCGTGCCGATGCGGATCTTGCTCGTGCGCTCCCCCACCGCGGCCATCCAGGTGAGCGAGAACGGCGCGTGCCCGCCCTCGTGACGCCAGGGTTGGAAGTGGTCGCTCACGGCGACCGATTCCATTCCGTGCTGCTCGGCCGCGACCGCGATCTCGACGAGCTCGCGGGGGTCGAACTGCTCGGCGCTGGCCTTGTATCCGAGGGTGAGGCTCATCCCCTCATTCTGCCCCCGCCGGTCCGGCACCGCTCAGTCGTCGTCGGGGAGCTGGGGAACCCAGGACGAGGTGATCGCCTCGTCGGGGGTCGAGTCGACGTAGGTGAGTTCCGCGGCCGTCGCCGACGCCGACGGAGAGGCGGGGAACGTCGCGCCGCACACGTCGCAGCGCAGCATCCCGAGCTCGTCGGGCTGGTGGGGGCCGAGGTGACGACAGTTCGGGCACTCCGAGAAGACCGCCCGATCGTTCCACGCCGCCCGCATCGCCATGACGGCACCCTAACGCCGCGCGCTCAGCGTGCGCCCACGCGCATCCACCGCGTCCCCCGCGCCCGCAGCGCCAGCGTCGCCGCCCGCGCGGCGAGGTAGCCGCCGCAGAAGGCGAGTTGGATGCCGACGACGGCCGACACCGCATCCTCCGCGATCGAGGTGGCGAGCACGAGCAGGGGCAGGTAGACGGCGAGGTTGAGCAGCCCCGTCCACGCGAGGTACCGCCCGTCGCCGGCCCCGATCAGCACGCCGTCGAGCACGAACACGACGGCGCCGATCGGCAGCGAGGCGGCGACGACGAGCACCCCCGCGCCGATCGCCTGCACGATGGCGGCGTCGGACGTGAACACCCGCCCGAGCACGGGACTCGTCGCCGCGAGCAGAGCCCCCACGGCGACCGACGTGACGAGTCCCCAGAACAGCAGTCGTCGCAGCACCGCCCGCACCCTCGCCACGTCGGACGACCCGAGCGCGTGACCGACGAGCGCCTGCCCGGCGATCGCGAACGCGTCGAGCACGAGCGCCGCCGTGAAGTAGAGGGTCAGCAGCACCTGCGTGGCCGCGAGCGGCACCGTGCCCTCGCCCGTGGCCGCCACGGTCGTCGCGACGAGGGCGACGCGCAGCGACACCGTGCGCAGCAGCAGCCACCCGCCCGCGGCGGCCGTGCCGGCGACCCCGGCGAGTCCCGGGCGGAGCGGCACCCCGAGCCGACGGGCGTGCCGCACCGCGATCGCCACGCTCGCCGCCGCCATCCCGTACTGGGCGATCACCGTGCCGACGGCCGATCCCGCGATGCCCCACCCCAGCCCGTAGATGAGCACCGCGTTGAGCGCCGCGTTCGCGGCGAAGCCCACGCCCGCGATGACGAGCGGCGTGCGGGTGTCCTGCAGCCCGCGGAACAACCCCGCCGCCGCGATCACGACGAGCATGCCCGGGATGCCGACGGCCGAGATCGCGAGGTAGGTCGCCCCCTGCGCGGCCACCGCCTCCGTCGGCCCGAAGGCTCGCACGAGCACGCCGGCCGCGGGCACCCCCGCGACCGCGAGCACGACCCCGATGCCCGCCGCGAGCCAGAGACCGTCGATTCCGCCCCGCACCGCACCCGCGACATCGCCCGCCCCGAGACGTCGTGCCACCGTCGGGGTCGTCGCGTAGGCGAGGAAGACGAGCAGCCCGATCGCGGTCGCGAGCACCGTGCTCGCGATGCCGAGCCCCGCGAGCGGGTCGGCGCCGAGGTGCCCGACGAGCGCCGTGTCCGTCGCGAGGAAGAGCGGCTCGGCGACGAGCGCACCGAGCGCCGGCACGGCGAGCCGCGCGATCTCGCGGTCGAGAAGACGCGGAGCGGGCGTGACGATCAGCCCCGCGCGGACTGCAGGAAGTCGGACACCGCCCGCGGCACATACGGCGCGACGTCGCCGCCGAGCGCCGCCACCTGCCGCACGAGCGAACTCGACACGTGCGCGTGCGCGGGATCGGGCAGCAGGAAGATCGTCTCGACGCCCGCGAGGTTGCGGTTCACGATCGCCATCGGCGTCTCGTAGGCGACATCCACCTGGGAGCGGATGCCCTTCACGAGCACGCTCGCGCCGACATCCGTGCAGTAGTCGACGAGCAGGCCGACACTCCACGACGTCACGATGATGTTGTCGCCGAGGTCGGCATCCTTCACCGCGTCCTGGATGAGCGACACGCGCTGCGCGATCGGCAGGAGCGCCGACTTGTCGGGGTTGTGCACGACGAGCACGTGCAATTCGTCGAAGAGGCCCGCGGCCCGCCCGATCACGTCGAGGTGCCCGAGGGTCACCGGATCGAACGACCCCGGGACGACAGCGATCCGGCTCACGTCGCTCACTGTAGCCGGTGAGTGTTACCGATTCGTGACAGGCGACCTGCGGGTCAACTCTTTCCCAGGAACGCGCGCTCCGACTCGTCGAGGCGCCGCTCGATCGCCTCCCGCAGCGCGGAGTGGGCGGCGAGCTCGGGGTCGTCGGCGAGGATGCCCTCGGCGACCCGACGCGCCTCCTCGATGAGCGGTCCGTCGCGCGAGACCCGCAACAGCTTGAGCGACGAGCGTCCGCCCGACTGGGTCTCGCCGAGCACGTCGCCCTCGCGGCGCAGCTCGAGGTCGGCCTGTGCGAGCTCGAAGCCGTCGGTCGTCGCCGCTGTCGTCTCCACCCGCTCGCGGGCGAGCGACACGGGCTCGGCGGACGTGACGAAGAGGCACAGACCGGGCACGCTGCCGCGACCGACGCGCCCGCGCAGCTGGTGCAGCTGCGCGATGCCGAAGCGGTCGGCGTCGAGCACGACCATCGTCGACGCGTTCGGCACGTCGACGCCGACCTCGATCACGGTCGTCGCGACGAGCACGTCGATCTCGCCGCGCGCGAAGGCGCGCATCGTGGCGTCCTTCTCGTCGGCGCTCATCCGTCCGTGCAGCACCTCGAGACGGCGGTCTCTCAGCTTCGGATGCCGGCGCAGCTCCTCGATGACGCTCAGCACCGCGGCGGGCGGCGGCGCGCCCTCCGCCGGGTCCTCCTCGTCGGGATCCCGCTCCTCCAGAGTCTTCGCGTCGATCGCCGGGCAGACGACGAAGCCCTGGTGGCCCTTCTCCAGCTCCTCCGAGAGGCGCTCCCAGACCCGGCCGATCCATCCCGGGTGCTCGGCGAGGCCGACGACGTGCGACTGGATCGGCGAGCGCCCCGCCGGCAGTTGACGCAGCGTCGAGACGTCGAGGTCGCCGAAGACCGTCATCGCGACCGTGCGCGGGATCGGCGTCGCCGTGAGCACGAGCACGTGCGGCCCCTCGGAACCCGCCGAGACGCCCTTGAGCCGCAGCGCCTCCCGCTGGTCGACGCCGAAGCGGTGCTGCTCGTCGACGACGACGAGCCCGAGGTCGGCGAACTGCACCTGGTCGCCGAGCAGCGCGTGCGTGCCGATGACGATCGAGGCGCCGCCCGACGCCGCCGCGAGGAGCGCCCGGCGGCGATCGGCGGCGGGGAGCTGGCCGGTGAGGAGGGTGGGACGCAGCCGCGCGGCGAGGTCGGGGCCGAGCGTCTGCACGATCGAGCGCAGGTGCTGCCCGGCGAGCACCTCGGTGGGGGCGAGGAAGGCCGCTTGGCCGCCCGAGTCGGCCACGGCGAGCATCGCGCGCAGCGCGACGAGGGTCTTGCCCGACCCGACCTCGCCCTGCACGAGGCGGTTCATCGGGATACCCGACGCGAGGTCGGTCTCGATCGCCTCGCCGATCGCGCGCTGGTCGTCGGTGAGTGTGAACGGCATCCGCTCGGCGAACTCCGCCGACAGCTTGCCCGGCCGCCGCTCGATCGTGCGACGCGCGCGGTACTGGGCGCGTTGCCGGAGCAGGGACGCCTGCAGCACGAGCGCCTCGTGGAAGCGCAGCGTCTCCTGCGCCGCCCTCCAGTCGTCCTCGGTGCGCGGACGGTGGAGCAGCTCGAGCGCCTCCCGGAAGTCGAGCAGGTCGCGCTCGGCGCGCACGTCGGCGGGCACAGGGTCGTCGAGCACACCGAGCGCGTCGAGACGGGCGCGGATGACGTCGCGGATCTTCGTGCCGTCGAGCGACGATGTCGCCGCGTAGATCGGGATCGGCGCCTCCGCCCACGCACGTGCGGCGGCCGAATCGGCGTCGAGATCGTCGGGGAAGCGCTCGTACACGGGATGCGTCAGCTGACGCGTGCCCCGGTAGACGCCCACCTTTCCGGCGAAGATCGCGCGCATCCCGCGCTCCAGCCCGTACACCGACTTGCGGTTGAAGAACGTGAGCTGCAGCGTGCCCGTGCCGTCGGTGATGATCACCTCGATGAGCTCGCCGCGGCGGTTGCGCATCGGACGGTACTGGATGCTGCGTACCTCGGCGACGACCGCGACGTTGTCGCCGATGCGCAGCGCGTCGAGCGGCGTGAGGTCGCCGCGCGTCGCGTAGCGGCGGGGGTAGTGGCCGAGCAGGTCGCCGACCGTCTGCATCCCGAACGCCTTCTCGAACAGCGGTGCGACGCGCGCGCCGAGCGCGGTGAGCAGTCGCGTGTCGAGCGGTCCGGACATAGCCTCCAGCGTACGGATTAGGGTGAGCCGGGTGACGCGCATCATCGCCGGGTTCGCCGGGTCGCTGCGGCTCGCGGTGCCGCCGTCGGGTACGCGGCCGACGAGCGACCGGGTGCGCGAGGCGATCTTCTCGGCGCTCGACGCCCGCGGCGTGCTGCCCGGCGCGCGCGTGCTCGACCTCTACGCCGGCTCGGGAGCGCTCGGCCTCGAAGCCGCCTCACGCGGAGCGACCCACGTGACCCTCGTCGACCGGGCGACGGCCGCGCATCGCGTCGCGCACGACAACGCCGCTCGGGTGCGGAAAGCGGCTCCGCGCGGAGAGGCGCCCGAGATCGTCGTGTCGTCGCAGCCCGTGCAGTCGTTCCTCGGCGGCGCGACGGACACGTGGGATGTCGTCTTCCTCGATCCGCCGTACGACCTCGGCGGCGCGGAGCTGACCCACAACCTCGAGGCGCTCGTGCCGCACCTCGCCGAGGATGCCGTCGTCGTCGTCGAGCGTTCCGCCCGCGACCCCGCCCCGGAGTGGCCCGCAGGCCTCGAACTCGAGCGGCGGAAGACCTACGGCGAGACGGCGGTCAGCTACCTCTCGCCGTCTCGGTAGGGGTCCCACCCGCCGCGCGCGTCATACGGTTCGCCGTCGACGCTGAGACCCGAACCCTCGAGCACGCGCCCGATCGGGCGGAAGCTTCGGGGCAGCACCGCGCGCGCCGGGAAGGTCGCGAGGAGCGCGTGCGCCTCGCCCCCCGTGAGCGCGAGCGGCGAGCCGACCGCGGCCGCGTCGAGGTCGAGGCGCACCCCCGAGGCGCCGGCGATGCGGCGCGCGTCGATCGCGAGCCCGTCGCTCACGTCGAGCATGGCGGTCGCCCCCGCACGTGCGGCGGCGGGCCCGTCGGCGAGCGGAGGGGTGGGCGCGAGTTGCGCGGCGAGCTCGACGGGATGCGCGCGGCGCAGGGCGTCGACGCGTGACGCGTCGGGGCGTCCCGCGGCGTCCACGGCGCGACCGAAGAGCAGCTCCAACCCGGCGGCCGCGTGCTCCAGGGCACCGGAGACCGCGACGACATCGCCGGGACGTGCCCCGGAGCGCCGCACGGCATCCCGGCCCTCGAGGTCGCCGAACGCGGTGACGGCGATCGTGAGCGTCGGCGACGACGACAGGTCTCCCCCGACGACCCCGCACCCCGGCGCGAGGGCGGCGCACGCATCACGCAGCCCGTCGGCGAAGCCCTCGAGCAGCGCGACGTCGGTGCCGGGCGGCGCCGCGAGGGCGACGACGAGGGCGGTCGGCACGGCGCCCATCGCGGCGACGTCGGCGAGGTTCGTCGCCGCCGCCTTCCAGCCGAGGTCGTGCGGCGACGACCAGGCGAGCCGGAAGTCGGGGCCCTCGATCATCATGTCGGTCGTCACGACGTACCGGCCGTCGGGCGCGGTGAGCACGGCGGCGTCGTCGCCCGGTCCGATCACGGTGACCCGCGAGGCGGGCAACCGGGGGAAGATGCGCGCGAGCGCGGCCGACTCGCCGAGCTCGCCGAGGGTCGCCATCCCGCCAGGCTAGCCGCGCGGACCGCCCCGTCGCCCCGGCTAGCCTGGGAACGATGAGACGTCAGCCCGCAGTCACGGCGCTCCTGCTCGCCGCAGGGCTGCTCGCCGGATGCGCCCCGACGGTCGCGATGGCGCCCGCCGCCGAGAACGCGAACGACCCGGCGTGCGCCGACGCGATCGTGCGGATGCCCGACGCGATCGCCGACTACCCCGTGCGTCAGACCGACGCGCAGGCGACCGTCGCGTGGGGCGAGCCGACCGTCGCCTTGCTGTACTGCGGCGTGCCCGTGCCCGAGGTCTCCGACATCGACTGCATCGACTACCAGGGCGTCTTCTGGCTGCGCGAGGTGGTGGATGCCGGCTACGCGTTCACGACCTACGGACGCGACCCCGCCATCCGCATCGTCATCGACGACGAGATCGTCGGCGGGCCCGGGGTCGCGCTCGACGAGATCACGAGCGCCGTGTCGTACCTGCCCGAGAACGGGCGCATGTGCCTGTCGACCGACGACACGGTCACCCCGTCGGACTGACTCTCAGCGCTCGGTCTGCAGGCCGAGGGCGATGAGTTCGTCGATCAGCTCGGGGTAGCTCACGCCCGACGCGAGCCAGCACGCCGGGAACATCGAGATCGGCGTGAAGCCGGGCATCGTGTTGATCTCGTTGAGCACGAACGTCGTGCCCGTGAAGAAGAAGTCGACCCGGGCGAGTCCCGCCCCGCCGATGGCCTCGAACGCGCGAGCCGCGATGCGCTGCATCTCGGCGAGCTCCCCCTCGCCGAGCTCGGCCGGGCAGACGAGCTCGACGCCCGGAGCACCGTGGTACTTCGCGTCGAAGTCGTAGAACTCGCGCGTCGTGAGCACGATCTCGCCCGCGACGCTCACCCGCGGTGGTGCGCCGTCGCGCCCCTGCAGCACCGCGCACTCCACCTCGCGGCCGACGATCGCCTCCTCGACGAGCACCGTGTGGTCTTCGGCGAACGCGGTCTCCAGGGCCGCGTCGAGGTCGTCCCACTGCGCGACCTTCGTGACGCCGACGCTCGATCCGGCGCGGGCGGGCTTCACGAAGACCGGAAGCCCGAGCCCCTCGATGCGGCGACGCCACAGTCCGGGGTCGCGGGCGAGCGCCGCGCGGCGCACGGTCACCCACGGCGCGACCTCGAGACCCGCGCCCGCGAGCATCGTCTTCGTGACGTGCTTGTCCATGCCGACGGCGGAGGCGAGCACGCCGTTGCCGACGTAGGGCAGACCGACGAGCTCGAACATGCCCTGGATCGTGCCGTCCTCCCCGAACGGGCCGTGCAGGATGGGGAAGGCGACGTCGATCGCGCCGAGCGACTCGATGCGTCCGTCGGGGTGCATGACCCGGAACTCGCGTGTGGAGGCCGACTCGGGCAGCAGCACGCGGGTGCCGTTGTCGGCCACCTCGGGCAGCTCGGTGCCGAGGGTCAGCCCCGTCGCGTCGTCTGGCTGGAGGGTGAGGGCGCCGTCGCGCGTGATGCCGACGGGCACCACCTCGTAGCGGTCGCGGTCGATCGCGCCGAGCACGCCGCCCGCCGTGGCGCACGAGATGCCGTGCTCGCTCGAGCGTCCGCCGAAGAACAGGGCGACGCGGATTCTCGGTTCACTCACCCTGGGGCTCCGTCGTGTCGGTCGTGAGGTGGGGGGCCAGGTCGCGCGGCGACAGGGTGCCCGCGAGCACCTCGGCGACCTGGCTGACGATCGGCATCTCGACGCCCTTCGCGGCGGCGAGCTCGAGCACCGGCGCGACCGACGCGAGACCCTCCGCGGTCTGGTTCATCTGCTGCACGACCTCGGTGTAGTCGTAGCCCTGGCCGAGCAGGCGCCCCGCGGTGTTGTTGCGCGACAGCGGCGACTCGCACGTCGCGATGAGGTCGCCGAGGCCCGCGAGGCCCGACATGGTCTCGGGCAGCGCCCCGTGGGCGACCGCGAAGTCGGTCATCTCGACGAGGCCGCGGGTGATGATCGACGCCTTCGTGTTCTCGCCGTAGCCGACGCCGTCGACGATGCCGATCGCGACGGCGATGAGGTTCTTGAGCACCCCGCCGAACTCGGTGCCGATGACATCCGTGTTGACGAAGCAGCGGAAGTAGCGGTTCGACGCCGTCATCGCGACGTCGGACGCGGTGTCGAGGCTCGAGCTCGACACGACGGCGGCGGTCGGCTGCTCCTTCGCGATCTCGAGCGCGAGGTTCGGCCCCGACACGACGGCGACGCGGGCGGGGTCGATGCCGAGCTCGGCGAGGATGACCTCGCTCATGCGCGCGAGGGTGCCGCGTTCGACGCCCTTCATGAGCGACACGACGGTCGCCGTCTCGGGGATGAGGTCGCGCACGATGCGGAGGTTCTCGCGCAGCGACTGCGACGGCACGGAGAGATAGACGTGCTCGGCGCCCTCCAGCACCTGGTCGAGCCGCGGGCTCGCGGCGACGGTGCGCGGCAGGTTGATGCCCGGCAGGTAGTCGGAGTTGCGGCGCGACTGGCTGATCTCGCGGGCGAGCTCGGGACGGCGGGCCCACACGGCGACACTGTTGCCGGCATCCCCGAGGATCTTCGCGAACGTCGTGCCCCACGACCCCGCCCCGAGGACGGCGACCCGGCGGCCGATGTCCGGCAGGACGAGGGGCTGGGTCATCGACACCCGGTCATTCTTCCCTACCCCTCCCCTAACCTGGCGACATGACCTCGCGTGCGCATCCCGTCCGGGAGTTCGTCGCCGGCTTCGCGACGCTCGGACGCGGGTTCGGCTTCTGGCGCGAGCGGCCGGGCCTCATGGCCCTCGGGCTGCTCCCGGCCGCGATCGTCGCGGCCCTCGTCGTCACGGCCGTCGTGCTGCTCGCGGTGTTCCTCGATCCCCTGACGTCGGCGCTGACGTTCTTCGCCGACGGGTGGGATGCCGGCTGGCGCGACCTCGTGCGCATCCTGCTCGGGGCGGCGCTCGTGATCGCGACGCTCTTCCTCGCGGCCCGTACCTTCACGGCGGTCACGCTGCTCGTCGGCGCTCCGTTCTACGACCGCATCCAGGCAGCGGCCGACGAGTCGCGCGGCGCCATCGCGGAGGGCTCCCCCGCGGGATTCTGGGCGTCGCTCGGGGGCACCCTCGTGCTCGTGCTGCAGTCGATCCTCGCGAGCGTCGTCGTGCTCCTCCTCGGCCTCGTGCCGGGCGTCGGCGCGGCCCTCGCGGCCGTCGTCGGCTTCGTGCTGACGTCGTACGCCCTGACCCGCGAACTCACGTTCGCCCCGCTCGCGCGACGCGGATTCGACGGGGCGGCCCGGTCACGCGCCCGACGCGGTCGCCGGGCCCGCAGCTTCGGCTTCGGCGTCGCCGTGCAGTTGTGCTACCTCGTGCCGCTCGGCGCGGTCGTCGCGATGCCCGCGGCGGTCGCGGGCTCGGCGTTCCTCACCCGCGACCTGCTGGCGGCTCCGACGTCAGCCGGAGACGGTAACGGTCGCCCCGACGTGGTCGCGGCTCGTGACGAGGTCGGCGGTGGCGCGCGCGCGGGCGGCGCGTGAGATCAGTCGAATGCAGGAGGCGCCGGACCACGAACTGCAGTGCGGCGGCCTGACCCGAGCCGATGCACAACCCGACCGCCACCGGGTGCGTTGGGATTCGTGATCGGCCGTTGCGAGGGCTGCCTTTCGCGCGTTACGGCAGGGTGAGATAGGGAGAAGCGATGGGCGTGTTGGTCGAATATGAGCCCGTGCTCACGTTGTAGACGAAAACCTGTCCACCTTCTTGGCGCACCGCGGCCGAGCCACAGAAAACCTTCGTCGCAACGCTGATGTGCGTCACGACGGATCCGCCATTGTAGGTGGTTCCGGCGGAGGCGCAGATGGCGCCCCCGGAACTTCGCATGACTGCGTTGCCGCCGAGATAGCCAGCTGAAGAAGCCCCGCCATCGTTGCGACCGACTCGCGTGCCCGCCGTGCCGGGCGACGTGTTGTTCTGCACGTAGCTAGACTTGACGTAGGTCAACGCGTTCTGTCCCCAGACCACGCTGTTCGAATTGGCGATCGCTGCATATGAGGCCTGTGCGACCCCACCGAGTGCGAGGCCAGCACAAAGAGCCGCCGCAACCGCAAGCTTCAGCGGAATCGGCCTGTTGTCACCTCTCACTTTGCGCCACCTCAAAAGTCACGTGGAACTCACCAATGACTGTGGCACCGTCAGTACCGAACACCGGAAGTACGATCGCATCGCGTCGCTCGGACATTGTCAGCGCTTCGTCAAGTGTCGAAGCAGGCGCCATTGCGCGCAGATACGAATCGAGCTCGACGTACCCGAGTTCGCCGTTCGTCGCGTAGACCGCGATGAGGTCTGGACTGGCGCTGATGTCGGAGCCGGCCACCCCGAAGGTGCGGCCGTCTGGCGTCGTCCCTGATTTCGCCTCGTTGATGTCCGTCTGTGAAGGGTCGGGGGCAGCTGGCGCGGCAGCGAAGCCGAATGCGGCAACACCCAGCGTGAACCCGGCTGCAGCGGCAGCCAGTATCAAGCCGATCTTCGTTCGTTTCATAACTGAACCTTCCGTGGGGCTTGCACTGCCCGCCGGACGATACGACAAACTCGCACTCCACTTACTAAGTGTCGATCTTCGCCCGTTCGTCTCGGCCGCGAACCGAATAGAGGACGTAGGCACAGGTGGTCGGGAGTTACGGCATGACCGAAGCGGCACACCTCCCTCCGACTTGTTGCCGCGCGATGGCTGCGCCGCGCAGTCTCCGCGCCTCAGCCGGAGACGGTGACGGTCGCCCCGACGTGGTCGCGGCTCGTGACGAGGTCGGCGGTGGCGCGCGCGAGGGCGGCTCGTGACACCTTCGGGTCGCGCGTCGAGCCGTCGGTCGAGAGATGCGGGTCGGCGGGCTCGCCGTCGGTCAGGTACACGGGCTGCACGAGCGTCCAGTCGAGTCCGCTCGCGCGCACGATGTGCTCCTGCACCTCGGTGTCGGCGATCTGCGGCTTGATCATCACGGCGAAGAGCACCCTCGACGCGAACGGCAGCAGGTGCCGGGTCTCTCCGACGCCGAAGGACGTCTGCACGACGACCCGGTCGATCCTCGCGCGCCGGGCGGCGGCGACGATCGCGTGGGTGCCGCGGGAGCGCACATCGTCGTAGGTGCCCCGGGCGCCGCGCAGCCGCACGCGCAGCATGGGCTCCGAGATGCCGAGGATCGCCACGACGCCGTCGTGGCCGGGCAGCACGCGGTCGAGGTCGTCGTCGCGGGTGGCGTCGCCGGGGACGCGCGTGAGCCCCGGCCGGTCGGGCAGCTCCGCCGCGCGGCGGGCGAAGGCGGTCACGGTGTGTCCGCGGTCGAGCAGTTCGTCACAGACGGCGCGGCCGGATCCACCGGAGGCGCCGATCACCAGGATGTTCATGGCCCGAGCTTCCCGCGGAGACGGTGGACGTTCTATCGTCAGGAGTCCGCTTGTCTTGACCGAAAGTCCTCACGTGCCCGAGTCGTTCGCCGTCACCGCGCCGTGGCGCCCCCGCGATCCGCTGACCGACGCGCTCTACGACGTGCGCATGCACGGCGCGTTCTACAGCTGGACCGAGGCGACCGTCCCCGTCGCGGTGCGCATGCCGACGCTCCCCGATGCGCTCGGGTTCCACATCGCGGGCCGCGGCAGCGTCTGGCTCGAATTCGACGACGACGACCCGGTGCTGCTGGAGCCCGGGCATGTCGCGATCGTGCCGCGTGGTCTCGGCCACGTGCTCAGCTCCCGACCCGGGATGCCCGTGCTCGGCCGCGCCGACGAGCTGCCCCAGACCTACCTCGGCGACCACTTCTCGGTGCTGCGACTGGGTCCCGAGCAGCCGGAGCCCGCCCCCGTCGCGGTGCTCTGCGGCATCGTCGCGTTCGACTCGGCGGAGGCGCAGGAGGTGCTCGCCGTGCTGCCGCACGTGCTCGTGCTCTCGACGTCGCAGCATCCGAACCTGCGCGCCCTCGTCGCGCTCATCGTCGACGAGATGGTGGCGCCGCGCCCGGGCGGCGAAGCCGTCGCGACCCGGCTCGCCGACGTGCTCGTCGTCGAGGCGGTGCGCGCGTGGCTCGCATCCGAACCGGATGCGGGCGCGGGCTGGCTGCACGCGTTCCGCGACCCCGCGCTCGGGCCCGTCCTCGCGGCCGTGCACCGTGACCCGGGCCACCCCTGGACGCTCGACGAGCTCGCGACGCGCGCGCGGCTGTCGAGGTCGGCGTTCGCGGCGCGGTTCACCCAGGCGCTCGGCATCCCGGCGATGCAGTACGTGACGCAGTGGCGGATGCGGGCCGCGCGCCGTCGACTCGCCGTCGGCGACACGGTCGCCGCGGTGGCGGCGACGTACGGCTACGGGTCCGAGGCGGCGTTCAGCCGGGCCTACGCCCGGGTGACGGGCGAGACGCCGGGTCGGGTGCGTCGAGCGACGCGACAGGCCGTCAGCGCGTCGGCGGAGTGAGTCTGCCCCACTCGCTCTGCCCGTGCTCGAGCGGGTTCCAGCGATCCGGCGGCGGGGTCTCGCCCCGCAACTCACCCAGCAGCCGCGCGATCTCGTTCATGAGCACCGTCGTCGCCTCGGCGAGCGCCGCCGGGTCGGAGGCCCGACCCCGCCACGGGCTCAGGTCGACCGGCGCCCCGACGAGCATCTCGACATCCTTGCGAGGCAGGAGCGAGAGCCGCCCGCCGTACCGCGGCAGGATGCGCTGCACCCCCCAGTGCGCCATCGGCACGAGCGGGATGTCGTGCTGCAGCGCGAGCCGCACGGCCCCCGACTTGCCGCGCATCGGCCACTCGTCGGGGTCACGCGTGAGCGTGCCTTCGGGGTAGACGATGACGGCGAGCTCGTCGTCGATGAGCCGCGTCGCCGCCTTGAGCGGGTCAGGCCCGGACCCGTCGCGCTCGACGGGGATCTGCCCGGTGAACCGCAGCAGCCAGCCGAGGACGGGGACGCGGAAGAGCGACGCCTTGGCGAGGAACCGCGGCACGCGCCCGCCCCGCCACACGAGGTAGGCGGTCGTCAGCGGGTCGAAGTTGGTGAGGTGGTTCGGCGCGATGACGACCGCGCCGCGCTTCGGGATGTGGTCGAGCCCGCGCATGCGGTAGCGGCCGAAGAACTCGAAGATGAGGATGGCGACGGCCGCGATGATCCGCCAGCGCAGGATCTTCTCGGGCTTGCGACGCGGCATGGGAGTCAGCCTAAGTGGCCGCCGACCGAGACGGTCGACGGAACTGGGACCGCGGCGGCGGCGCGAAAGCGCCCCCGCTCCGAGCGAAGTCCGTTCAGACGAGGTCGAAGTCGGCGCCGAGGCCGGTGAGCTTGTCGACGAAGCGCTCGTAGCCGCGGCTGATGAGGCCGAGGTTGCTCACGGTCGAGGTGCCCTCCGCGGCGAGCGCCGCGATGAGGTAGCTGAATCCTCCGCGCAGGTCGGGCACGCGCACATCCGCCGCCGTCAGCTTCGTCGGACCCGTGATGACGGCCGCCTGCTCCAGCTTGCGGCGGGGCACACGACGGGTCACCGACTCCAGGCCGTCGCTGTGCACGACGATGTCGGCACCCATCTCGACGAGCGCCGAGGTGAAGCCGAGACGGTTCTCGTACACCGTCTCGTGCACGACCGAGACGCCGTCGGCCTGGGTGAGCGCGACGATGAGCGGCTGCTGCCAGTCGGTCATGAAGCCGGGGTGCACGT
>CAMLMQ010000034.1 GCA_946481135.1 uncultured Microbacteriaceae bacterium
ACGACCAGGAGGAGGCCATGACGATGGCCGACACGATCGCGGTGATGAACAAGGGGCGCATCGAGCAGCTCGGCGCCCCGGCGGAGCTCTACGAGTTGCCGCGCACGGCGTTCGTCGCGAACTTCCTCGGTCAGTCGAACCTGTTCACGGGCCCGGTCGTCTCGTCGAAGGGCGACACCCTCGTCGTCGATGTCGCGGGGCGACGGATCGCGGTGCCCACGGCTCGCGCGCAACGCCACGCGGGTGACGTCACGGTCGGGGTGCGACCGGAGAAGCTGCGCCTGCACACGACCGACCCCGGCACCGAGGCGGGAGTCAACCTGCTCGGCCCGGGGCGCGTGCACGACGTGTCGTTCAGCGGTGTGAGCACCCAGTATCTGGTCGGCATCCCCGGTGTCGGCCCCGTCACGGTGTTCGCCCAGAACACGGCCTCGGGTCCCGCGGTCGGGCAGGGCGCCGAGGTCTGGCTGAGCTGGGGCGTCGAGCACGGCTTCGGACTCGCCGACGAGCCGTCCGCCGAACCGCGCTTCGTCGCCGACGACGACACCCAGGAGATCGCGATCGCGCAGCGCAAGCGCATCGAGGCCGAGCTCGAGGGGGCCTGATGGCCTTCGGCATGTTCGGGGGCGCTCCCGGCGCCGCCGTCGCCGATCCGGCCCCGGTGCGCAAGAGCCCGGTCGCACTGCTCCTCCTGCTGCCGGGCCTGGCCTACCTCGCGCTGTTCTTCGTCGTGCCGTTCGTGTCGCTCGTGATCACGAGCTTCCAGGCGCCGGATCCGTTCGGCGAGATCGGACGCTACGTCGCGGCTTTCCGATGGGAGAACTACGTCGAGGTGGTCACCCGCTACTGGCCGCACATCGCGCGGTCGTTCGGGTACGCGCTCGCGGCGACGGTGATCGCCCTGCTGATCGGGTATCCGCTCGCCTACTTCATCGGCGTCAAGCTGCGGCGCTACCGGATGCTCCAGGCGCTGCTCCTCGTGCTCGTCATCGCGCCGTTCTTCATCAGCTTCCTGCTGCGCACGTTCGCCTGGAAGCAGATCCTCGCCGATCAGGGGCCCGTCGTGAGCGTGCTCCAGTCGCTCACGATCCTGCCCGACGACGCCCGCATCACGGGTACCCCGGTCGCGGTCATCTTCGGCATCGCCTACAACTTCATCCCGTTCATGACGCTCCCGATCTACACCTCCCTCGAGCGTCTCGACCTGCGCTACGTGGAGGCCGGGGCCGATCTCTACGCGAACCCCGTGACGACGTTCTTCCGGGTGACCCTGCCGCTGTCGATGCCGGGCGTCGTGTCGGGCACGCTGCTCACCTTCATCCCCGCGGCCGGTGACTACATCAACGCGAGCGGTGAGTTCCTCGGCGGCCCCGACACGGCCATGATCGGCAACGTCATCGAGGCGAACTTCCTGCGCGTCGAGAACTATCCCGTCGCGGCGTCGCTGTCGATCATCCTCATGGCGGCCATCCTGCTGCTCGTCGCGATCTACGTGCGTCGCGCCGGCACGAAGGACCTCGTCTGATGCGCGGGCTGCGGTTCGGGGTGGGCTCGTGGGGGCTCGCGGTCTACGCGATCCTCGGGCTCGTGCTGCTGCTGACGCCGATCGTCTACACGATCGCGTTCTCGTTCAACGACTCGGTGAAGACCAACATCGTCTGGCGCGGGTTCACGTTCGACAACTGGCTCACGATCTGCACGGTCGAGAACGGCGCCGTCTGCGAGGCGTTCGCGACGAGCATCCTCGTCGGCGTCGTCGCGACCCTCGCGGCCACCGCACTGGGCACGGCGATCGCGATCGCCCTCGTGCGGTACCGGTTCCGGTTCCGGTCGGCGACGACCCTGCTGATCTTCCTGCCGATGGCGACTCCGGAGGTCGTGCTCGGAGCCGGGCTCGCGGCGCAGTTCCTCGCGGCGGGTGTTCCGAAGGGCGTGGGCACGATCATCCTCGCGCACACGATGTTCTGCATCTCGTTCGTCGTCGTCACCGTGCGGGCCCGCGTGTCGAGCCTCGATCCGGCGATCGAGGAGGCCGGGCGCGACCTCTACGCGAGTCCCGGGCAGGTGTGGTGGCGCATCACCTTCCCGCTGCTGCTGCCCGGGATCATCGCGGCGGCGCTGCTGTCGTTCGCGCTGTCGTTCGACGACTTCATCATCACGAACTTCAACGCGGGCGCCGCGTCGACGTTCCCGAAGTACGTCTACACGGCGGCGGCGCGCGGCATCCCGGCGCAGGCCAACGTCATCGCGACCGCCGTCTTCCTTCTGGCGATCCTGCTCGTGATCGGCTCGCAGCTCGCGCGCGCCGCCCGCGACAAGCGTCTCGCGCGCAGCTGAGGTCGGCCCGGCATCGGATGCGCGCGTCGGGTTGGATGGGGGCATGGTGCGTGCCGTGGTGGCGTCCGCGTACGGCGGACCCGAAGTCATCGACGTGATCGACGTGGAGTCGCGGGCTCCCGAGCGCGGCGAGGTGACGATCGCCGTGCGGGCGGCGCCGCTCGCCCGGTGGGACGCCAAGCAGGCCGAGGGCGCGGCGGGCGCCGACCCCGCGAAGCTGCCGGTGCGACTCGGCGGGGAGGCGGCCGGCGTGGTCACGGCCGCGGGGGAGGATGCCGTGGGCCTCGAGGGCGAGCCGCTCGCGGTCGGCGACGCCGTGTTCGGTTCGAAGCTGCGCGGCGCACAGGCCACGGAGCTCACGGTGAAGGCGGGCCTGCTGCTGCGCAAGCCCGAGCACGTGCCGTTCGAGGCGGCCGCGAGCCTGCTCGCGAACGGCACGACCGCGGTGCACGCTCTCGACGCCGTGCGGGTCGGTGACGGCGACACGGTGCTGCTGCACAGCGCGAGCGGCGGCGTCGGGCGCCTCGTCGCGCAGCTCGCCCGCCACCGCGGGGCGCGCGTCATCGGCACGGCGTCCGCACGCAACCACGACGATCTCCGGGCACTCGGCGTCGAGCCGGTGACGTACGGCGACGGGCTGCTCGAGCGGGTCCGCGACCTCGCTCCGCGCGGGGTGGATGCCGCGATCGACACGGTCGGCACCGACGAGGCCGTCACGGTGTCCCTCGCGCTGCTCGCCGACCCGGCTCGGCTCGTGACGATCGCGAACGCCCAGTTCGACGCGGTGCTCGCCGCGGGCGGCCAGGCGATCGGAGGCGGCGCGGGCGCCGATCCGGGCACGGCGATCCGGGATGCGGCGCGCCTGCCGCTTGCCCGCATGCTCGCGTCGGGTGAACTCGACGTCGACCTGGCGCGCACCTTCCCGCTCGAGGAGGCGCGCGCGGCCTACGAGTACCTCGTCACCGGCCACGCCGGCGGGAAGGTCGTGTTGCAGCCCTAGGCGGCTGCGCCGCCGGAGCGACCGGTCAGAGCGCCGCGAAGCAGTCGCCGAGCACCTCGAGGGCGTCGGCGAGTTGCGCGTCGGTGATGGCGAGGCTCGGCAGGAACCGCAGCACGTTGCCCGCCGTCCCGGCGGTGAGCACGAGCACGCCCTGCTGAGCCGCGGCCGCGGCGATCGCCGAGACGGCGTCGGCGCGGGGGGCCCCGGTCTGCGGGTCGGCGAGCTCGATCGCGATCATCGCGCCGATGCCGCGCACCTCGGCGATGATCGGGTGCGCGTCGCGCAGTCGCTCCAGCCCGGGCTTGAGCACGCGCTCGATGCGCGCCGCCTCGTCCAGGAGCCCGTCGTGCTCGATGCGCTCGAACACGGCGATCGCGGCGGCGCACGCGACGGGGTTGCCGCCGAACGTGCCCCCGAGTCCGCCCGGCTGGGCGGCATCCATGATCTCGGCGCGCCCGGTCACGCCCGCGAGCGGCAGCCCGCCCGCGATGCCCTTCGCCGACAGCACGAGGTCGGGCACGAGGCCGAAGTGCTCCGACGCGAAGTAGGCGCCCGTGCGCGCCATCCCCGACTGGATCTCGTCGGCGATGAAGACGATGCCGTTCGCCGTGCACCACTCCTGGAGAGCCGGGAGGTAGCCGTCGGCGGGCACGATGAACCCGCCCTCGCCCTGGATCGGCTCGACGACGAGGCACGCGAGGTCGGCGGCGCCGACGGTCTTCTCCAGATACGCGATCGTGCGCGCCGCCGCGTCGGCGCCCGAGAGCCCGTCGTGCAGCGGGTACGAGTTCGGTGCGCGGTACACGTCGCCCGCGAACGGCCCGAAGCCCACCGAGTACGGCATCGCTTTGAAGTTCATCGCCATCGTCAGGTTGGTGCGGCCGTGGTAGGCGTGCTCGAGCACGGCGACGCCCGAGCGGCCCGTGTACTTGCGGGCGATCTTGACGCCGTTCTCGACGGCCTCGGCGCCCGAGTTCACGAGGACGGTCTTCTTCGCGTGGTCGCCGGGCGTGTGCGCGGCGAGCAGCTCGGCGACGCGCACGTACTCCTCGTACGGCGTGATCGTGAAGAGCGTGTGCGTGACGTCGCCGAGCTGGGCGCGCGCGGCGGCCACGACGGCGTCGTCGGTGTGCCCGATCGTCGTCACGCCGATGCCGGCGCCGAGGTCGAGGAAGGCGTTGCCGTCGACGTCGACGAGGATCGCGCCGTGCGCCTTCTCGACGTAGACCGGGAGGGCTGAGGCGACGCCGTCGGAGACGACGGCGCGCCGGCGCTCCTGCAGGGCGAGCGAGCGCGGGCCGGGGATCGCGGTGACGACACGCCGCGTCGTCGGCACGGCGGATTCGGCGGACGAGGCCGGAGCGGGGGCGAGCGTGTCGGTCATGCGTGCGATTCTAGAGCCGCGCGGCCGTCACGGCCGGGGGAGGAGCCTGGCGGAATGGATGCCGATCACCGGTTCGCGGCCTCGCTGGAGTGGACGGGCAACCGCGGGGCGGGAACCACGGGCCATCGTGCCTACGGTCGCGACCATGTCGTGACCGTCGAGGGGAAGCCGGCACTCCTCGCGTCGGCGGCTCGGGCCTTCCACGGCGACGCCGACCGCTGGAACCCCGAGGAGCAGTTGATCGGCGCTCTCGCGAGCTGTCACCTCCTGAGCTACCTCTACGTCGCGGTCGCCGCGGGGGTCGTCGTCGAGGCCTATCGCGACACCGCCGAGGGCGTCCTCCGCACCGAGCCGGGCGGCGGCGGGCGTTTCACCGAGGTCGTGCTGCGACCCGTCGTGACGATCTCGGCGGGCGATCCCGAGGTCGCGCTCCGCCTGCACGCCGAGGCGAACAAGCTGTGCTTCATCGCCTCGAGCGTGAACTTCCCGGTGCGGCACGAGGCCACGATCGAGGTCAGGGGCTGACCTCTCCCGTTCCCGAACCGGAGTCGAGCGCGCTGTAGAGGTCGGCGTAGTCGGCGTCGAGCGCCGTCAGCTGCGCGACGAGGTCGTTGTAGCGGGCGATCTCGGCATCGAGTGCCGCGAACTCGGCGTCGAGGTCGGCGCCACGGCCGACGAGCACCGCCCGCTCGCGGTCGAACTGGGCCTGCGAGGCGAACGCGCCGCTGTCGGCCCGCGCGTTGAAGTCGTCGACGTCGGCGTTGTACGCGGCGATCGCGGCCTCGTACGCGGCGATGCGGGCATCGAGCACGGGGTCGAGCGCGTCGATCTCGGCGACGAGGGCCTCGATCTGCGCCTGCAGTTCCCGGAACAGCGCGGTCGCCTGCTCGTGGAGCGCCACGACCTTCGCCCGGTCGTCGAACCAGCGGGCGTAGTGCGCCTCCAGCTCGGGCGTGAGCTGCGCGTACTCCGTCGCGAGCCGCGAGTGCCACTCGTCGGCGTGCTGTGCCGGCGCGTACAGTTCGAGGTCCTGGAAGGTCTCGTCGTCTTCCGGCAGCCCCTCGACGTAGGCGGCGACGAGGGCGTCGACGGCGTCCCGTTCGTCGCGGGGCAGGCGCTCGTAGGCCGCGTGGAGCATCTCGTGGGCCGCCGTCACCTCGACGGTGCCGGCGAGGCGGGTGTCGGTGACCGCGTAGACGTAGATCGTGCCGGCGGCGTAGCAGCCGAGCACGGCGCCGCCTTCGAGGGCGCAGTGGTCGTTGAAGGTGTCGTCGTCTTCGATCGCGGGGCGGGAGGCGCGGTAGACGAGTTCGCCGTCGAAGCTCATGCCGGTGGCCTCGGCGATGGCGGCGACCTCGTCGCTGACGGGTTCGGTCCACGCGACGGTCGTGTCGTGCACGTACTGGGTGTCGGCGGGGGTCCAGGTGCCGATGAGCACGGCGGTGGCGACGATCGTGCCGAGCGCCGAGGCGCCGACGAGGAACGGCCAGGCCCGTACGCGTCGCCGCGGGCGAGCCTCGGGGTGGGGCACGCCCGGGGCGTCGGAGTGCGTCATCCGAGCCGCCCGAGGGCCTCTTCGAGCACGCCCGCCGCGTCGTCGAGGAGTTCGTCGCCGATGACGACGCTCGGCAGCAGTCGCAGCACGGAGTCCCACGAGCCGGCGTCGAGCGGGATGACGCCGTTGCTCGTCGCGTGACGCAGCACGGCGGCGAGCGCCTCGGGGTTCGGGTCGGTCGTTCCGGGGTGGACGAGTTCGATGCCGAACATGGCGCCCTTGCCGCGCACCTCGCCGACGATCCCGAAGCGTTCGGGCCAGTCGCCGATGCGGCGGCGCAGGGTCGCCTCGACGCGGCGGGCCTCGGCGAGCAGGTCGTCGCGCTCGATGATCTCGAAGACCTTGAGGGCGGCGGCGGTCGAGACGGGGTTGCCGCCGAAGGTGCCGCCGATGCCGCCGGGCTGCACGGCATCCATGATCTCCGCGGTGCCGGTGACGGCCGCGAGCGGGAAGCCGCCCGCGATCCCCTTCGCACTCGTGACGAGGTCGGGCACGACGCCGTGGTGCTCGATCGAGAACCAGGTGCCCGTGCGGGCGATGCCGGCCTGGATCTCGTCGGCGACGAAGACGATCCCGTTCTCTTCGCAGAAGCGCTTGATCGCGGCGAAGTAGCCGGGGGCGGGGATGACGATCCCGCCGTCACCCTGGATCGGTTCGGCGAAGAAGGCGGCGACTTCGCTCGCTCCGATGTGGGTGACGATGTAGTCGATGGTCTTCGCCGCCGCCTCCTCGCCCGAGAGTCCGTCGCGGAACGGGTACGACACGGGCACCGAGTAGAGCTCGCCGGGGAACGGCCCCATGCCGGCGCGTTCGGGCCAGGGCCGGTAGGTCATCGCCATCGTGAGGTTGGTGCGACCGTGGAAGGCGTGGTCGAGCGAGACGATCGCCCGTCGCCCGGTGTACTTGCGCGCGATCTTGACGGCGTTCTCGACGGCTTCGGCGCCGGAGTTGACGAGGATCGAGTGCTTCTCGTGGGTGCCGGGCGTGATCTCGGCGAGCTTCTCGGCGACCCGCACGTAGTTCTCGTACGGGGTCACGGTGAACAGCGTGTGGGTGAGCTTCCGAGCCTGCTCGGCCGCCGCCTCGGCGACCTCGGGATGGGCGTGGCCGATCGTCGTGACGCCGATCCCGCAGCCGAGGTCGATCAGCTGGTTGCCGTCGACGTCGACGAGGATCGCGCCCGAGCCGTGGTCCATGTAGATGTTCGCGAGGGTGCCCGCGCCCGCGCTCACCGCCCGCACGCGACGCTCCTGCAGGGCGACCGAGCGCGGCCCCGGGAGTTCGGTCACGAGGCGGCGTTCCTGCGGCACGCTGAATCCCATACGGGCAGCCTACGGCCGGGGCGGGGGCGCGTCGGCGAGGATGGGATACCGTGCCCCGCCTCGTCGTGCTCCCCGCTCTCGCGGTGCTCGCCGCGCTCGCGCTCGGCGGCTGCGCGGCGACCCCGCCGACGCTCAGCCCGGTCCCGACCACGACGCCCGACGCGGCCTGCGCCGCCCCGGGGAACGCGTCGGCCGCGGTGGCGGTCAGCGGGTCTCTCGGCGCCTCGCCGGTGGTCCGCGCCGACGGGCCGTTCGACGTCGCCCGGGTGGAGCGCACGGTGCTGCTCGAGGGGGAGGGCGAACCGGCCGTCGAGGGCGACCTCGTCGAGGCGACCCTCACGATGGTCAACGCGACGACCGGTGAGCAGGCGCCGGGTACGGCATCCGCGCGCGTGCTGCTGCGCGAGGGTCAGGCGCTTCCGGGTCTCATCGCGGCGATCGTCTGCACGCCCGCGGACAGCCGGGTCGTCGCCGTGGTCCCGGCGGAGGAGGCCTACGGCACGGCCGGCCAGCCGGAGCTCGCGATCGGCCCGGGGGACGACGTCGTCTTCGTGATCGACGTGCTCGCGATCGTGCCGTTGCAGGCGTCGGGCACCGAGACGCCCCTGCCGGACGACTTCCCGGCCCTGACGCTGCGCTTCGACGCCGACGGTCGGCCCGACGTCGGCATCCCCGAGGGTGACCCGCCCGCGGAGCTGCGCTCGGCGACGCTTCTCGAGGGCGCCGGGCCGCCCCTGACCCCCGGGGACGAGTTCCTCGTGCAGTTCCAGGCCGTCAACTGGCGCACCGGTGCGGTCTTCGACGAGACCTGGGGGGATGCGCCCCGCTCCCTGCTTTCGGTGCTGCCGGGGGTGGATGCCGCGCTCCTCGGCCGCCCGGTCGGCTCGCGGGTCGTCGTGGTCGTGCCGCCGGCCGACGGATTCGGCTCGGCGGGCTCTCCCAGTTCCGGGGTGACGGCGACGGATACGGTGGTCTACGTGGTCGACATCCTCGCCACGACGCCCGCGCCGGAGTGACCCGGCGATCGACAAGGAAAACCGTGCGCCGCATCCGTCTCGTCCTCCCGCTCGCCCTCGCCTCGGCGCTCGTCCTCGCCGGCTGCGCCGGGGAGCCGGAGCCGACCCCCACGTCCGACGCCGACACGCCCGCGACGCCGACCGACGTCTGTGAGGCCCCCTCGGGCGACGCCGTCGAGGCCGTGCGTGTCACCGGCGACGTCGGCAGTGCCCCGACCGTCGAGTTCACCGCACCTCTCGCGGTCGACGAGACCGAGCGCGTCGTCGTGACGCAGGGCGAGGAGGTCGCGGCCGGCACGCTCATCACCGCCGCCTATGCGCTCTACAACGGCACGACCGGCGAGGAGCTGGAGACGTTCGGCTGGGCCGACGACCAGGAGCCGACCCCCTTCCGCGGCGACTACGACAACATCGGCCCCGGCTTCGCGAAGACGCTCGGATGCCTCGGCCCCGGCAGCCGCGTCGTCGGCGTGATCCCGGGCGACGAGGGCTTCGGCGCGTCGGGGGAGAGCGTCGGACTCGCCGCCGACGACGCGCTCGTCTTCGTCGTCGATATCCTCGGCGACACCGTGTGGCGCGACGGCCTGCCCGAGATCGGCGGCACGCCCGAGCAGCCGACTGTCACGCTCCCCGCGACGGCGCCGCTGACCGACCTGCGCATCGCCGTGCTGGAGGAGGGCGACGGCGCCGTCGTCGGACCCTCCGACGCGGTCACCGTGAACTACCTCGGCACCGCGTGGGAGACCGGTGAGGTCTTCGACAGCAGCTTCGAGCGCGGCAGCCCCGCGACGTTCCAGGTGCAGGGGGTCGTCGTGGGCTTCAAGGAGGCCCTCATCGGCCAGAAGGTCGGCTCGCGGGTGATCGTCACGATGCCGCCCGCGTTCGGCTACGGCGGTCAGGCCGGCCACCCGCTCGAGACCTCGACCCTCGTCTTCCTCGTCGACATCGTCGACGTGCAGCCGGCGGGCTGACGTGACCGCTCCCCGGCGCGTGATCGTGCTCGGCTCGACCGGGTCGATCGGCACGCAGGCGCTGGAGGTGATCGCCGCCAACCCGCACCGGTTCGAGCTCGTCGGGCTCGCGGCGGGCTCGGATCGGGCGGGTCTGGAGGCGCAGGGCGCGGCGACCGGGGTGACCCGTCTCGCGCTCGGTGCCGACGAGGCGGTGCAGCTCGTGCGCGACACCGCGGCGGATGTCGTGCTCAACGGCATCACCGGATCGGTCGGGCTTCGCCCGACGCTCGCGGCGCTCGAGGCCGGAGCCACGCTCGCGCTCGCGAACAAGGAGAGTCTCATCGTGGGCGGCGACCTCGTGCGCGCCGCCGCGACGCCCGGACAGATCGTGCCCGTCGACTCCGAGCACTCGGCGATCGCGCAGGCGCTGCGCGGCGGCACCGCCGCCGAGGTGCGCCGCCTCGTGCTCACCGCCTCGGGCGGCCCGTTCCGGGGGCGCACCCGGGCGGAACTCGCCGACGTGACGCCGGCGGACGCACTCGCGCATCCGACCTGGGATATGGGCCTCGTCGTCACCACGAACTCCTCGACGCTCGTCAACAAGGGCCTGGAGGTCATCGAGGCCCACCTGCTCTTCGACGTGCCCTACGAGCGCATCGACGTCGTCGTGCATCCGCAGTCGATCGTGCACTCGATGGTCGAGTTCACCGACGGCTCGACGCTCGCCCAGGCGTCGCCGCCCGACATGCGCCTGCCGATCGCCCTCGGGCTCGGCTGGCCCGACCGCGTGCCCGGGGTCGGGGCGCCGCTGGACTGGACGCGCGCGCAGTCGTGGGCCTTCGAACCTCTCGACGACTCCGCCTTCCCCGCCGTGTCGCTCGCCAAGCGCGTGGGGACGGCCGGGGCGACCTACCCGGCCGTGTTCAACGCCGCGAACGAGCAGGCCGTCGCCGCCTTCCACGCGGGCCGGATCGGCTATCTCGCGATCGTCGACACCGTCGAGCGTGTCGTCGACGCCCACGAGCCCGGTGAGCTCACCCTCGACGGCGTGCTGGAGGCCGAGGCCTGGGCGCGCCGCACGGCGGACGCCCTCCTGGCGGGATGACGTCGCGGCGTTCGCCGGATCAGTCGTCCGGCTTGTTCGGCTTCCCCGGCCCACCGGCGTGGTCGGGCTTGCCCCCGGGGTCTGAGGCGGGCGGCTCGTCGTCGGTCGTGGTGTCGTCGACCGTGTCGACGGGTGCGTCGGCCTCTCGCCTCTTCTCGGGCGCCGCGGCCGCCGCCGTCTCCGATGCGACGTCGCCGGTTCCCCCGACCGTGGGCGTCGACGGGAGGCCGGTGGCGACGAGCCCGCCGACGAGCACCGCGACCGCGGCGACACCCGCGGCGGCGATGGCCGCCTGCCGGGAGGGACGCCGGGTCGGTGCGGGGGAGCGCACCGGCAGGACGCGGGTCGTACCGGCGCGGGGCAGCACGCGGGTCGCCTCGAGCGGCTCGGGGTCGGCGAGCCGGTCCGCCACCTCGCGAGCGCTCGCTCGGTCCGTGGGCTCCCGCGCGGTCATCCGGGCCAGCAGGCCCGCGTCGGCCGCGAGAGCCGGGTCGTCGAGGATGGGCGGCGCGAGCAGCCGGGCCGCGACCGATTCGGCGCTCGACCCGGGGAAGGCCGGGCGGCCGACGAGGCACTCGAAGAACACGAGTCCGAGCGAGTAGACGTCGGATGCCGGGCCGACGTCGTGTCCGAGCGCCTGCTCGGGGCTGAGGTAGGCGGCGGAACCGAGCACCGTACCGGCCGTCGTGCGGCGGGGAGCGCCCAGCGAATGGGCGATTCCGAAGTCGAGCAGTCGAGCCGCGGTGGTCTCCTCGGCGGGCAGCAGGATGTTGGCCGGCTTCACATCGCGGTGCACGATGCCCTCGCGATGCGCACGGGCGAGTCCGGATGCCGCGGCGGCGACGACGCGCAGGGCGCGGTCGCGGGGGAGCGGGCCCTGCGCGAGTTCCTCGGCGAGGGTCGATCCGGGCACGTACTCGAGCACGAGGTAGGGCGGGTCGTGGGCGAGGCGGGCGTCGTGGATCGGCACGATCGCGGGATGCCGCAGCGCGGCGAGAGCACGCGCCTCCTGCTGCCGACGGTCCGCGTCGCTCAGCTCGGTGGCGTCGCCGAAGACCTTGACCGCCACCGCACGGTCCAGCTCCCGATCGCGCGCGAGGAACACCCGGGCGGTCGAGCCCGCACCGAGCCGTTCGCCGATCTCGTAGCGTCCGTCGAGGAGTTCGCCGACATCCATTGCCCCATGTTCACCCGGACGGTCCGGTCGAGCGGGGGTCTTGCGCTCGGCCGTCGAAGCCCTCTCGAGCCACTCAGCGTCCTCACAGCACGGCCCTCGGCGTTCCCGATGCCGGGTTGTCGTACTCTGACCTGCGTGGAGACGGTGCTGCTGTACATCCTCGGCGTCGTCATCGTCGTCCTCGGGCTGGTCGTCTCGATCGGCCTGCACGAGGTCGGCCACCTCGTTCCCGCGAAGCTCTTCGGCGTGCGCGTCGGGCAGTACATGATCGGCTTCGGACGCACGGTGTTCTCGAAGCGCGTCGGCGAGACCGAGTACGGGCTCAAGCTCATCCCGCTCGGCGGCTACATCTCGATGGCCGGGATGTTCCCGCCCGCGCGCACGGGCGGCACACCGCGCACGGCGTCGACCGGGTTCTTCGACACGCTCGTGCAGGATGCCCGCACCGCGGCCCACGAGGGCATTCCGGCGGGGCAGGAGGATCGGGTCTTCTACAAGCTGCCGGTGCTCAAGCGCATCGTCATCATGCTCGGCGGGCCGCTCATGAACCTCGTGCTCGCCTTCGTGTTCTTCGCGATCGTGCTCGTCGGCTTCGGCATCCCGCAGTCGACGACGACGATCGGCACCGTTTACGAGTGCGTCGTGCCCGCGGGCAGCACGCAGACCGAATGCGGCGACGACGACCCGGTGGCTCCCGCGGCCGAGGCGGGGCTGCTGCCGGGCGACCGCATCGTCGCGATCGACGGCCGGCCGGTCGACGACTACCAGTCGATCTCGGCGGTCATCACCGCCGCGGCGGGTGACGACCTGCGTGTCGAGGTGCTGCGCGACGGCGAGTCGACGACCCTCACCGTGACGCCGCTCCTCACCGAACGGCCCGTGCTCGACGACGACCTCGAGCCCGTGATCGGCGACGACGGCGAGCCGCTCACGCGCGAGGTCGGCTTCATCGGCATCGGGTACGCCGTGCAGAACGTGCCGCAGCCGATCACGGCGGTACCGGGCTACGTGCTCGACAGCGCCCAGCGGATCGGGTGGGCGATCGTGACCTTGCCCGCGCGCGTCTACGACCTCGGCGTCTCGACCTTCGGCGGCGCCGAGCGCGACCCGGACGGGATCATCGGCGTCGTCGGCATCGGGCGGCTCGCCGGGGAGATCACGAGTCTCGACACGCTGCCCGTCGCCGACCGCGCGGCGAGCCTCCTCGGGCTGCTCGGCGGCCTCAACCTCGCGCTCTTCCTGTTCAACCTCGTGCCCCTCCTGCCGCTCGACGGCGGACACATCGCGGGAGCGCTCTGGGAAGGGCTGCGCCGGGGGGTCGCGCGGCTGTTCAAGCGCCCCGACCCGGGCCCCGTGGATGTCGCGCGCCTCATCCCCGTGACGATGGCGGTCTCGGGGGCGCTCGCGCTGCTGACCGTGTTCGTCATCTTCTCCGACATCGTCAACCCGATCAGCCTGCTCACGCCGTAGCGGTCTCGCCGAGCAGCTGCGGGCGCACCTCCTCGAGCCGTTCCCGCAGCGCTTCCAGATAGGCCGAGACGACCGGCAGCCGGAACACCTCGAGCGGGGCGACGAGCCAATAGGGCAGGCGCGGGTGCACCTCGTCGCGCAGCACGCGTACGAGGTCGTGCTCGCGGTCGGCCAGGAAGGCGGGGAGCAGCCCGAGCCCCGCCCCTGCGCGGGTCGCCTCGACGTGCACGAAGACGTTCGTGCTCGTGACGGCGTCGAGCATCTCCGGCAGACGGTGCCGCGCGCTGTCGAGCACGTCGACCTGCAGCATCGACTCGATGAAGTACACGAGCGGACGGCCCGCGAGATCCTCGATCCGGGCGGGTTCGCCGTGCTCGGCGAGCAGCCCGCGGCTCGCGTACATCCCGAGTTCGTAGTCGGCGAGGTGGACGGCCCGGGCTCGGCGCACCTCCGGGCGGCCGACGACGACCTCCAGGTCGACGCCCGAGCGGTGCACGGCGGCCTGGCGCGTCTGCGCGACCACCTGCAGCGACACGCCGGGATGCCGCCGCCGCAGGGCCGCCATCGCGGGAGCGGCGACGAACGCGCTGAAGCCGTCGGTCGCCGAGAGCCGGATCGAGCCGCTGAGTTCGCTCGATCCGGCGTCGAGGGCGCTCATCGCCGCTTCGACGCCCTCCCCGGCGGCGGCCGCGCGTTCGCCGAGCGGCGTGAGCCGCCACCCGTCCGACCCGCGCACGAGCACCCGTCCACCGAGCGCGCCTTCGAGGGCTTCGATGCGTCGCGCGATCGTCGTGTGGGTCACGCCGAGTTGTCGCCCGGCGGTGGCGAATCGCCCCGTGCGGGCGACCGCGAGCAGCACGACGAGGTCGTCGGCGGCGAGCCCGGGCGTCGAGAAGCGCGCAGTCATCTGTGCAGAATTGCACACTTCATGGCCTGGATCGACCATTGAATTCGCAATAGCGTGCAAGGGACCGCGCACCGCGGCCGCACCCACTCCTCCTATGGCAGCAGGAAGGCATCCTCATGCGTTTCTCCCCCCTGGCCCCGGCGCTCGTCGCCGCGTCCGCCCTCGTCCTCGCCGGCTGCGCGCCGTCACCCGGCAGCGACGACTCGGGCGCCGACGGCAGCCCCGTGCCGGTCGCGATCATCACGTCGCAGACCGGTCCGCTCGCCGCCTACGGCGAGGCCTACCTCAACGGGTTCGAAGCCGGACTCGACTACGCCACCGACGGCACGGGCACCGTCGACGGCCGCGAACTCGACATCACCTACCTCGACGACGCGGGCGACGCCGACAAGGCCGTCACGCTCGCCAAGGACGTCATCGGCAGCGGCACGCAGATCATCGCGGGCACCGCCTCGTCGGGCATCGCGCTCGCACTCGCCGAGCAGGCCGAGCAGAACGAGATCCTCTACATCTCCGGTCCCGCGGCGGCCGACGCCGTCACGGGCGTCAACGAGTACACCTTCCGCTCGGGACGCCAGACCTACCAGGACGTCGCCACCTCGGGCACCTTCATCGGCGACCCCGCCGGACAGACCGTCGCCGTCTTCGCGCAGGACAACGCCTTCGGGCAGGGCAACGCGGCCGCCGTCGATGCGGTGCTCGGCGGCCAGGGCGCGACCGTCACGAGCGTCCTGGTTCCCGAGGACGCCACCGAGTTCACGCCGTTCGCGCAGCAGGTGCTCGCCACCGGGGCCGACCTCGTGTTCGTCGCCTGGGCCGGCGCGACGTCGGGCGCGATGTGGCAGGCCCTCAGCCAGCAGGGCGTCTTCGACGCGATGCCGGTCGTCACGGGTCTCGGCGACATCTCCACCTACGGCGCGTACGGTGCCGCGAGCGAAGACATCTCCTTCCTCTCGCACTACTTCGGCGGCGCCGCTGGCACCGAGGCCGAGGACGCCATGATCGCCTTCCTCGAAGCCGAGGGGCACGAGGCCGACCTGTTCTCGCCCGACGGCTTCACCGCCGCGCAGATGATCGTGCAGGCGGTGCGTGACGGCGGCGACACCGTCGAGGGGATGATCGCGGCGCTCGAAGGGTGGACCTTCGACGGCGTCAAGGGCGAGCTCACGATCCGCGCCGACGACCACGCGCTCATCCAGCCGATGTTCCAGGCGCGCCTCGTCGCCGACGGCGACGGGTTCAGCCCCGAACTCGTGGACGTCGTCGACGCCGACACCGTCGCGCCCCCGGTCGCGGGCTGACCGGAGACGCCGCGCATCGTGACCGCTCCACCCATGCTCGCCGTCGAGCAGCTCTCCCTCCAGATCGGGGGCGCACGCATCATCGATGACGTGTCGCTCGCGGTGCCCGAGGGCGAGCTGCTCGGGGTGATCGGCCCCAACGGCGCCGGCAAGACGACCCTGTTCAACCTCGTGTCGGGGGTGATGCGCCCGACCGCGGGCCGCATCCGACTCGACGGCAAGGACGTCACCCACGCGGCGGTCGACGCGCGCGCACGCGCCGGGCTCGGGCGCAGCTTCCAGACGTCGAACCTGTTCGCCGGTCTCACGGTGCTCGAGAACGTGCGGCTCGCGGCGCAGGCCGTGCGCGGCGGATCCGCGTCGCCGTTCCGCTTCCCGCGCGAGACGGATGCCGGCACGCGGGTCGCGCGGGAACGGCTCGGCGACGTCGGGCTGACCCGTCTCGCCGACGCGACGGCGGGCGGGCTCTCACACGGCGACAAGCGCAAGCTCGAGATCGCGATGCTGCTCGCGGCGGACCCGAAGGTGATCCTGCTCGACGAACCGATGGCGGGCGTGGGGTCGGGCGACGTGCCCGCCCTGGTCGAACTGATCCGCACCGTGCATCGAGAGCATGGGCGCACCGTGCTCATGGTCGAGCACCACATGGAGGTCGTGCTCGGCCTCGTCGACCGGGTCGCCGTCATGCACCACGGCCGACTGCTCGCGTGCGACAAGCCCGACGCGGTCATGGCCGATCCGACGGTGCAGAGCGCCTACCTCGGGGAGGCGATGTGAGCGCCGTCCTCACGGTGACCGGACTCGCCGCCGCGATCGGCAGCCAGCCCGTGCTCGAGCACGTCGACCTGGAGGTTCCCGCCGGGGCGGTCACCGCCATCCTCGGTCGCAACGGCGCAGGCAAGACGAGCACGCTCAAGGCGATCCTCGGGCTCGTGAACCGCACCGCGGGCACGGTCGAGCTCGCGGGGGAGCGCCTCGAGTCGCTCCCCACCCATCGCATCGTGCAGAGCGGGGTCGGCTACGTGCCCGAGGACCGCGAGGTGTTCGCCTCGCTCAGCGTCGCCGAGAACCTCCGGCTCGCCGAGCGCGACGCCCACCCGCGCCGCGAGCTCGTCGCCGACCTCTTCCCCGACATCGTCGCGCGCGGCGCCCAGCGCGCCGGCACGCTCTCGGGGGGACAGCAGCAGATGGTGTCGCTCGCCCGCGCCCTGCTCAACGAGAACAGGATCCTGCTCATCGACGAACCCACGAAGGGCCTCGCGCCGAAGCTCGTCACCGAGGTCTCCGACGCGCTCGCCCGGGCGGCACAGGTCGTGCCCATCCTGCTCGTCGAGCAGAACCTCCAGGTCGCGAAGCGGCTCGCGCAGACCGTCGTCGTCATCGAAGGCGGCCGCAGCGTGCACGCCGGCCCCGCTGCCGAGTTCTTCGCCGACGCCGCCCGCGTCGAGCGGCTGCTCGGCGTCCACGGAGGTGAGGGATGAGCACGATCGTGCTGTTGCTCGTCACCGGGCTCGGTCTCGGGGCGCTCTACTTCCTCGTCGCGTCGGGGCTGTCGCTCATCTACGGACTCATGGGGGTGCTCAACTTCGCGCACGGGTCGTTCCTCACCCTCGCCGCCTTCCTCGGCTGGCAGACGGCGCAGGCGCTCGGGGCCGACACGTGGGGCGCGCTGGTCGCGGCGATCCTCGTGGGTGCCGGCGCAGGTGCCGTCGTCGCGGCCGGCACGGAGTTCCTCCTCATCCGTCGGCTCTACGAGCGCCACATCGAACAGGTGCTCGTCACGGTCGGACTCGCCCTCGCCTCGGTCGCCCTCTTCGACGGGATCTGGGGCACCGACCCGCAGTTCATCCGGGGCCCCGCCTGGCTCGCCGAGACGACCGAGCTGCTCGGGGCGCGCATCCCGAACAACCGGTTCCTGCTCATCGCGGTTGCCGTCGTCGTGCTGCTCGCGATCGTGCTGTTCCTGCGCTTCACCCGCTACGGGCTGATCATCCGTGCCGGCGTCGAGAACCGGTCGATGGTGACCGCCCTCGGCGTCGACGTGCGCCGCGCCTTCACCCTCGTCTTCGCGATCGGCGGGGCGGCGGCCGGCATCGGCGGGGTGCTCGCGTCGCACTACTTCGGCTACGTCTCGCCGCAACTCGGCGGGTCGCTGCTCATCTTCGCGTTCATCGTGACGGTGATCGGCGGGCTCGGGTCGTTGCCGGGGGCCGCCGTGGCGTCGGTGCTCGTCGCGGTGCTGCAGCAGTTCGCCAACTTCTATCTCGGTGGCACGGGCGACCTCATGGTCGTGCTGCTGCTCGCGGTCGTGCTGCTCGTGCGCCCGCGCGGACTGTTCGGGAGGGTCGCATGACCGCCATCCGCCGTCTCTGGGCGAAGCCGGTCGTCCGGTGGGTGCTCGCGGGGCTGCTCGTCGGCTTCGCCGCGACGCTCCCGCTCCTGAACCTCGTCGTGCCGGGGGTGTTGCCCGGTCCGACCTACACGCCGGGCACGCTGCAGATCCTCGCGCTCGCGCTCATCTTCGCGGCCCTCGCCCTGAGCTATCACGTGCTGTTCGGGGTCACCGGCCTGCTCTCGTTCGGCCATGCGCTGTACTTCGCGATCGGGGCCTACGGCTTGGGCATCGTGCTCGAACGCACCGGACTCGACCTGCTGCCGGCGATCGGACTCACCCTCGTCGCCGCGATCGCCGTCGCGGCGCTCCTCGGAGCGATCAGTCTGCGGGTGAGCGGCATCTCGTTCGCGATGGTGACGCTCGCGTTCGCGCAGGCCGGGTCGGTGCTCATCCGCCGCAACCCGGCGGTGACCGGGGGCGAGGAGGGGCTGAGCCTCGCGACCGACCGGGTGCCCGACTGGCTCGTCGGCGTCGTCGACACGCGCAACCTGTACTGGCTCGCGCTCGCGGTGATCGTGGTGGTCTTCCTGGTCGTGCGCGGCTTCGAGCGGTCGCGGGCGGGTCACGTCGCCGCCGCGGTCCGCGAGAACGAGCTGCGCGTGCGCGTGCTCGGTCTGCCACCGTTCCGCGTCAAACTCGTCGCGTTCGTCGTCGGGTCGGTGCTCGCGGTCGTCACCGGGATGCTGTTCCTGCTGTTGCAGAGCGGCGTCACGCCCCGCGCGGTGTCGGCCGACTTCACGCTCACGATCCTCGTCATCGTCGTGCTCGGCGGCGTCGGGTCGCGCTGGGGAGCCGTGATCGGCGGAATCGTCTACACCCTGCTCGACCAGCGGCTCACCGCCCTCGCCGGCTCGGAGTGGATCGACGACCTTCCCGCCGTGCTGCGGATCCCGCTGTCGGAGCCGCTGTTCATCCTGGGGACGCTGTTCATCCTCGTCGTCCTGTTCCTGCCCGGCGGCATCGTCGGACTCGCCGGCCGGGTCGGTCGGCGCGGCACGACCCCGGACACCGCCCGCGACCGTCTCGAGGAGACCACATGACGCACGACCTCGCAGGGCGTCGAGCCCTCGTCACGGGAGCGGCGAGCGGCATCGGCGAAGCGGTCGCGCGGGAGCTCGCCGCGCGCGGCGCCCACGTCGTGGTCGCCGATCTCGACGCCGCCGCGGCGCGCCGGGTGGCGGACGAGCTCGGCGGCGAGGCCTGGGCGGTCGACCTCGCCGACCTCGACGCCCTCGCCTCCGCCGACGTGCGGGCCGACATCCTCGTCAACAACGCCGGCGTCCAGACGGTCAGCCCGATCGAGCAGTTCGATCCCGCGCGTTTTCGCATGATGATCGACCTCATGCTCACGGCGCCCTTCCTGCTCACCCGCGGCGTCCTGCCCGGGATGTACGCGACCGGGTGGGGGCGGATCGTCAACGTCTCCAGCGTCCACGGGCTGCGGGCGAGCCCGTACAAGGCCGCCTACGTCGCCGCGAAGCACGGACTCGAGGGCCTCT
>CAMLMQ010000035.1 GCA_946481135.1 uncultured Microbacteriaceae bacterium
GCCTTGTCCTTCACGAAGTCCTCGACCGCATCCACCTGCTTCTGCACGCGGGGGTCGTTCCACACCTTGAGCGCGGCGGTCTTCAGCTGGTCGTACTTCTCACGGCCTGCGCGAGTTCCGAGGACGTACCCGAGGCCGAGACCGGCGACGAAGAGGATCTTGCCTTTCATGTGCAGCTCCATTCGTGGCGGAAAGTCAGGTGCCCAGCCTAGTCGGGGCGCTGCCCCGCGGAACCCGGGGTTGACACGCGCCGACCTCGCGCGCATGCGTGAGCGGGAGCCGGCCCGCAGCCGACCCGGCGCGGCGATCCTCACCGCGCCGGATCGGAACCGGCTCCCGCCACGCGGTCAGAGCGGCTCAGACCTCCCGACGACGAGCCGAGCGGACCAGCCCGACCCCGAGGAGGCCGAGCAGACCGGCGATCGCGAGCAGCGGTGTCGTCGGCTGTCCGGTGAGGGCGAGCGTCTCGAGCTCACCGCATGCGGTCGGTGCGGCCGCGAACGTGTGCTCGAACGTGATCTTGCCGTCGTCGTCCCCTCCGAACCCGTAGACGGGCCCGTTGGCGGTGGCGAGGATCGTCACCGACGACCCCGCGGCAGCGGTGTGCGCGACACCCTCGGCCTTCGGCGCGCCCGCGACCGTCCAGAACACCGCCGGCGTCACGGCGCCGGGAAGGGTCGTGTCGTTCGACAAGCGGTACGAACCGGTCGGCACGGCGCAGGTCGGCTCGGTGTAGCTCACCGACGGCACGACGTCCGGGAAGGTGTCGAGGTCGCAGGGGAATCGCTGCGGGTCGATCGTCGCCTGCTCGCTGTAGGGCGCCGCGAGCAGGTACGCGTCGGCCGGGTCGGCATCCGTCGCCCCGACCGTGTACGTGCCCGCCGGAAGCGCCGCCGTCTTGCCCGTCACCGGGTCGAACGGAACGGGGTCGCCGTTCGCGTCGGTGATCGTGTAGACCACGCCCGGCACGGTGAGGTCGACCGTGATGAACCCGTCGGCGAGGACCGCGGGGTCGCCGGTCGCGTCGCAGTACTGGTCCTGCACGTCGAAGCCGGGAGTGACCGGGGTGGGCGTCACCGTCCCGCAGTCGTCGTCGTAGGGGAAGATCTCGGCCTTCTCGCTGTACGGGGCCGCGAGCAGGTACGCGTCGGCCGGGTCGGCATCCGTCGCCCCGACCGTGTACGTGCCCGCCGGAAGCGCCGCCGTCTTGCCCGTCACCGGGTCGAACGGAACGGGGTCGCCGTTCGCATCGGTGATCGTGTAGACGACGCCCGGCACCGTGAGGTCGACCGTGATGAATCCGTTGGCGAGAACCTCCGGGTCGCCGGTCGCGTCGCAGTACTGATCCTGCAGGTCGAACGCCGGGATCACCGGGGTGGGCGTCACCGAGCCGCAGTCGTCGCCGTACGGGGCGATCAGGATGTCGACGCTCAGCGAGCCGCCGTCGATCAGGTCGTTCGGGTCGCTGTCGGCGGCCGTCAGGCGATAGGTGGTTCCCGTGACGAGCGGCCCGCTCGAGCCGCTCGAGATGTCGATGGCGACGTTGCCCGGCCCGGTGAGCGAGTAGACGATGCCCGTCTTCAGCACGACGGTGATCGAGCCGGCGACGAGCGCATCGGCGACACAGGTCTCCGACGTCGAGGAGTACTCGGGGGTCACGGAGGTGCGCGGGGTCGGCACGGAGCAGACGATCACGTGGCTGATGGTCTTCCCGCTCGCGACCAGCGGGCCGCCTGCGGGGCCGTCGAGGTGGATGAACGACGCCGTGGCGAGGTTGGCGAGCACCCACCAGGTGTCGGCCATCGTCTTCGTGTACTGGGCGTCCGCGTAGTACGCGATGTTCTCGTACGTCACGGAGTTCTGCCCGTTGGACGAGCCCGCCTTGACGATCACCTTCGTCAGGGTGCGATTGGTGAGACCGAAGTGCGAGACGAGCGTGGCCGTCGACAGCGAGGTGGCGCCGGGGCTGTCCCACTTGGCGCAGGTCTCGCCGGTGACCGCGACCCAGTTCACGGGGTCGTTGGTGTTGGCGGGGTTGCTGGCGGAGGCGGGCGCGGCGGCGGAGACCGCCAGCCCGACGGCGAGGGCGACGGTCGCCAGGCTCGCGAGGATCTTGCGGAACATGAGATGGCCTTCTTCGGGGGCGGCGCGGCTCAGCGCCGGTGGGGGGTCAGGTGGCGCGAAACACCGGATGGGCCGGACGGGTTGCCTCGCGCCTCGGGCCGGGGGAGGCCCGCGACTGACGCCACGGGGGAGTGGCGTGGGTCAGTCAACCGGTCCGCCGAAAGGGGGACAAGAGGTCGGCGGTGAGACTTCTCTCATCTAGGGCCGGTGCGCGGGAATGGCGATGCCCCGCCCCCGCCCACAGGGGGCGGCGGGTCGGGGCGGGGCATCGCGGTATCAGATCGCCAGGTGGCGCGCCTTCCGGGTGCGGATGTACCGCACGGCGAGCAGCACGAGCCCGGCCTGCAGGAGCACGATCGCGAGGATCACGAATCCACTCGGCGTCGCCCCCGTGAGGGCGAGCGTCGTCAGATCGCAGAGGATCACGGCCGGGGCGGTGACTGTCAGCACCCACGTGTCCTGCGAGAGAGACGACCGGGGGTCGTCGGGCGTCGCCACGACCGTGTACGTGCCGGGAGCGACCTTGGTCTGCGCCGACGTGATGACCGCACCGCCCTGGAACGCATACGTCACCCCGTCCATGAGGTCGACCGTGATCGTGCCTCGGTCGTCTCCGGTCGCATTGCAGACCGCCGACTCCGCCGTCGCCGACGGGCTGAAGAACCCGAGGGTGCAGAGCTGGCTCGGGAAATCGACGGTGAGCGGGAAGACGGTGTGACCGGGCTTGATCGTGATCGTCGGGTCCTTCGACTCCGCGAACACGAAGTAGCTGCCGCCCGCGTAGGGGTAGGTCACGTTTCCGACGGTCGTCGCGTCGCCGACGGCGACCTTGTCGCTCCCGTCGGCCTTCTTCCCGATGTACCACTGCACGCCCGCGACGTGGACGACCGTGATCGAACCGTCGAGCTTGTTCGTCGACAGCGGGTCGCACACCTCGGGGTCGGCGAACGGGTCGAGCGGCGTCGTGTAGACGTTGTCGCAGCCGACCGCCGCGTCGATCTTCACCGTGAAGGTGTCGACGCCGCCGACGAGGTAGTGACCGGCGGCCGGCACGACCGTCACCTGGTAGTCGCCGGGCTTGAGGTTCGACTGCAGCGCCGTCGTCACCTCGGCTCCGTCGAGGTAGTAGGTCAGATCGGCGTCGAGCGTGAACAGGAGCGCCCCGTTCGTCGTGCCGCCGTTGTCGGTGTCGCAGGTCTGCGGGGTCACCGTCGGGGCGACGTACCGCTCGCCCTCGCAGTCGACGGGCGCCACGCTGCCCGAGAACGACGCCGGCCCGGTGTTGGAGTAGCCCGCCGCGGCGCGCACCTCCACCGTGTAGGGGCCGGTCGGCAGGTTCACCGTCGCGCCGGCGGCGTAGTCGGTGCCGCCGATGCTGTAGATGAGTCCGGGCGTCGTGGTCGGGATCGTGAGGTATGCGCTCACCGGACCGGTGAGGGCGTCGCACACGGCGACCGTGAGCTTCGGCTCGACCGCCTTGTTGCAGTCGAGGGCGTCGATCGTGATCGTGAACGACGACGCGCCCGTGTTGGTGACGCCGGTCGCCGTCGTGACGTCCACCGTGTAGGTGCCGGCCGCGAGGGTCGTCGCCACACCCGGCTGCAGGACGGCGCCGCCGCGGATCGTGTAGGTGAGGCCCGGCGTCGTCGTGGTCGCGGTGAGCGACGCGCCGAGCACGTTGCCGTCGACGTCGCACTGCGCGACGACGAGCGTCGGCTCGACCGCCTTCTCGCAGTCGAGGGCGGCGACGCTGATCGGGAACGAAGCCGGTCCGGTGTTCGTGACGCCGGTCTTCGCCGTCACGGTCACCGTATAGTCGCCCGCGGGAAGCTCGACGTCACCCGAAAGCGGGTTGCCGCCCTGGATGCCCGCGATGCGGTACTCCAGGCCCGGGGTCGTCGACGGGATCGTGAGCACGGCGGGGGTGAACGCGCCGCTCGTGGCGTCGCACTGGGCGAGCACGAGGGTCGGCTCGACCGCCTTCTCGCACGTGAGCGCAGGGACGACGATCGTGAACGAGCTCGCACCCGTGTTGGTCACGCCCGGCTTCTCGGTCACCGTCACCGTGTAAGTGCCTGCCGGCAGGTTGATGCTGCCCGAGAGCGGCTGGTCGCCGTTCTGTCCCGCGATGCGGTACTCCAGGCCCGGCGTCGTCGTGGAGAACGTCAGTACGGCCGACTGGAACAGTCCCGACGTCGGGTGGCAATAGGCCACGGTGAGCGCGGGCTCGACGGCCTTCTCGCAGTCGAGCGCGGGGACGACGATCGTGAAGGAGCCGGGCCCGGTGTTCTGGTAGCCCGCCGTCGCGGTCACGGTCACCGTGTAGGTGCCGGCCGCGAGCTGGACGTCACCGGTCAGGGCCGCGCCGCCGCCGATGCCGTCGATCCGGTACTCCAGACCAGGGGTGGTCGTCGGGATGGTGACGTACGCCGACGTCACCGTGTCGGAGGCGACGTCGCACTGGGCGAGCGTCAGGGCAGGCTTGACGGCCTCGTTGCAGTCGAACGCGGAGACGTTCACCGTGAACGAGGAGGGACCGGTGTTCGTGTAGCCGTTGATCGCGACGACGGCGAACACGTGGCTGCCGGCGGCGACGTCGACCTTCTGACCGGGCGTGTAGATCGTGCCGCCCTTGCTGTACTGCAGGTTGGTGTTCGAGGGGATCGTGACGAACGCGCTCACGAGCGCGCCGCTCGTCGCGTCGCACTGCGCGACGGTGAGGGTCGGTTCGGTCGCGAGCGTGCAGTTCGCGGCATCCTTCGTGCCGAGCACCGTGATCGTCCAGCTGCTCGTGCCGGTGAGCTTGTAGCCGGGCGCGGCGGCCGCGGTGACCGTGTACGTACCGGGCCCCGAACCGTTGGCGGCGCCGCTGAAGACGACTCCGGTCTGGGTCGGGATCACGAGCCGGCCGTCGACGGTGCAGGTGGGCGGGGTGGCGCTCGGGGCGGTGCTCACGGTGACGGGAGTCTCCGTCGGCGCGCAGGGCTTGTAGGCGATGTGGTGGATCTCGCCGACGCTCCTGATGACGACCGAAGCGGCCGCGATCTGGCCCTCGATGCCACCCGAGTTGACGGAGAGCGCCGCGCGAGGGGCGAGGATCGAGCCCTTGACGAACTCGCTCGTCGAGAGCCCGAGCGACGTCGCCTTGGCGAAGTTCCAGAGCACGAACTCTTCGTCGATGTTGCGCAGCGTCGGGGCCGTGACGTTGTACGACCCGGTGTCGGTCACGTCGATGATGAACGGCGTGTTCGCGCTCGGGGTGACCCCGCCGGCGAACCACAGCTGGCCGGCGCTGCTCAGGGTCGAGCCGCTGACGCGGAGGACGTTCGTGACACCGGCGGTGAGCGTCACCTGCTTGCCGCCGTTGGGGCTGTTGCTCATGGTGACGAACTGCACGTTGGTCCCCGTGTAGGCGGCGATGGTGTCGGCCTGCGAGCGGAGCGCCGCGAAGGCGCCGGAGAACGTCGACGCGAACAGACCGGTCGCCGTCACATCGGAGAGCGACGCCGACGACGACATCATGAGCCAGGACCCGCTCGTGCCCTGCGGGTAGAAGCGGGAGGCGTCCGTGACCGCGCTGCCGCCCACGGAGCCGACGCGCGTCGCCCCCTGCATGACGCGGAAGGCCTCACCGGACGCATTGAGCGTCACCGATCCGCCCGTCAGCAGCCCGGTGCTCCTGCCGTCCACCACGGGCAGCGGCGAGCCGTCGTGATTGCCCTGGGTGGTGTAGAGCGTCTTGACGATCAGGTCGCCGCCGACGGCGAGCGTCCCTTCGACGTGCGCACCGCTCTTGTCGCTCGTGAAGTCGCCCTCGGTCAGGATGGTGAATCCTTGGAGCTGGCTCATCGGGTTGAGGCACTCGGTGGTCGTGGTGCACGGCCCGAACGTGCCCGTGATCGCGTTGCCCCCCAGCCGGTCCCAGCCCTGGTCGGCCGCATCGATCTCGATCTTGTAGGTGTGGGACGAGGCAGGCGACCACGAGTAGCTGTCCCTGAAGTCATAGCGGAAGTGCGTGCGGTCTTCCTGCTTCACCCCGTCGATCGTCACCGTCACGTAGTTGTTGCCTCCGCCGTACTGCGTGAGGCTCACGTCGAGACCGGCGCACGAGGGCGTGACGACGGGAGTGTGCGCGGAGGCCGGCATCGCGGCTCCGAGGGCGAGGCCGACCGCGAGAACGGCGGTCGTGAGGGCGGCGACGATGCGCTTGAGCACGGGGAGTCCTTGGGGGGAGGATCGCCGAGTGATTCCCTGACTCGGCTCAGTCTGGCGACGCTCCGGCGGGGGCCCGGACGGGTGCGCGTCGCAGATACGGGGGTTCTGCGGGTGGGCGACCTGGGGTGGCGTGGGGGTTTCGGGTCCGCGCGCCGGTCGCTTCCTCGAGATTAGAGACGGCTCATGGAGGGGACACGTCCCAGAACGGGGGGTGTCCGCACTTTGGGGGACACGGCCGTCAGTGCACGTATTCGAGGATGTCGAGGCCGATCACGCGCAGCGCTTCGAGTACCCGCAGGCGGGCGGCGATCCCGTCGTCGTTGAACTGCACCGAGACGGCGTACGTGACCGCGCCCGCAGGTCCGCGCAGCACGCCGGCCTCGGATCGCACGCCGACGTCGCTGCCGGTCTTGTTCACGAGCTGCAGTCCGTGGTCGGCGCCGCGGTGCGAGAGCGGGTCGAGTCCGAACGCGCTCGCGACCATCGAGAGGTCGGCGTTGAGCGACAGCCAACCGAGTACGCGGGTCGAGGTGAGCGTGTCGACGACTTCCCCTCGCGCGAGAGCGGCGAACAGCCACGACAGCTCCGCGGCGGAGCCCACCGAGAGCTGCGGCGCGTCGTCGGGTCCGCGCGAGTCGCGCACGAGGTCGAGCAGCGCCGTGCGCATGAGCCCGAGCGATTCGGTGCGGGCGCGCACGGCATCCAGGCCCACCTGACGCAGGAGGACATTGGTGGCGAGGTTGTCGCTCGTCGCTCCGACGAGCGACGCGAGGTCGGCGACCGGCAGTGACGGCGCCTGCAGGTGCTGCCAGATGCCACTGTCGCCGACGGCGTCCCGTGGCGTCTTGTCGAGGATGCCGTAGCCCGAGAAGTCGCGCTCCGTGAGCCGCGCCGACACCTCGACGAGGAGAAGGATCTTGCCGATGCTCGCGGTCGGCAGCACGATGCGCTCGTCGATCGCGACGAGCGTGCGACCCGTGTCGAGGTCGGCGACCGAGGCCGACACCTGGGCGCCGTCGTAGGCGAGGTCGCCGAGCGCCGTGAACGTCGCCGAGAAGTCGTCGGCCTTGTGCGGCGATCGGTGGCGGGGCGCGCGGGCGGTGCGCACGCGGGTGCGCCGCGGGGCGCCTGCCTGCACGTCTACCAACTCACGTCCTCACGGAACGGGTGTCACATCGGGTGGTGGTGCTGCGGAGTGTGTTTCACCAGATCGTGACGCGATCCGCAGGATCGAGCCACAGGGAGTCACGCTCGGTCACGCCGAACGTCTCGTAGAACACGTCGATGTTACGGACGATCTGGTTGCACCGGAACTCCGCGGGCGAATGCGGGTCGATCGAGAGCAGCCGAAGCGCCTCCTCGTCCCGCAGTTTGGTGCGCCACGCCTGCGCCCAGCCGAGGAAGAACCGCTCGGCCGCGGTCAGCCCGTCGATCACGGGGGGCTCCGCGCCGTCGAGCGACAGGAGGTAGGCATCCCACGCGATCGACAGCCCGCCGAGGTCGCCGATGTTCTCGCCGATCGTGAGCGCGCCGTTGACGTGGTGGCCGGGCAGCTGCCGAGGCTCGAGCGCGTCGTACTGGGCGATCAGGGATGCCGTGCGCGCCTCGAACGCGGCCCGGTCCTCGTCGGTCCACCAGTTGGTGAGCTTCCCGTCGCCGTCGTACTGCGAGCCCTGGTCGTCGAACCCGTGTCCGATCTCGTGGCCGATGACGGCCCCGATCGCACCGTAGTTCGCGGCCGGGTCGCGGGTCTCGTCGAAGAACGGGTACTGCAGGATGGCGGCGGGGAAGACGATCTCGTTGAATCCGGGGTTGTAGTAGGCGTTGATCGTCTGCGGCGTCATGAACCACTCGTCGCGGTCGATCGGCTTGCCGATCTTGCCCAGCTCGCGCTGGAACTCGAACTCGGCACGGCCCGCACGTTCGCGATGAGGTCGGTGGGATCGATCTGCAGCGTCGAGTAGTCGCGCCACCTCGCCGGGTAGCCGATCTTCGGCGTGAACTTGCCGAGCTTGTCGAGTGCCTTCGCCCGGGTCTCGTCGGTCATCCAGTCGAGTTCGGTGATGCTCACCCGATACGCCTCGACGAGGTGGGCGACGAGGTCGTCCATCGCCGTCTTCGCGCCGGCGGGGAAGTGCCGCTCGACGTACACCCGCCCGACCGCCTCGCCGAGCGCACCCTCGACGACCGCGACGCCGCGCTTCCACCGCGCGCGGAGCTCGGGGGTTCCGGTGAGCGTCTTGCCGTAGAAGTCGAAGTTCGCGGCGACGACCTCGCCGTGCAGGTACGGCGCCGACGAGCGGATGACCTGCCAGCGCAGCCAGTCGCGCCACGCGTCGAGACGGTCGTCGCTGAGCAGCCGCACGACCCCCTCGAGGAAGCTCGGCTGCCGCACGACGACCTCCGCGAACGCCCCGGTCGGCACGTCGAGCGCGTCGAGCCAGCCGTCCAGCAGGGCAGCCTTCGCCCCGGCCAGCCCGGTCGCGGCATCCCAGGTCATCGGGTTGTACGTGGCGACCGAGTCGCGGCACCGCACCTTGTCCCAGTGCTGGGCGGCGATCTCGGTCTCGAGCGCGAACACCCGCTCGGCCCGGTCGGCCGCGTCGGGCAGGCCCGCCATGCCGAGCATCCGCTCGAGGTGGGCGCGATACGCGGCGCGGATGTCGGCGAACTTCTCCTCGCGGAAGTACGACTCGTCGGGCAGCCCGATGCCGCCCTGCTCGAGGAAGACGAGGTAGCGCTCGGGATCGCCGGGGTCGTTGTCGACGAACGCCTGCACGAAGCCCGAGACGCCCGCGCGCTCGAGGCGCCCGAGCGACGCGACGAACGACGGGATGTCGGAGACCGCGTCGACGTCGGCGAGGTCGGGCGTCACGGCCGACCAGCCGCGCTGCTCGATGCGGTCCTCATCCATGAAGGAGGTGTAGAGGTCGCCGAACTTGCGCTCCTCGGTGCCGGGCTCGGCGGTCTGCGCCTCCTCGATGATCGCGCGCACCGCGCGCTCGGCCTCCTCGGCGAGCACGTAGAACGAGCCGTAGCGGGCCTTGTCGCTCGGGATCTCGGTGCGGTCGATCCACCGGCCGTTGACGTGCCGGTAGAGGTCGTCCTGCGGCCGCACCCCCGCATCCAGATCGTCGGTGTCGATTCCACTGGTCAGGCGCGCGTCGCTCACGCTCCCACCCTACGTTTCCGGGGGCCGCCCGGTCGTCGTGCCGACGCGGAGTTCGCACCGCAGCAGCACGGGCTCGGGTCGCTCGCCGGCGAGCGCCGCGAAGACCGAGGCGGCGGCGGCCTCGCCCTTCTCGACCGCGGGCTGCACGAGCGTCGTCAGCACGTGCGGTGCGGCCTCGTCGAGCCGCACCCCGTCGAACCCGAGGATGCTGACGTCCCGCGGCACCTGCAGTCCGAGGTCGTCGGCGGCGCGCAGCACACCGAGCGCGAGGAGGTCGCTCTGGGCGACGATCGCCGTCGGACGCTCGGCGGCCGGGGCGTCGAGCAGCGCACGACCCGCGGCGTACCCGTCGGCGATCGAGCTGCCCGGCGCGGAGTGACCGCCCGCCGCGGGGTAGACGTCCCGCAGCCCCGCGAGCCGTTCGCGCGTCGTGTGGCCGGTGATGCGGGCCTCGCGCTCGGGGGTGAGCACCCCGGGGCGCCGGTCGACGTCGAGGGCGAGGGTGACGACGGCGACGCGGTGGTGCCCCAGCTCGCGCAGGTGCTCGGCGCCGCGGCGGGTGGCGTCGCGGTTGTCGAGGTCGACGACGATCACGTCGTCGAGGGTGTCGGCCTCGACGGCGACGATCGGGATGCGGCGGCGGCGCAGCACCTCGACCGACGCGCTCAGGTCGAGGCTGCACCCGAGCAGGATGGCGGCATCCATCGCGGGCGCGGCGAGGTCGGTCTCGGCGTCGGCGGCACGCGGGATGACGAGCAGCCCGGCGCTCTCGTCGCCGAACGCGGCGGCGACGCCGTCGAGGAACGCGAGGTTCATCGGATCGCGGAAGGCGTCGGTCAGGCGGTCCTCGGTGACGACGGCGATCACCCCCGATCTGCCGCGTCGGAGCGACCGCGCCGTCGGATCGGGTCCGCCGTACTCGAGGTCGGCGGCGGCACTGAGCACCCGGGCCCGGGTGGCCGCGGAGACGGGACCCGCCCCGCTGTAGACGAGGGACGCGGTCGAGACCGAGACGCCCGCGCGGGCCGCGACGGCCGCGAGGGTCGGCCGCGGAGTGGTGCTCGCGTCGGGCTCCATGGGCTGCTAGCGTACTCGAATCGATTCGATCGAAACGATTCGACCTCGTCCGCCCGGAGCATCCATGGCCGCCACCGCCACCCCGCACGCCATCCGCCGCGCCATGTCCGGCGTCTTCCTCACCTTCGCCGTCAACGGCATCGTGATCGGCGGGTGGATCTCGCGCCTTCCCGCCATCCGCGACTCGCTCGGTCTCGACACCGCGCAGGTAGGCGTCTTCCTCGCCGGCATGGCCGTCGGCGCCGTCCTCGGACTCGTCGCCGCCGCCGCGATCGTGCACCGCCTCGGCGCGCGCCGCACGATCATCGCCGCGCTCGTGCTCGGGGTCGTGGGGTTGCTCGTGCTCGCGATCGGCGTCTCCGTCGTCGCATCGTTCCCGCTCGCACTCGCGGGTGGCGCGATCTTCGGCGTCGCCTGGTCGGTCTGCGATGTCGCGATGAACGTCGAGGGCACCGCCGTGGAGCGCGCCATGGGACGCACCCTCATGCCGTGGTTCCACGCCGCCTGGAGCCTCGGCTCCGTCGCCGGGGCCGGTACCGGTGCCGTCGCGGCGTTCCTCGGCGTCGTGCCGGGCCTCCACATCGCCGTACTCATCGGCATCGTCGCCGTGACCGCGGTGCTGCTGCCGCGCCTCCTGCCGCATCTGCTCATCGGCGCCGACGAACCGGTCGTCGACGGGCCGACCGGCTTCCGGGCGCAACTCGCGGCATGGCGCGACCCGCGCATCCTGCTGCTCGGCGTGCTCGTGCTCGGCATGGCGTTCGCCGAAGGGTCGGCCAACGACTGGCTCGCCCTCGCGATGAAAGACGACCGGGGCTTCGACGACGGTCAGGCGGCCCTGCTGTTCGGCGTCTTCACGGCCGCGATGACGATCGGGCGCATCGCCGGCGTCCCACTGCTCGACCGCTACGGGCGGGTGCCGGTGCTGCGCGCCGCCGTCGCGATGGCGGCGATCGGGCTCGGGGTCGTCATCCTCGTTCCCGCCACCCCGATCATGATCGCCGGCATCGTCGTCTGGGGCCTCGGCGCCTCACTCGGCTTCCCTGTCGGCATGTCCGCCGCCGGCGACGACCCGAACGGCGCGGCGGCCCGGGTGAGCGCCGTCGCGACCATCGCCTACTGCGCCTTCCTCGTCGGCCCGCCCGTGCTCGGCCTCGTCGGCAACCAGATCGGCATCCTCAACTCGCTGTGGATCGTGTTCGCGCTCATCGTGCTCGCGGCCGTCGGCATCCCCGCCGCCCGGGAGCGCGCCGTACCCGAGAAGTAGGCTGGGCGGGTGCGTCTCGTCGTTGCCCGCTGCTCCGTGGACTACGCCGGACGGCTCTCGGCGCACCTCCCGCTCGCGACCCGGCTGCTCGTGTTGAAGGGCGACGGCAGCGTGCTCGTGCACTCCGACTCGCTGTCGTACAAGCCGCTCAACTGGATGTCGCCGCCGTGCACCCTCACCGTCGAGGAGGTCGACGAGGAGCGCGCGGCCGCAGGCGTGGTCGAACTGTGGCGGGTGTCGCAGGCGAAGACGGCCGACCTGCTCGTCATCTCGATCCACGAGATCCTGCACGACTCGACACACGACCTCGGGATCGACCCGGGGTTGCAGAAGGACGGAGTCGAGGCCGACCTGCAGAAGCTGCTCGCCGAGCAGATCGAACTCCTCGGCGACGGGTTCGAGCTCGTGCGGCGCGAGTACATGACGGCGATCGGTCCGGTCGACATCCTCGCTCGGGATGCGTCGGGCGCCCACGTCGCCGTCGAGATCAAGCGGCGCGGCGGGATCGACGGCGTCGAGCAGCTGACCCGCTACCTCGACCTCATGAACCGCGACCCGCACCTCGCCCCGGTCACCGGCGTGTTCGCGGCGCAGGCGATCGCCCCCCAGGCGCAGACCCTCGCCGCCGACCGCGGCATCCGCACGCTGCTGCTCGACTACGACGCGATGCGCGGCCTGGAGACCGGCCACGCGCGACTCTTCTGATGCCCCCCTACAGCGCGGTGCTGTTCGACCTCGACGGCACGATCGTCGACTCGGCGCCCGGCATCACGTCGTCGCTCGCCTACACCTTCGAGGCGATGGGCCTCGCCGTGCCGCCGCCCGCGAAACTGCTCGAATGGGTGGGGCCGCCGATCATGGACTCGTTCCGCGACCTCGCCGGGTTCGACGCGGTCACGTCGGCGCGAGCTCTCGCGATCTACCGCGAGCACTACGTGCAGACCGGCGTGTTCGACGCGGAGGTCTACACCGGGGTGCCCGACGTGCTCAAGGCCGTCTCGGAGGCCGGCATCCCGCTGTCGCTCGCGACCTCCAAGCCCGAGTCGACCGCCACGCTCGTGCTACGGCACTTCGGGCTCGCCGACTACTTCGACGAGCTCACCGGCGCGAGCGAAGACGAGGTGCGCAGCGCGAAGAAGGATGTCGTCGAGGAGGCCCTGCGCCGGCTGCGGGCGCGCGGCGCCGACCTGTCGAACCCGATCATGGTCGGCGACCGGCACCACGACGTCGACGGGGCGGCCGAACACGACGTGCCCACGGTCTTCGTCACGTGGGGGTACGGATCCCCCGAGGAGACGGTCGGCACGGTCGCCGTCGTCGACACCGCCGCCGAGCTGCTCGCCGCGCTCGGGCTCGGGTCCGGGTCCGGGTCCGGGTCCGGGTCCGGGGGGACCCGAGCCGGCAATCCGTGACAAGTGCGACGGATGAGTCGGCTGCGAGCGCCGAAATCGACGGATGAGTCATTCGAGCGGCGACCGCGGGCTCGCGTCAGCGCGCGAGGCGCTCGACGGCCCCCGCGAAGACGCCCGGAAGCCGCACGGCGGCGGGCACCACGGCACCGCGCAGGGGCGACGCCGCGAGCCGCACGAGTGCACCGGTGAGCCTCCGGAAGTCGCGGGTCTCCCGCTCCCACGCGCGCTCGTAGCCCGCCGCATCGCCCGCGACGATCGCCGCGACCGCGGCCCGCGCCTGCGCGAGGCCGATGCGCAGGCCCTCCCCGGTGAGCGCGTCGACGTAGCCCGACGCGTCGCCCGCGAGCAGCACCCGACCGGCCGTGCGCCGTCGCGTGACCTGCCGCAGCGGTCCGGCGCCCCGCAGGTCGGATGCCGGCGCGGCACCGTCGAGACGCGCGGCGAGCGCGGGCGCGGCGGCCACGGCATCCTCGAACCGCACGCCCCGGCGGGCGAGCAGCGCGACGCCGAGCGTGTCGGGCGCCACGGGGGTGAGGTAGAGCTCGCCGAGCGGCGTCCAGACGACCTCGACAAACTCCGACTCGGGCGCGATCGCGTAGTGCCGGCGCTGCCCAAAACGTCGCCGCGCACGCGGAGTCGGCCGGGCGAGGCCCGCCTCACGGGCGATCGTCGAGTGCAGGCCGTCGGCGCCGATGAGCCACGGAGCCCGGATGCCCCCGGCCGTGACGACGCCGGGGCGCTGGGTGAGCGACTCGATCCTCTCGGAAGCGAACCGCGCCCCGAGTTCCTCGGCCCGGGCGCGCAACGCGGCGTGCAGGGTCGTGCGCCGCACGCCGAGCCCGGGCCCGCCCTCGAACCGATGCTCGGCGCGTCGGCGCGCGTCGAGGTAGGCGATCCCGGCGATCGGCATCCCCGCGGGCGCGACGCCGAGCCGCGCGAGGGCGGGCAGTGCGCCCGGCATGAGTCCCTCCCCGCACGCTTTGTCGATCGCTCCGTCACGCGGCTCTGCGACGACGACGTCCAAGCCCGCGAGCCGCGCCTCGATCGCGGCGGCGAGGCCGACGGGGCCTCCGCCGACGACGAGCACCTCGGTGTCGAGGGTCACGCGGGCGCCGCCTCCCGCAGCGCGCGCTCCTCCGCCGGGATGCGGAACCTCAGCAGCAGGATGGCGTTGAGCACGGTGAAGACGATCGCGGTGATCCACGCGGTGTGCACGAGCGGCAGCGCGATGCCCTCGATCGCGACGATCCAGTAGTTCGGATGCCGCAGCCACGGCCAGCGGTAGAGCCCGCGGCGCACGAGCGGCATCCCCGGTACGACGATGACGCGGGTGTTCCACTGCCGGCCGAGCGACCAGATGACGGCGTACCGACCGACCTGGCACAGCAGCGCGATCGCGAGCATGGGCCACCCGAGCGCGGGCACGAACGGCCGGTCGAGCAGCCACACCTCGGCGATCGCCCCGACGAGCAACCCGGTGTGCAGCGCGACCATCGCGGGGAAGTGTCCCCGGCCCGACTCGACCCCACCCCGGGCGAACGCCCACGCCGCGTTGCGCTTCGAGATGACGAGTTCGACGACGCGCTCGACGCCCGTGAGCAGAACGAAGACGGTGAACCAGATCATGCGGCCCACCTCAGCAGCACGTACTCGCTCGTGACTCCGGGTCCGAGCGCGAACAGCACCGCGTGGGTTCCCGGAGGCTGGTCGACCGCGTCCGCGAGCACATGCAGCACGCTCGACGACGAGAGGTTGCCGACCGCGTCGAGCGACCGCCACGAGCGGGCGAGGTCGGCGCGCTCGAGGCCGAGCCCGCGCTCGAACGCCTCCAGCACGCGCGGCCCGCCCGGATGTGCGATCCAGGTGCCCACGTCATCCCGTGTCACCCCGTGCGCGGCGAGCAGCCCGGCCACGTCGGCGGCGATGTTGGCGTCGATCGTGTCGGCGACGGCCGCGGTGAGCAGGATGCGGAAGCCGGTGCCGCCGATGTCCCACCCGATGACGCTCGCGCTGTCGGGGTAGAGGGCGGTGCGACTGCCGAGGATGTCGGGGCCGGGCAGTCCGAGTTCGGCGGCGCGCTCCGCTCCCGCGACGACGACCGCGGCCGCGCCGTCGCCGAAGAGGCCCGAGGCGACGAAGTTGGCGACCGAGTCGTCGTCACGCTGCAGCGTCAGCGAGCACAGTTCGACGGAGACGAGGAGCGCGATCTCCCGCGGATGCCCGAGCAGATAGTCGTGCACGCGCGCGAGTCCGGCGGCTCCCGCGACGCATCCGAGGCCGAACGACGGGATGCGCTTCACGTCGCGGCGCATCCCGAGCGCGGGCACGAGGCGCGCGTCGATCGAGGGGGCCGCGATCCCGGTCACCGAGGTGAAGAAGAGGTAGTCGATCTCGTCGGCGTCGAGCCCCGTCGCGGTGAGGGCATCCGCCACGGCGCGGGCGGCGAGGGCCGTGCCCTCCCGGATCCAGATGTCGTTCGCGTCGCCGAAGGAGTGCAGGTCGCGGTACTGCTCGATCGGCAGCACGGTGTGGCGGGTTCCGATGCCGCTCGCCGCGTGGAAGCGCTCCAGCACGGCGCGTTTGGTGGCGTCGGAGGTGATGAGGTCGGAGAGCTCCGCGGTGATCTCGGCCTGCGTGTACGCGTGCGCGGGCAGGGCCGGCGCGACGGCCACGATCCGGGACATGTCCGGAACGTACCACCGGCGGATGGATCCCGAGGGGGGTTGCACAGACCTTCACTCCGACCGCACAGACCCCTCTCTGACCGCAGGGACTCCCGCACGCGGGGATCCGGGAGGTCAGAGAGGGGTTTATACGCCACTCAGGAGGAGGGGACGGCTCGCTGCTCGGGGCCGACGTACTCCGAGAGCGGGCGGATGAGGGCGTTCGCCTCGAGCTGCTCGGCGACGTGCGCCGTCCAACCCGTGACCCGCGCGGCGACGAAGAGGGGTGTGAACAGCTCCGTCTCGAAGCCCATGAGGTGATAGGCGGGGCCGGACGGGTAGTCGAGGTTCGGCTTGATGCCCTTGCGCTCGTCCATCGCGGCCTCGAGGGTGTCGTAGAGCGCGAGCAGGTCGGGGCGGTCGTACTCGGCGATGAGCGTGTCGAGCGACGCCTTCATCGTCGGCACGCGGGAGTCGCCGTTCTTGTAGACGCGGTGCCCGAAGCCCATGATCTTGCGCTTCTCGGCGAGCGCGGTGTCGAGCCAGGCGACCGCACGGTCGGCCGAACCGATCTCGTCGAACACGTGCATGACGGCCTCGTTCGCGCCGCCGTGGAGAGGCCCCTTGAGCGCGCCGATCGCAGCAGTGACCGCGGAGTAGAGGTCGGAGAGCGTCGACGTGACGACGCGCGCGGTGAACGTCGACGCGTTGAACGAGTGCTCGGCGTAGAGGATCATCGACACGTCGAACGCCGTGACGACGACGAGGTCGGGCACCTCGCCGAAGGTCATGTGCAGGAAGTTCGCCGAGTAGCCGAGGTCGTCGCGCGGCTCGACGAGTTCGAGACCTCGCCGACGGCGCTGCACGTACGCGATGATGGCGGGCAGTTGCGCGAAGAGGGTCATCGCCTTGTCGAGGTTCGCCTCGGGCGACGCGTCGGCCGCGGTGGGATCGGCGGCGCCGAGCGCACTCACGGCGGTGCGCACGACATCCATCGGGTGCGCGTCGACGGGCAGCAGGTCGATCACGTGCTTCGCCACCTCGGAGAGCCGGCGGCGCGAGCGCTCGAGCCGTTCGAAGCCCTCGAGCTGACCGGGATCAGGCAGCTCGCCCTTCCACAGCAGGTAGGCGACCTCCTCGAACGTGCAGTTCGCGGCGAGCTCCTGCACGGGGTAGCCGCGGTAGAGCAGCGAGTTGGTCTCGGGGTTGACCTTCGAGATCGCCGTCGTGTCGACGACGACGCCGGCGAGCCCCTTCCTGATGTCGGTCATGCTCAGCTCCTGTTGGTTGAGAGGTCGAACGTGTAGACGTCGGCGTCGAACTCACCGTAGGCGGCATAGTCGACGAGCTCATAGAGGCGGGCGCGGGTCTGCATCTGCGGGACGACGTCGGCGAGGGTTCCGGATGCGGCGAGCACGTCGAGGCCACGCTCGATCGCCCCCATCGCGATGCGCTGCAACGACACGGGGAAGATCACCATGTCCACGCCGACATCCTGCAGTTGCGCGACCGTGAAGAGGTCGCTCTTGCCGAACTCGGTCATGTTCGCGAGGATCGGCACCTGCACCGCGGCGCGCATCGCCTCGAACTCGGAGAGGTCGGCCATCGCTTCGGCGAAGATCGCGTCGGCGCCGGCATCCTGGAGGGCCTTCGCCCGGTCGAGCGCCGCCGTGAGCCCCTCGACCCCGCGGATGTCGGTGCGCGCCATGATGACGAAGTCGGGGTCGCGTCGCGCGGCGACCGCGGCCCGGATGCGCTTGACCGCGGTCGTCTCGTCGACGACGTCCTTGCCGTCGAGGTGGCCGCACCGCTTCGGGTTGACCTGGTCTTCGAGGTGCACGCCCGAGACGCCGGCATCCTCGAGCACCTGCACCGTGCGGGCGACGTTCATCGGCTCGCCGAAGCCCGTGTCGCCGTCGATGAGCGTCGGCAGGTCGGTCGCGCGGGAGATCTGCGCGCCCCGCTGGGCGACCTCGGTGAGGGTCGTGAGCCCGATGTCGGGAAGGCCGAGCTCGTTCGCCATGACGGCGCCCGAGATGTACACCCCTTCGAATCCCTTCTCCTGGATGAGCCGGGTCGACAGCGGCGTGAACGCTCCGGGAAAGCGTTGGATGGTCGCCGACGCGAGTCCGGCGCGGAAGGCCCGGCGCTTCTCGTTCGGGGTGGCGGCGGTGTGCAGCATCAGAAGAGGCCCTTCGGCGGGGTGGGGAGCCCCGTGGCGTGCACGTTGAGGGCGAGCAGCTCGGCGGCGGTGAGCTCGGGCAGTCGCTGCGCGAGGTCGAGGAACCGGTCGGTCTCGGCGTCGGCGAGCACCCCGGATGCCAGGGTGCGGAACTTCTGCACGTACTGGTCGCGGGCGAACGGCCGGGCGCCGAGCGGATGCGCGTCGGCCACCGCGATCTCGTCGACGATGCGGCGGCCGTCGGCGAGCTCGATCTCGACGCGGCCTCCGAACGCCTTCTCGGTGAGGTCGTTCGAGTGGTAGCGGCGTGTCCACTCCGGGTCTTCGACGGTCGCCACCTTGTGCCACAGCTCGACCGTGTCGGGGCGTCCCGCTCGCTCGGGCAGATACGAGTCGACGTGGTGCCAGGTGCCGTCCTGCAGGGCGACCGCGAAGATGTAGGGGATCGAGTGGTCGAGGGTCTCGCGGCTCGCGGTGGGGTCGAACTTCTGCGGGTCGTTCGCGCCCGATCCGATCACGTAGTGGGTGTGGTGGCTCGTGTGCAGCACGATGCGTGTGACGTTCGCGGGGTCGCGCAGCTCGGGATGCCGGCCACCCAGGTCACGCGCGAGGTCGATCCACGCCTGTGCCTGGTACTCGGCGGAGTGCTCCTTCGTGTACGAGTCGAGGATGGCGCGCTTGGCTTCGCCCGCCTCGGGCAGGGGCACCTCGTAGCGACCGTCGGGTCCGTCGAGCAGCCACGCGATGACGCCGTCCTCGCCCTCCCAGATCGGCGACGGGGAGGTCTGCCCGCGCATCGCCCGGTCGATCGCCTCGATCGCCATCTTGCCGGCGAACGCGGGCGCGTACGCCTTCCACGTGGAGATCTCGCCCTTGCGCGACTGCCGGGTCGCCGTCGTCGTGTGCAGGGCCTGGCCGACCGCCTGGAAGATCGTCTCGGGGTCGAGGCCGAGCAACGTGCCGATGCCAGCCGCCGCCGACGGGCCGAGGTGGGCGACATGGTCGATCTTGTGCTTGTGCAGCGAGATCGCCTTGACGAGGTCGATCTGGATCTCGTATCCGGTCGCGAGCCCGCGCACGAGCGCGGCGCCGTCGGCACCGGTGTGCTGCGCCACGGCGAGGATCGGCGGGATGTTGTCGCCGGGGTGCGAGTAGTCGGCGGCGAGGA
>CAMLMQ010000036.1 GCA_946481135.1 uncultured Microbacteriaceae bacterium
CGCGATGACCATCATGTAGACGAAGATCCACAGTGTCGCGCCGCTGTACTGGAAGCCCTGGGAGACGTTGGCGACGCTCTCCTGGTCGCCGTTGGACACGGTGCGGATCACCCACCAGATGACCCAGTTGGCGAGGAAGATCAGGCCCACGACGAGGAGCGGGGTCCAGAAGATCGTGAACGGGTTCGCCGCGTGGAGGCGTGCGACGTTCCACAGGCGGCGGCCGAGGGGGCGCGCGGCCGGCGCGGTCGCGGTGAGGGAGGCGGTGGTCATGCGCGGAGCTCCTTGTCGGTGTCGGTGCGCCCGGCGTCGTCGGGGCGCTCGGTGAAGTCGGTGGAGCGACCCGTCGTGAGGCGCACGACGAGCTGCTGGAGGGAGACGGGGCCGAGTTCGAGACCGGCACTGCGGGCGGCTTGCTGCTCGGCGGGGGTGAGGCCCGCGACGGTGAGCGAGACGAGTCCGCCGATCTGGTCGCGGTGCAGCACCTCGCGGGTGCCGACGAACGACTCGACGGCCTGGCGGCCCCCGACGACGGTCGTGGCCGAGCCGCGCAGCTCCTCGGAGGGGCTGTCGACCAGCAGCTTGCCGTCGTCGATCACGAGCACGTGCTCGAGCAGGTCGCTGACCTCGTCGATCAGGTGCGTCGAGAGCACGACGGTGCGGGGGTGCTCGGCGTAGTCGGCGAGCAGTCGGTCGTAGAAGATCTCCCGGGCGACGGCGTCGAGACCGAGGTAGGGCTCGTCGAAGAACGTCAACGGGGCCCGCGACGCGAGGCCGACGATGACGCCGACCGCCGAGAACTGGCCGCGCGAGACCTTCTTCATCTTGCCGTCGAGCGGCAGGCGGAAGTCCTTCACGAGGCGGTCGGCGAAGTCCTGGTCCCAGTTCGGGAAGAACCACGGCGCGGTGCGCAGCACGTGCTTGACCCGGAAGTCGTCGGGGTACTTCTGGCTCTCCTTGATGAAGCACAGCTGTTCGGCGACGCGGGCGTTCTCGACGGGCGACTGCCCGAAGACCTCGATCTCGCCGCGGGTGGCGAACTCCTGTCCCGTGAGCAGCGACATGAGCGTGGTCTTGCCGGCGCCGTTGCGTCCGAGGAGACCGTAGATGCCGCCCTCCTCGAGTCGGAACGAGACGTCGTCGACCGCGGCGAGCGGGCCGAAGCGCTTGGTGAGGCCGCGGGCCTCGACGATGGTGGTCATGACGGGTTCTCCTTCGAGGTGTCGCGGATGAGCCCGATCAGGGTCTCCGGGTCGATGCCGAGCTTGTGGGCCTCGGCGAGCAGGGGGGCGACGTACTGGTCGCGGAAGCTCTCCCGCCGCTCGGCGACGAGCCGCGCGCGGGCGCCGGTGGCGACGAACATCCCGATGCCTCTCTTCTTGTAGAGGATCCCGGCGTCGACGAGCAGTCCGACGCCCTTACCGGCGGTGGCCGGGTTGATGCGCAGGAAGGCGGCGAACTCGTTCGTTGAGGGCACCTGGGATTCCTCGGGAAGGGCTCCGGAGATGATGTCGCTCGCGATCTGCTCCGCGATCTGTTGGAACAGCGGTCGACTGTCGTCCACGGGGGTCCCTCCTCTCGGTGAATTGGTTCATTACTTGAGTAACTAACCAACCAGGTCGGGTGGGGGATGTCAAGTGCCTAGGCTCGAAGCGTGTTCGAACTCCACCACCTGACCGCGAACGAGCAGCTCGACGGGCTGCGTCGCGGGGAGTTCACGTCCGCGGAACTCACGGAGCACTACCTCGGCCGCATCGAGCGCCTGGACTCCGAGCTCGGCGCCTTCGCGACCGTCACGCCCGACGCCGCCCGGGTGCGCGCCCGGGACGTCGAGCGGCTCTCGCACGCGCTGCCCATCTGGGGCCTGCCCTTCGCCGACAAGGATCTCGTCGCCCGCGCGGGTGTGCGGACGCGCTACGGCTCCCGCGCGATGGCCGACCACGTGCCCGAGACCTCCGACGAGCTCGCCCTCGCCCTCGACGCCGCCGGGGGTGTGAGCCTCGGCAAGACGTCGACGCCCGAATTCGGCTTCCCGAGCTACACCGAGCCGCTCGCCGGCCCCGTCGCGCGCAACCCGTACGACACGACCCTCGGCGCGGGCGGGTCGAGCGGTGGCGCCGCGGTCGCCGTGGCCGCGGGACTGCTGCCGTTCGCGCCCGGGTCCGACGGCGGCGGGTCGGTGCGCATCCCCGCGGCGGCGACGGGACTCGTCGGGCTCAAGCCGTCGCGCGGCCGCGTGCCGGCGCTGCCGGGGTTCGCGCACCTCGCCGGTCTCGTCACCGCGGGACCCCTCGCGCGCACCGTCGCGGACGCGGCGCTCCTGCTCGACGCGCTGGTCGGCGACGGCCCCGCGGTGTGGGCCACGACGCCGCCGACGTGGGACGGCGGGGCGTTCCTCCATGCCGCCGTGCGCGGTGAGGGCCGGTTCTCGATCGGGGTGAGCCGCGACACCCCGTGGGCCGCGTCCCACGACGTCGTCGTCGCGCCGGAGGCGGAGGCGGCGCTGCAGGTCGCGCTGCGGGAGCTCGACGCCCTCGGCCACGGCGTCGAGGAGCTCGCGTTCGAGCCCGAGCCGGGCTACGCGCCGGCGTTCCGCACGGTGTGGCAGGCGGGTGCGGCGACGCTGCCGCTCGACGACGCGGCGCTCGCCGTGGTCGAGCCGCTCACCCGCTGGCTCGTCGAGTCGGGCCGTCGGCTTCCCGCGCGCGAGCTCGCGGAGGCGCTCGCGTTCCTCGCGGGCTTCGAGCGTCGGTTCATCGCGCGCGCTTCCCGCGTGGATGTCGTGCTCACCCCGGCGCTCGCGCTCACGCCCCGCCCGCTCGGCTGGTACGACGCCGAGGACGGCGACCGGAACTTCACCCAACAGGTGCTCTACACGCCGTTCACGAGCATGATCAACGTGAGCGGTCTGCCGGCGATCACGCTTCCCGTCGACGTCACCGCGGCGGGGCTGCCGATGGGCGTGCAGCTCGTCGGTCGCCCGGGCGGCGAGCACGTCCTGCTCGCGCTCGGCGCCCAGTTGGAGCGCCGCCTGCACTGGGCGCGTCGGCATCCGCCGCAGTGGTGAGCACGCGGCGAGGATAGGTTAGGCGATGCTCAGTTAGGCATGCCTATACTGGAGGAGATGTATCTCTCCGACCTGCTCCCCGCGACGATCTCCTGGCAGCCTGCTGCCGGCGATCTCGTGCTGCTCGGCGCGGTCGAGGCCGACCTGCCGGTCGTCGAGACCGTGCTCGCCACCCTTCCCGGCAAGGCGCGCGGTCAGGTCTTCGTCGAGGTCGACTCCGCGGCTGCCGTGCGCGAACTCGCCGCCCCGGGGCGGGTGTGCGTCACGTGGCTGCGCCGCGACCTCGGCCAGTCGCTCCGTGGGGCCGTCGAGGCCTGGCTCGGCGAGATGCTGCCCGTCGACGCCGAGCGCGAGCACCGCGTGTACGGCTGGGTCTCGGGCGACCGCAGCGCTCAGCTGCACACCAACGCCTAAGCGCGCGGACCCTCGGCATCCGACGCGAACCCGCGTCGTCGGGGCGCGAGGTAGCCGCCCTTCTCCAGGCCCGCCTCCACCTCGAAGCGGTTCGTGAGGGCGGGCGAACCCGCCGCGACGTAGAGCGGGATGAACGCGAGCCCGTAGCGCCGCCACTGCCGCACGTGCACCGCCTCGTGCTCCAGCACCGACGGGGACGTGTTCGAGGTCGTGAGGTAGATCGCCCCGATCGTCGTGCCGCCACGGCCGTACGCCCAGGTCGGAAGCCCCTCGAAGTAACGCAGCCCGTGGCGTCGGCGGTAGCGCCCGCGCAGCGCCGTGCCCCAGAGCCAGGCGCACGCGGTCGCGAACCAGTAGCCGGGCCGCGCGACCGGCGGCCACAGCAGCAGGCGGCGCAGGCCCGGGATGCGCGTGCCCCCGCGCACGACCGCGCCGACGGCCCGCTCCGCCCGCGTCAGCCGCGCCGGATCGGGGCGCACGGGGTCGGGGCGAGCCGGGAGGCTCATCGCCCCTGGAAGCGCGGTTCCGAGCGGGAGAGGAAGGCCCGCATCCCCTCGGCGGCGTCCTCGCTCGCGGCGAGGCGCACGAGTTCGGGCTGCAGCCGCTGCTCGGCGGCGGGGTCGCCTTCCCGGATCGCGGCACGCGCGTTGGCGAGCGTCGCCTGCACGGCGAGCGGCGCCTGCGCGGCGACGCGGTGGGCGAGCTCATGGGCGCGCGGCAGCTGCTCGCCGTGCGGCACGACCTCCTGCACGAGGCCGATGCGGTACGCCTCGGCGGCGTCGAAGGTGTCGCCCGTGAGCATCCAGCGCATCGCGTTGCCCCAGCCGACGGCGCGCGGCAGCCGGATCGTCGCCCCGCCGAAGGGCAGGATGGCGCGCTGCACCTCGATCTGTCCGAACGTCGTCGAGTCGGCCGCCACGACGATGTCGCTCGCGAGGGCCAGCTCGATGCCGAGGGTCAGACACGTGCCCTGAACGGCGATCACGACGGGCTTCCGCTGGGCGCTGCCGTCGACCTGCCACGGGTTGAGCCCGCCGGGCGGCACGAGATCGAGCCCGTCCTCGGTGATGCGCGGACCGATGTCGGCGAGGTCGAGCCCGGCCGTGAAGTGGTCCCCGTGCGCGAACACGACCCCGGCACGCAGGGAGTCGTCGCGGTCGAGCTCGCCGTAGGCGAGGCACAGTTCCTGCAGCATCGCGAAGTCGGCCGCGTTGCGCTTGTCGGGCCGGTTGAGACCGATCATCAGCACGTGCCCGTCGCGGTCGACGGTGACTCTCTCACCCACCCGGCCACTGTACGCGGCGGGTGCTCGGCATCCGCTAGCGTTTTCCCAGATCCCCGCCAGAAGGAGTCCGTCCGTGCGTTCGCGTCCCCTCGCCGCCGTCCCCGTCGCGGTGCTCACCCTCGCGGTGCTCGCCGGATGCGTCTTCAGCCCGGGCGTGAGCACGGCTCCGACGGTTCCGCCGGAGGACATCGAGACCCTCGCCGCCGACGAGCTGGAGGCGACCGTCGGCATCCGCCCGACGATCGACTGCGGCGACGAGGACATCCCGGTCAAGGTCAACACCTCGGTCACGTGCCTGCTCGTCGACCCGTCGGCCGGCCTCGAGTTCGACACCGTCATCACGTTCACCGAGGTGACCGGCACCGACTACGTCGTCGACATCCAGGTCGCCGACGTGCCGAACAACCCGCCGCAGCCGTCGGCGGAGCCGGGGGCGAGCGAGCCGATCGAGAAGATCGAAGCGCTCGCGATCCAGGCGCTGCGCAACGTGCTCGACTACGTCCCCGTCGTCGAGTGCGAGGGCGACAGCCTCGAGATCGTCGTCGGCGCGACCGTCGACTGCACGTACGACTCGCCCGACGGGCCGGTCGACGCGGTCGTCACGGTGACGTCGTTCGACGCCACGACGGGCACCTACTCGATCCGCGTCGACTGATTCGACCTTCGACTGAGCTGACCTTCGATCAGCGCAGCGCCGCGAGCAGCCTGAGGATCGTCGCGGCGTCGTCGACCGACTGCTCGCTGCGCGGATCGGCGGGCGCGTAGGCCGCGAGCGTCGCGCCCGCGAGCGGGAACCGCTGCCGCACCGACTTGAGCGCCGCGACGAGCGAGGCCGTGCGCACGCCGAAGGGCTCCGGGTCGAGCAGGCCGGCGAGGTCGGACGGGTCGAGCACGTCGAGGTCGAGGTGCACGTACACCGAGTCCGCCCCGGTGGCGGTCAGGGCGTCGACGAGCGACGACGGATCCTCGAACTCCGCGACGGTCACGACGCGCAGCCCGTGCTCGTCGGCGAACGCGCGCTCGGCCGCATCCCACGAGCGCACCCCGCCGAGCACCACCCGCTCCGTCGCGACGTCGCCCGCGTCGATCGCGGCGCGCAGCACCATGCCGGCGAAGGCGCCCGACGGCGAGGTCTGCGGCGAGTTGAGGTCGGGGTGCGCGTCGAGCCACAGCACGGCGGCACCGGGATGCCGCAGCAGCGCCGTCTCGAGCGCCGCCGACGAGACGCCGCAGTCGCCGCCGACCACGACGACATCGCCGTCGGCGTCGGCCAGCTCGGCCGTGAGGCGCTCATGCACGAGCCGCACCGACGAGTAGCGCGCGATGCCCGTGCCGACGTCGTCGCCCGCCTCGAGCGGAACGTCGATCTCGGTCGTCGCGGCGGCGGGCAGATCGTCGCGCAGCGCGGCGACGCCCTCCGCGAGACGCATCGCGCGGGGTGAGGGGGAGCCCTGCCACATCGGCGCGAGCACGAACCGGAGCGTCACGCTGCCACTCTAGATCCGCGGAGTCGCCGCGCGTCGGGTGCGGGCGAGTCGGCTGACCGACCGCAGCACGGCTTCGAGCGGCCCCATGCCGACGAAGCGGCGCCAGAGGGGGGCGACGACGAGGGCCCCGACCACGAGAGCGGGCAGCAGCCAGTCGGGCACCGTCCAGCGGTCGTGATGCACGGTCGCGAGCCGCACGGCCGCGAGCACGATCGCGTGCGCGACGTAGAGGGTGAGCGCCATGGCACCCGCCGCCGCGACGGGCGCGAGCACGAATCGCACGACCCGGGCGACGCGTTCGCCGACCCCGGTCGCCGAGTCCAGAAGCGACAACGCCCCGATGACTGCCACCGCGACCCCACCCGACGCGACCACCTCGGCCGTCGTGTCGGAGTGCGCCGACGCGTCGACGCCCGGCAGGAATGCGGCCGCACCGTAGCCGACGAGCGCGGCGAGCGTTCCGACGACGAGGGCGAGCGCCGCGGTCGTGCGCTCGCGCAGGTCGGATCGCGCGAGCACGAGACCGATGAGCAGGTAGGCGAGCCAGACGACGAGCGGATAGTTGCCGAACACGAGCCAGAGGGCGAACGGCTGCGCCGCGACGGGCAGCGCGTCGAGTTCGGTTGCCCCGGTGGCTGCGGCCACGAGCAACGGCCCGCCGATCGCGGCGAGGGCCGCGAGCGCGAGCAGCCATCGCCGGGCCAGGAAGAGCGGGGCGGCGAGCACCAGGAACGCGACGCCGTAGGCGTCGAGGATGACCGCGATCGGCGGCCGCACGATCAGCGTGAGGGCGAGCCCGACGAGCACGAGGATGGCCCCGCGCACGAGCACGACCCGGCGCACGTCGGCTCGCTCACCGGGCGCCGCCGGGGCCGCGCCGCCGCTCAGCAGCCCGAGCGAGACGCCCGCGACCGTCGCGAACAGGATGGCGGAACGCCCGTCGACGATCTTCTCGCCGCCGGTGAGCACCGTGTGGGCGACGAACATCCCGAGTAGCGCGACTCCCCGCGCGGCGTCGACGCCGAACAGGCGGGGAGGGGCGGCGGTCGCCCGCCGCCCCTCCCCGGGAGTCTCCTCGGCGGTCGTCAGCTGCCCGACGTGATGGCGGTCGTGCCGCCCGACTTGAGCGCCGCGAGTCGCGCGTCGATCTCGGCCTCGCGGTCGAGGTCCTCGAGCGACTCGAACTGCGCGTCGAGGCTCGACGCGGCGAGCTCCTGCTGGCCCATCACCTTCGCCTCCTCGCGACGCACCTTGTCCTCGAACCGGCCGAGCTCGCTCGTCGGGTCGAGCACGTCGATGCTCTGGATGGCGTCGTGCACCTGCGACTGCGCCTGCGCGGTCTTGGCGCGAGCCACGAGCTCGTCGCGCTTGCTCGTGAGGTCGGAGAGCTTGGCGCGCATCTTGTCGAGCCCGTCCTTGAGCTGCTCGACGACCTGCGTCTGCGACGCGATCGTCGGCTCGGCGCGCTTGGCCTCGTTCTCGGCGGAGAGCTGCTTGCCGAGGGCGATCTTCGCGAGCTTGTCGAACTTCTCGGCATCGGCGGTGTTGCCGCCGGCGCGCAGCTCGTCGGCCTTCGCGCTCGCTGCGAGAGCCTTCCGGCCCCAGTCGGCTGCGGCCTCGACGTCCTCCTTGTGGTCCTGCTCCATGAGACGCAGGTTGCCGATGGTCTGAGCGACGGCGCTCTCGGCCTCGGCGATGGAGTTGGTGAAGTCGCGGACCAGCTGGTCGAGCATCAGCTGGGGGTCCTCCGCCTGGTCGAGCAGCGCGTTGATGTTCGCGCGCACGAGCTGCGAGATGCGCCCGAGGATCGATTGCTTTGCCATGGTGTGCCTTTCGTTCGTTGACGGAGGTGAATCGGAGTCTAGAAGCGTCCGCCCCGCGAGCGGCGACCGCCCGAGGAGCGTCGGGAGCCGCCGGAGCTGCGGCGGGACGAACTTCCCGAGCTGCGGCGCGACGAGCCGCCGAAGCCGCCCGAGGATCGCCGCCGACTGCCGCTCCAGCCCGACGACGACGAGCCCGAACCCGAGAAGAGCGCGTCGAGGATGCCGCCGAGCACGGCGCCGCCCCCATCGTCGTAGCCCGACCAGCTTCCCGAACTCGCCGGACGGTCGAACGCCGTCACGTCGGAGCGCGCGAGCGCGAGCGCCGACCCCGCGAGCCGCGCGGACTGCTGGGCGGCGGCGAGCGCGGCCACGGCATCCGTCGCACCGAGCGTCAGGGCCTGGGTGAGCTGCGCCTCGGCTTCGGCGAGGCGGGTGCGGGCGCTCGCGCCCACCGCGCCACGACGCGTCGTCAGGTACTGGCGCGCCTGCTCGACGGCCGTGCGGGCCTCGGCGGTGACGCGGTCGAGCTGCGCCTCCGCGCGCGTGACCTGAGCCTGGCGGTCGCGGACGGCCGAGAGCTCGCGGCCGAGGGCGGCGTTCGCCTGCTCGACCGCCGCGAGCGCGGTCGTCGGATCCTGGTTCTCGACCTGGCCGAGCACCCGTTCGGCCTCGGCGACGGCGGCGGCGAGCGCCTCCGCATCCGCCGCGCGCGCCTCCGCGATGTCGGACCGGGTGTCGGCGACGGCCGCATCGAGGCGGGCGTCCAGTTCGGGCAGATCGGCGGCGAGGTCGTCGACCGCGGTCAGCAGTTGCTCGACCTGGCCGAGCGACTGCTGCGCCGCACGCACGGCGACGGCCGCGCGGCCCTCCTCGCCGCCCGCGAGGGCCTCCCGCGCCTCGTCGAGCGCCGAGCCGGCGAAGCCGACGAGCCTGCGGGCCTGCGCGGGGTTCTCGTCGATCGCGTCGACGGCGGGCAGGCCGTACCGGTCGCGGAGCCCCATCAGCGTCGTCTCGGCGGCCTCGATGCGGGGCTCCAGCGCCGCCTGCTGCGGGGTGAGTTCGTCGACGAGTCGGGGCGCGTTCTGCTCGAGGCGGCGCAACTCGTCGAATGCGTCGGCCTGCGCGTCGAGTGTCGCGTCCGCGGCCTCGCAGAGCTCGATGATGCGCGTCGTGAGCGTCCGACGCTCCTCCGCGGTCTCGGGGTGGGCGTCGTCGAGGCGCTGCCGGATCGCGAAGGCCTCGGCGACCTGGGCCTTCGCGGCCTCGAGCGCGATGCGGAAGGGCGCCGTCGGCTCGTCGCCGAACTGGGCGACGGCGAAGCCGAGCTCTTGCTCGCTCGTCTTCACGGCGTCGTCGAGCTGGACGAGCAGCGACCCGGCGCGTGTGTCGAGCTCCCGGGCCGACGCCCGCGCACCCGCAGTCGCCCGGCGGCGGCGCACGAGGGCGACGCCCGCGGCCACGGCCCCGCCGGCGAGCACGACACCACCTCCGATCGCGAGCGGCATCGGGTCGAATTCGGCGTCGAGCCGGGCCGCGATCTCGTCGGCCGCTCCGACGACGGCGCCGTCCCAGTCGCTCTCGCGCAGCGACTGCTCGACGCGGTCGAGGACCGCCTCGAACTGTGCGTCGTCGAGCGTCGCGATGTCGGCCGATACCGAGTAGGTGCGGCCCTCGGTCGCGATCGCGAGCAGCACGTCGTCGACCCCGAGTCCGTTGCGCTCCGCGGTCGCGTCCGTCCAGGCATCCGGGTCGGCGGGGGAGGTGAAGTCGTCGACGAGCACGACGAAGAGCGACACCCCGGTGCGCTCGAAGGTCGCGTCGATCGCCGCCTCGGCGGCCGCCTCGTCCTCGAGGGCGCCCACGACGTCGAGGATCGGGGACGCGCCGAGGTCGACGGGCTCCTCCGCGTGCGCGGGAGCGCCGAGCACGAGGAGGACGCCGACGAGTGCGGCGCCGGCCGCAACGCGGATGCGCATGGGCGAGACCTCCCGGGGGGGTGGGGTAGTCCTCGAATCCTATCGACGCGGGCCCCGGCAGAACCTGAGGATCACCCGAGTTCGACGTCGGTCGGGGCGCCGTAGAGCGTCTCGGGAGCGGCGGGATCGTCGCGCACGAACTCCGCGACGACCCGCACCTCGTAGGTCCCGGGCGGCAGGGCAGCCTCGGATGCGCAGGCCTGCGTCGTGACCGGCACCTCCCACGTCGTCGACGTCCCGGGCGGCGCGTCGACGACGTGCGCCACCGGCTCCGCGGGCACGGCGAACCCCACGACGATCCCGTCGCGCACGACGGCGAGTGAGGTCACCGTCGCCGTGCCGGCCTCGACGACACCGGAGTCGTTCCGCAGCGTCACGCGCGCCGTCTCGCCCGTCGCCGTCACGTCGATGCTCTCGGGCTCCAGCTCCCAGCCGAGCCCCGGGTACTCGACGAGCGGCTCGCCGCAGACATCCGTCGCGCGCAGCATCGAATCGGCCTCGGTCGCCGATTCGGGGAGCGCCGGGCCGCCGGCCCCGGAATCCTCGGCCGACAGCATCGACGCCTCGTTCACGGGGGGCACCCCGAGCGAGACGCCGACCACGAGCGCACCCACGAGGCCGACCGAGCCGAGGGCCTGGGCGGCCACCACGCGCGGGCGGCGACGTCGACGGGCTCGGGCGATCACGGCATCCACGTCGATGGCGGCACGTCCTTCCGGTTCGGGGCCGCGCAGCAGGTCGCGGAGGTCAGCTTCGGTGGCCACGGGAGGCCTCCTTCGAGATGGGGGCGGAGCGCGTCGGGCGGGGCGTGAGCCGGTCCTCGACGGTGCCGTCGTCGGCGAGCGAGATCGCCATCTTCGCGAGCCCGTCGCTCAGATACCGCTTCACGGCCCCCGAGCTGATGCCGAGGGTCTCGGCGATGTCGTCGACCTTGAGGTCGTCGTAGTAGCGCAGCACGAGGCAGGCGCGCTCGCGCGGCGTGAGTTTGCGCAACTCGTCGTGCAGATCGAGCCGGGCGTCGGTCGCGAGTGCGGGGGAGGGCAGCTCGTCGGGGCGGTACTCGAGCGGCGCGATGCGGCGCCAGCGGGTCGAGCGGCGCCCGCCGTCGAGGTGGGCGTTGAGGATCGCGCGGCGCACGTACGCTTCGGCGCTCTCCACGCCGAAGCCGTTGCGCAGACGACCGAAGGTGCGCACGAGCGCGTCCTGCACGAGGTCGGCGGCATCCTCGCGACTGCCGCACAGCAGCGTCGCGTAGCGCAGCAGCGCGTCGCCGCGTTGCGCGACCAGCTCGGTCACGACGCTCTCCCAGGCGGCGTTCGACGCCATCCGCGCACCTCCTCTCACCTACCCAGACGCTAGTCCGCGACTTTTCGTTGGGACGCACGCGCGATCCGTGCGAAATGTCGCGGATCGACGGGGGCACGCGCGGCGGGCGCGCTTGCGGGGACGAGGATGCCCGCACACGCGGGAACGGCGCGTCGCCAGCGAGGTCGACGCGCCGTCCGGTCGCGGGGAGGGTCAGGCGCGGGCGGCGCGCATGCGCTCCCGCAGCTCCTCGAGCTGCCGCGTGATGGCCGCCGGGACGCGGCCGTCGAATCCCGAGAAGAAGGCCTCGGCGTCGTCGGCTTCGGCGAGGTGGGCGTCGGGGTCGACGGCGAAGAGCTCCTGCCAGTCGGCATCCGAGACGCCGGCGGCTTCGTAGTCGATCGTGCCGGGCGCGGGCAGCCACCCGACGGGGCTCTCGATCGCGGGGGCGGTGCCCTCGACGCGCTCCAGGATCCAGGCGAGCACGCGGCCGTTCTCGCCGAAGCCCGGCCACAGGAAGCGCCCGTCGTCGCCCTTGCGGAACCAGTTCACCTGGAACACGCGCGGTACGCCGCCGGTCTTACGCAGACCTTCTCCGACGTCGAGCCAGTGCTGCCAGTGGTCGGCCATGTTGTAGCCGCAGAACGGGAGCATCGCGAAGGGGTCGCGTCGCAGCTCCCCGACAGTGCCCTCGGCGGCCGCCGTGCGCTCGGAGGAGATCGTGGCGCCCAGGAAGACGCCATGTTCCCATCCACGTGCCTCCGCCACCAGTGGCACGTTGGTGGCACGACGGCCGCCGAAGATGATCGCGTCGATGACGACGCCCCGCGGATCCTCCCAGTCGTCCGACATCGTCGGGCACTGGGCGGCGGCCACGGTGAAACGGGAGTTCGGGTGCGCCGCGGGACGGCCGGAGTCCGGCGTCCAGGGCTGCCCCGTCCAGTCGGTGAGGTGCTCGGGCACGGTGTCCGTGAGCCCCTCCCACCACACGTCGCCGTCCTCGCGGAGGGCGACGTTGGTGAAGATCGTGTTGCCCCAGAGCGTCTCGACCGCGGTGGGGTTCGACGACACTCCCGTTCCCGGGGCGACGCCGAAGAAGCCGGCCTCGGGGTTGATGGCGCGCAACTTGCCGTCGGCGCCCGGGGCGAGCCAGGCGATGTCGTCGCCGATCGTCTCGACGGTCCAGCCGGGGATGGTGGGCTTGAGCATCGCGAAGTTGGTCTTGCCGCACGCACTCGGGAAGGCGGCCGCGACGTGGAAGACGCGACCCTTCGGGTTCGTCACCTTGAGCAGCAGCATGTGCTCGGCGAGCCATCCCTCGTCGCGGGCCATCGCCGAGGCGATGCGCAGCGCGAACGCCTTCTTCGCGAGCAGGGCGTTGCCGCCGTAGGCCGAACCGAACGACCAGATCTCGCGCGGGCGGCCGTGGCCGCCGGGGAAGTGGGAGATGTACTTCGTGTCGTTGCACGGCCACGCGACATCCGTCTCCCCGGGGGCGAGCGGGGCGCCGACGGTGTGCGCCGCGCGCACCCATTCGGTGTCAGGGCGGATGCGGGCGAGCACGTCCGATCCCATCCGGGTCATGATGCCCATGCTCACGACGACGTAGGGCGAGTCGGTGACCTGCACGCCGATGCGCGACATCGGGCTGCCGACGGGCCCCATCGAGAACGGCACGACGTACATCGTGCGTCCGCGCATGGCGCCGTCGAAGAGCCCGTCGAGGGTGCGCCGCATGTCGTCGGGCTCGTGCCAGTTGTTGGTCGGCCCGGCCTCGTCCTCGGTGTCGGAGCAGATGAACGTGCGCGACTCGACCCGTGCGACGTCGTCGGGGTGGCTGCGCGCGAGGAAGCTGTAGGGCCGCAGCTCGGCGTTGACGCGCAGGAGGGTGCCCTGCTCGACCATGCCGCGGATGAGCTCGTCGGCCTCACGGCGCGAGCCGTCGCACCAGACGACGGTGTCGGGCGTCGTGAGGTGCGCCATCTGCTCGACCCACGCGACGACCGCCGGGTCGGTGCCCTCGGGCGGAAGGGCCCAGGTGGCGTCGTGCACGGGCTCGTGGGGGGTGCTGTCGGTGGCGGCGAGATGATCGACGCTGTTCGGGTCGGCGCCGAGGGTTCGCGGACCGGCGGTGATCGTCACGGTGGTCTCCCTCGTTCGTTCGAGGCGGTGGGGTGAAGAACCGCCTTCTATGACCACTGTGACGCAGGATTGCGCGATCTGGCGACGAATCAACATGAAAGATGCGCCGATCTTTCCGTATGCTGCAATCGTGAAAGATCTTGCGACGCTCGGCCAGCGGATGCGGCACTTCCGGACCGAGGCGGGCCTCACCCTCGAACAGCTCGGCGCCGACGTCGGCGTCGCGGGCAGCCAGCTCTCGCTCATGGAGAACGGCCGCCGGGAGCCGCGCCTCTCGCTGCTGAGCGCGATCGCGGAGCGCCTCGGCATCCCGGTCGCCGAGCTGCTCGAGGAGTCGGCGCCGACCGAGCGGGCCGGCCTGGAGATCGAACTCGAACGCGCCCAGACGAGTCCCGTCTACGCCCAACTGGGGCTTCCCGTGCTGCGGGCCGGCAAGGGCATGCCCGACGAGACCCTGCGCGCCCTCGTGGGCCTCCACCGCGAGCTCGCCCGGCGATCGAAGGAGGCGATCGCGACGCCCGAGGAGGCGCGACGGGCGAACACCGAGCTGCGCGCGAGGATGCGGGCACGCGACAACCACATCGCCGAGATCGAGGATCTCGCCGAGGAGGCCCTGCGCGGCGTCGGCCACGTGTCGGGCGCCCTCACCCACCGGTCGGTGAGCCTCATGGCGGAGCGGCTCGGCTTCGAGCTCGTCTACGTCGGCGACCTCCCGCACTCGGCGCGCAGCGTCACCGATCTGGAGAACGGACGCATCTACCTGCCCCCCGCCTCGATCCCGGGCGGTCACGGCCTGCGCTCGATGGCGCTCCAGGCGATCGCGCACCGCCTGCTCGGCCACGAGGCGCCCACCGACTACGCGCAGTTCCTCCAGCAGCGCGTCGAGATCAACTACTTCGCCGCGGCCGCGCTCATGCCCCGCACGCAGGCGGTGCAGTTCCTGCGACAGGCGAAGGCCGACCGCGACATCGCGCTCGAGGACTTCCGGGATGCCTTCGGGGTGACGCACGAGAGCGCCGCGCTGCGGTTCACGAACCTCGCGAACGACCTCGACATGCGCGTGCACTTCCTGCGCGTGAGCGGCGACGGTGCGATCTCGAAGGCGTACGAGAACGACGGCCTTCCGCTTCCGATGGATGTCACGGGCTCGGTCGAGGGCGAGATCGTCTGCCGCCACTGGAGCGCGCGACGCGCGTTCGTGCGCACCAACCGCACGACCGAGTTCTACCAGTACACCGACACGCCCGAGGGCACCTTCTTCGAGTCCACGCAGATCGGCACGAGCCAGAGCGACGAGTTCTCGATCACCCTCGGTGTGCCGTTCGACGAGGCGAAGTGGTTCCGCGGACGCGAGACGCAGCGCCGCGAGCAGTCACGGTGCCCCGACGCGAGCTGCTGCCGCCGGCCCCCCGCCGACCTCGCGGCGCACTGGCAGGGCAAGGCGTGGTCGAGCGCGAAGGTGCACGCCCACATCTTCTCGCCGCTGCCGTCGGGCACGTTCCCCGGCGTCGACGACCGCGAGCTCTACGAGTTCCTGGAGTCCCACGCGTCGAGCTGATCCGACGTCACCCGGCGTCGCGCCATCGCGGCACGGGCATCCCGTCGCGTTGGTACGACACCGAGTAGATCGCGCGGTGCCGTTGCGCGAGCACGTCGTGCCGGTCGAGGGCGGCGACCGTCACCGGCACGAGATCGTCGAGGAGGCGGGCGTCGACGAGGTCGAGCTCCCGCGACGTGACGGGCACGAGCCGGACGCGATCCTGCAGCGCGAGCCCGAGCTTCAGCCACCCGGCACCCGTCGCGTCGTCGGCGTGCGGCCACATCGACAGCTCGACGATCGGCAGGCCGCGGTGCCGGCTGATCGTGACGTGGTCGGGCACCCGGTGCGTGCGGCTGTCGGCGCGCGGCCCGAGCCCTGACGGGGAGCCGCCCGCGATCCGCTCGGCCCGCCATCCCGTCTCGCGCTGGAGGGCGAAGACCGCACCCCCGGTGCCCGGCATCCCGGGCAGTTCGGGGTCGACCGCGAACGACTGGCGGTAGCCCCAGGCCCGCTCGAACTCGTCGAGCGTCGCCTGCAACTCGTCGGTGAGGGCCGGGTAGCGCGCCTCCAGGTCGAGGGCGACGTGGTCGGCGATCAGTTCGCGCACGCCGGCGAAGGGCCGGGCGACGAGCGCCTCGAGCCGGTCGGTCGCGAGCCGGGCCAACTCCTCCCGCGCCGCCCACGACTCCGGGTCGACCCGCCCCACGGGCAGCTCGAGGAAGCGCGCATCGGCGGCGACTTCGGTGATCACGCCCGCGACGGTCGCGTCGGATCGGGTCGCCGCGCGCCGGGCGGCCCGCTCGTGCGTCGACCGCGCGACGTGGCCGGACGGCGTCAGCTTGTGCTCGAGGATCCGGGTCGTGTACTCCGCGATCGACCGCACGGCATGGCCCCCTGCATGGATGGTGCCCTCGACACGATTCGAACGTGCGACTTCTTCCTCCGGAGGGAAGCGCTCTATCCACTGAGCTACGAGGGCGCGCGGCCTAGGTTAGCAGCATGCCCCCCGAGCCCCCGCGCCGCGACGTGTCGTCGAGTCTCGTGCTGCGGGTGACCGATCCGACCGCGTTCGTGCTCGCCGTCGCGGTCGCCGACGGCGTGCCGACGACGCTGGAGAGGTTGCGGGTGCGGCTCGACGACGACGACGTGGCGACCCGCGAGGATGCCGACCTCCACGGCACCCGGCTGCACCTGTTCGAGACCGGTCCCGGCATCATCAGGGTCGACTACGCGGCCACCGTCACCGGCCGCGCGGAGCCGCTGCCGGTCGTCGAACGCGACCTCGTCACCTACCTGCGACCGAGCCGGTACGTGCAGTCCGACACCCTCACCCCCTTCGCGCGGGAGACCTTCCCGGGGCTCGAGGGTCGTGCGCTCGTCGCCGCGGTCGAGGACTGGGTGCATGCGCGCCTGCGCTACGACGGCGGGGCGACCTCCCCGACGGGCGGCGCGGTCGAGACGCTCGATTCGGGTGCGGGCGTGTGCCGCGACTTCGCCAACCTGACCGCCGCCCTGCTGCGGGCGCTCGACGTCCCCGCCCGCCTCGTCTCGGTCTACGCCCCCGAGCTGAGCCCGCCCGACTTCCATGCCGTGGTCGAGGCGTGCGTCGAGGGGCGATGGATTGTCGTCGACTCCACGCGGCTCGCGCCGCGGACGGGACTCGTGCGCATCGCCACGGGCCGGGATGCCGCCGACACGGCGTTCCTCACCAACACGCTCGCCGACATCGAACTGCTGAGCATCGACGTCCGCGCGAGCGGGGTCGGGTATGCGGACGACCCGGGCCCGGCCGAACCCGTCGTGCTCGGCTGAGTCCGACCCCCGGAACTCGGAGGGGCGAGCTCAGGGCAGCGCCGCGAGTGCCTCGAGCGCCGACTCGACGATGCCCGTCGCCTCGCCCGGCTCGGCGAACGCGGGGGAGCTGAGCACGAGCCAGTACGGGCCCTGGAAGACGGTCGCGGTGCCGGTCGCGGCGTCGAAGTAGGCCTCCTCGCCGTAGGTCGGCACCATCTGGCTCGAGGCGAACGCCTCGTTGCGCAGCTGCGTCGACTGCGCCTCCGTCACGCGCGCGGCGGAGAGGTCCATCGTGATGTCGCCCGTCTCGCGCACCCAGCGGCAGACGACGCCGTCCCACTCCAGCGCCTGCGCGCCGGCGGACCCCGCGTCGGGGTCGAAGGTGCCGACGAGGGCGAAGTTCGGGTCGAACGCGTAGACGGCGTCGGCGTCGACGAGGTCGAGGCACGAGATGTCGAGCGAGCCCTGCTCCTCGGTCGCGGTGTCCGTCGGCAGCACCGTCGGCGACTCGGAGACGGTGGGACTCGGAGCGGGCTGCGTCGGGTCGGGGGCGGGTGCCGCCTCCACGCACCCGACGAGCATGAGCGTCACCGCGACGAGCGGCAGAAGAGCGGTGCGGGGCGAGGGCGAGACGCGCATGCCTCCATCATGACCCCGGCTACGATCGACCGTTGTGACCCCCGCCGAACTCTCCGCCACTTTGCTCGACCTCGTGCGCGAGGCGGCCGGCGAGCGCGCGGGCGAGATCGGCGCCGACGACGTCACGCTCGAGCGGCCCCGCAGCCGCGAGCACGGCGACTGGTCGAGCAACGTCGCCATGAAGCTCGGCAAGCGTCTCGGGCTCGACCCCCGCGCGTTCGCCGCGGACCTCGCGACCCGCCTCGCCGCGACCGACGGCGTCGCCGCCGCCGATGTGGCCGGTCCGGGGTTCCTCAACATCACGCTGGATGCCGCCGCGGCCGGGGTGCTCGCGCGGACGATCGTCGAGGCGGGCGAGCGGTACGGCGAGAACGACGCCCTCGCCGGCCAGACGATCAACCTCGAGTTCGTCTCCGCCAACCCGACGGGCCCCCTGCACATCGGGCACACCCGCTGGGCGGCGCTCGGCGACGCGATCGCACGCGTGCTCAAGGCATCCGGGGCGACGCTCGTGCGCGAGTTCTACATCAACGACGCCGGCACGCAGATGGACAACTTCGGCGCGTCAGTGCTGGCCGCGCTCCACGGGCAGCCGACTCCCGAGAACGGCTACGCAGGCGCCTACATCACCGACCTCGCGGCGCGCGTCCTCGAAGCCGACCCGGGGATCGTCGACATCCGCCCGGAGGAGGCGCTGCCGCTCGTGCGCGACCTCGCCTACGGCTACCAGCTCGCCGACATCACGGCCTCGCTCGCACGCTTCAATGTGCACTTCGACGTCTGGTTCAGCGAGCGCACGCTCCATGCGGTCGACCCGGCGACCGGCCGGTCGCCGATCGACGAGGCCGTCGACCGGCTGCGGGCGCAGGGGCACGTCTACGACGCCGACGACGCCGTCTGGGTGCGCACGACCGACTTCGGCGACGACA
>CAMLMQ010000037.1 GCA_946481135.1 uncultured Microbacteriaceae bacterium
GAGCAGCACGAGCGGGTTGACGTACTCGCCGCCCAGTCGCACGCCGAAGTGCAGGACGCCCGGCTCGACGTGTCCGCCGGTGGCCAGCACGCCGACAGGAGCGGATGCCGCCACGGGCGTCCCCGCGACGAGCTCGGAGGCGACGGGCTCGAGCGTGGTGACGAGGCCGTCGCCGTGGTCGATCGTCACCACCGGTCGCCCCGCCACCTGACCCGAGAACGCGACGACCCCCGGGGCGGGAGCGATGACGGGGTCGTCGTCGAGCGGACGCAGATCGACCCCGCGATGGCCAGGCCCGTACCGGTGGGGCGGGGCGACGAACAGCCTCCCCAGCCGGAACGGCTCGACCGGCCATTGCCATCCCCGTGACACCGCCACCGAACCGCCGTCCCCGGCGGGGAGCGGGTCGGCGCGGCGGGCGCCTGCGGCGGGCGTCGGCCCGCCCGCGACGAGGAGGAGGGCCGCGGCGACGCCGACCGCGCGGGTGCCGGCTGCTCTCATGCCCTCGACTCTGCGCTGCTCCGGGCGCCGATCACGCGGGAGGGACGAGAGACGTGGAGAACCGCGGTGAGGGCGACATGGGGGAGGAGGGGCGGTGGGGTCGCCTGCTGATACACTGGAGGCCGCACTCCGCCTGTCGGAGTGACTCCGCGTGCCCAGAGCGCTGCGATCCGGTCTCCGGTCCCCGAGGTCTCCGAGGGGCAGCAGCGCGGCATCCCATCCCATCGGTCCCCGTGAACGCCTGAGTGCGAGCGCGGGGCGGGAGAGAGCCGGGCGCCAGGCCCGCCGGCACCACACCGGCGAGAGAACAACCGCAAGCAGGCGCAACAGCGCCGGAACAGGAGAACGGCCATGGCCGTCGTCACCATTCGCCAGCTGCTCGACAGCGGCGTCCACTTCGGACACCAGACCCGCCGGTGGAACCCGAAGGTCAAGCGCTTCATCCTCACGGAGCGCAGCGGCATCCACATCATCGACCTGCAGCAGTCGCTCGCCTACATCGACAAGGCCTACGACTTCGTCAAGGAGACGGTCGCCCACGGCGGCACCGTGCTCTTCGTCGGCACCAAGAAGCAGGCGCAGGAGACCGTGGCCGAGCAGGCGCAGCGCGTCGGCCAGCCCTACGTCAACCAGCGCTGGCTCGGCGGCCTCCTCACGAACTTCCAGACGGTCTCCAAGCGTCTCGCGCGCATGAAGGAGCTCGAGGAGATCGACTTCGACGACACCACGAAGGGCTTCACCAAGAAGGAGCTCCTCATCAAGAAGCGGGAGCTCGACAAGCTCCACAAGACGCTCGGCGGTATCCGCAACCTGACGAAGACCCCGAGCGCGATCTGGGTCATCGACGCCAAGCGCGAGCACCTCGCGGTCGACGAGGCCACGAAGCTCGGCATCCCGATCATCGGCATCCTCGACACGAACGCCGACCCCGACGAGCTCCAGTACCCGATCCCGGGCAACGACGACGCGATCCGCTCGGTGGCGCTGCTCACCCGCATCATCGCCGACGCCGCCGCCGAGGGTCTCGTGCAGCGTCACCAGGCGCCCGCCGAGCAGGGCAACGTCTCCGCCGTCGAGCCGCTCGCCGAGTGGGAGGCCGAGCTGCTGCAGGCCTCGAACGCCGAAGCCGCCGCCCCCGCTGCCGAAGCGCCCGCCGAGACTCCGGCCGCCGCCGAGGAGGCTCCGGCCGCCGAGGTCGGCGCGACGACCGAGGAGAACGACGCCGACGCCCAGGCCGCCGCCGACCTCGCCGCGGGCGACCCGACGATCGTGCCCGAGCACGCGCCGGAGCCCGACGCCGAGACCGAGGCGAAGATCGAGGCCGAGGCGACCGAGGCCGAGAAGAAGCCGGCCAAGAAGGCCGCGGCCGACACGAAGTAGCGGTCGCCGCTCCCCATTCACCCGCACGTAAGAATCACGAGTTAGGAAGCATCCATGGCGAATTTCAGCCTGGAAGACGTGAAGGCGCTCCGCGAGCGTCTCGGCACCGGCATGGTGGACACCAAGAACGCGCTCGTCGAGGCGGACGGTGACATCGAGAAGGCCGTCGAGATCCTGCGGCTCAAGGGCGCGAAGGGCAACGCGAAGCGTGCCGACCGCTCCACGAGCGAGGGCCTCATCGCCGTCGTCGAGTCGGCCACGGCCGTCACGATGATCGAGCTCGCCTGCGAGACCGACTTCGTCGCGAAGAACGACAAGTTCATCGCGCTCGCGGAGCAGGTCGTGCAGGCGCTCGCCGACTCGGGCGCCGAGACGGTGGATGCCGCGCTCGCCGCCCCCGCGGGCTCCGGCACCGTCGGCAGCCTCATCGAGGACCAGGCGGCGACGATCGGCGAGAAGATCGAGCTGCGCCAGGTCGCGCGTATCGCCGGCGAGCAGTTCGCCGTCTACCTGCACCGCACGAGCAAGGACCTGCCGCCGCAGATCGGCGTCGTCGTCGCCTACACGGGCTCCGACGCCGAGACCGCGCGCAGTATCGCCCAGCACATCTCGTTCGCCGCGCCGATCTACCTGACGCGCGACGAGGTGCCCGCGAGCGAGGTCGAGAACGAGCGCCGCATCGTCGAGCAGATCAGCCGCGACGAGGGCAAGCCGGAGGCCGCGCTGCCGAAGATCGTCGAGGGTCGCCTCGGCGCGTTCTTCAAGCAGGTCGCCCTGCTCGAGCAGGACTACGCGCGTGACATCAAGCTCACGGTCGGCAACGTCGTGAAGGATGCCGGTCTCACGATCACCGGGTTCGCCCGGTTCAAGGTCGGCGCGTAAGCGCGACGAGTTCGCCCGAACACGAAAAGGGCCGGGACGCCTGCGGTGCGTCCCGGCCCTTTCTTCTCCGCTCACCGTGTCCTTCAGCGGACGACCCGGCCGTGCACTGGGGGGTGATGCGGCGGGTCGGTGCAGCAAGCGTAGGTCGCGCTTCCCGTCCGTGTGCTCCGTCGCCGCTGTGAGCCTCCTGCGAGTCCGGCGTGCGGCGCGGCGTGGGTATCCTGTGAAGCGTGGCCCCCCGGAAGCAGCGTCGACGTCGCGTCCTCCTCAAGCTCTCCGGTGAGGCCTTCGGTGGGGGCTCGCTCGGGGTGAACCCCGACATCGTCGGCGGTATCGCCCGGGAGATCGCCGCAGCGGCGCCGAAGTCGGAGGACGACAAGGGCGGCGTCGAGATCGCCGTCGTCGTCGGCGGAGGCAACTTCTTCCGCGGGGCCGAGCTCAGCCAGCGCGGCATGGACCGCGGCCGCGCCGACTACATGGGCATGCTCGGCACCGTCATGAACGCGCTCGCGCTGCAGGACTTCCTCGAGCAGGCGGGTGCGCAGGTGCGCGTGCAGTCGGCGATCGCGATGACGCAGGTCGCCGAGCCCTACATCCCGCTGCGGGCCGAGCGGCACCTCGAGAAGGGCCGCGTCGTCATCTTCGGGGCGGGCGCCGGCCTGCCCTACTTCTCGACCGACACGGTGAGCGCGCAGCGCGCGCTCGAGATCGGCGCCGACGCGGTGCTCGTCGCCAAGAACGGCGTCGACGGGGTCTACGACGACGACCCGCGCGTCAACCCGAAGGCGAAGAAGCTCGACCAGATCTCCTACCAGGAGGCGCTCGTGCAGGGCCTCAAGGTCGTCGACTCGACCGCCTTCAGCCTCTGCATGGACAACGGGATGCCGATGGTCGTCTTCGGCATGGAACCGGCCGGCAATATCACGAAGGCGCTCGAAGGCAAGCGGCTCGGCACGCTCGTCACCGCCTGAGTCCCGCCCGTGAACGACCGCTACGGCGAGGACGTGCTCGCCGGCGACTGGCGCGGGCGCGGCCGTCGCGTCGTGCCGGAGGTGCCGGCGGAACGCGACCTCGTCGTGGAGCTCGCCGACGGCTTCGTCGGGGCGGTCGTCGCGGTCGCGAAGGGGGTCGTCGAGCTCGAAGACCGCCGGGGTCGGGTGCGGGCCTTCCCGCTCGGTGCCGGGTTCCTCGTCGACGGCGAGCCCGTCATCCTCATCCCGCCCGTGGCGGCGCCCGTCGCTCCGGCGCGCACCGCGTCGGGCAGCCTCGCGGCTCCGTCGGCGCGGGCGCGTGTCGCGCGGGGGAGTCGCCTCTTCGTCGAGGGTCGTCACGACGCCGAGCTCGTCGAGAAGGTGTGGGGCGCCGATCTGCGGGCCGAGGGCGTCGTCGTGGAGCTGCTCGACGGCGCCGACCGACTGCCCGAGGCTCTCGCCGAGCTCGACCCCGCCCCGGGCCGTCGCGCCGGGGTGCTGCTCGATCACCTCGTGCCGGGGTCGAAGGAGAGCCGCATCGCCGCGGCGGCGGCCGGCGACCACGTGCTCGTGCTCGGGCACCCCTACGTCGACGTGTGGGCGGCGGTCAAACCCGCACGCCTCGGCCTCGCGGCGTGGCCCGACGTCCCGCGCGGCACCGAGTGGAAGCACGGCGTGTGCGCCGCTCTCGGCTGGCCGCACGACGACCCGGCGGATGTCGCGGCGGCGTGGCAGCGCATCCTCGGTCGGGTGCGCGGCTACGGCGACCTCGAACCCGCCCTGCTCGGCCGGGTCGAGGAGCTCATCGACTTCGTCACGGGCGACCGGTAGTCCGCGCGGGTGTCGCCGCTCGTCCTGCTCCTCGTCGTCGTCGGCGCCCTCGCGCACGCCGCCTGGAACCTCGTCGTCAAACGCTCCGCCGCGAGCGGCGCCCCGTTCGTCTGGCTGAGCGCCGTCGCGTCGGCCGTGCTGCTGCTGCCCGTCGCGATCGTCGTCGGCGCACTCGACCCGCCCGCCGTGCCGAATCTGCTGCTCGCGATCGTCGTCAGCGGCGGCCTCCACGTCGCGTACTTCCTCGCACTGCAGGCGGGTTACCGCGTCGGCGACGTCTCCGTGGTCTATCCGCTCGCCCGCGGCACCGGCCCGCTGCTGTCGGTGATCGTCGCCGTGCTCGTGCTCGGCGAGCGACCCGGCGTGCTCGCACTCGTCGGCGCGGCGGCGGTCGTCGTCGGGGTCGTCGTCATCGGCTCCGGGGGAGGGGTGTCGGGTCGACGCGATGCCCGAGCGGGCGTGCTGTGGGGCCTCCTCGTGGGCGTCGTCATCGCCGCGTACACGCTGTGGGATGCGCGCGCCGTCACCGTCCTGGCCCTGTCGCCGATCCTGCTGCAGGCGGGTGCGACGGCCGCGCAGGCCGTGTTGCTCGCGCCCGTCGCGGTGCGTCGGCGCGCCGAGCTGCGCGGCCTGCTGCGCACCCGGTGGCGCGAGGTGCTCGTCGTCGGCGCGCTGTCCCCGCTGTCGTACGTGCTCATCCTGTTCGCGCTGCAGCTCGCGCCCGTCTCGGTCGTCGCTCCAGCGCGCGAGTTGAGCGTCGTCTTCGTCGCCCTCGCGGGCTGGCTGCTCTTCCGCGAACGCCATGCGGCCGCCCGCCTCACCGGCTCGGCGGTCGTCGTGCTCGGGGTGGCGCTGCTCGCGGCGTCGCGCTGAATCCTCGGGATTCGCCCCCTAAGCTCGGGAACCGAAACGAAGGAGTGTGCTCATGGCGATCGCCGATGTGCTGACCGAGGCCCGCGACAAGATGGACAAGGCCGTGGAGGTCGCCAAGGAGGACTTCTCGACGGTGCGCACGGGGCGCGCCAACCCGGCGCTGTTCCAGAAGCTCATGGTCGAGTACTACGGCACCCCTACGCCGCTCGCGCAGCTCGCCGGTCTGCAGAACCCCGAGGCGCGCGTGCTCATCATCACCCCCTACGACAAGGTCGCGCTCAAGGACATCGAGAAGGCGATCGTCGCGGCGTCGCACCTCGGCGCCACCCCGAACAACGACGGCAACATCATCCGCGTCACGATGCCCGAGCTCACCGAGGACCGGCGCAAGGAGTACGTGAAGCTCGTGCGCAGCAAGGGCGAAGAGGCCAAGGTGGCGATCCGCAACGTGCGGCGTAAGGCGAAGGACGACCTCGACGCGCTCCTCAAGGAGGTCTCCGAGGACGATGTCGCCCGAGCCGAGAAGGAACTCGACGCCGCGACGAAGAACCACATCGACGCGATCGACGAGGCTCTGAAGCGCAAGGAAGCCGAGCTGCTCGAGGTCTGATGGCCGACTCCGACGACTCCGGACCGCCGAGCGTGGGCCCGACCCCCGCCCCCGGGCCGCGGGCGAGCGCCGCCGAGCGCCGTCAGCACGCCTTCGACGACCTCGCGCACAACGTCGAGGAGGCGCGCGCGCAGTTCGACCAGGCGAACGAGGCGATCAACCGCCGCGTCGGGCGTAACCTGCTCGCGGCGATCGCGATCGGGCTCGTGCTCGGCGGGGTCTTCCTCGTGAGCCTGCTGATCGTGAAGTGGCTCTTCATGATCCTCGCGGCCGCCCTCATCGCGCTCACGGTGTTCGAGTTCTCGAGCGCGCTGCGCTTCGCGGGGCGCGACGTGCCGCGCGTCGCCTCGACGGTGGTCGCGGTGGCGACGGTCCCGGCCGGGTTCTTCTTCGGCGTCGACGGGCTGTGGCTCGCGTTGCTCGCGGCCGTCGTGCTGATCACGCTCTGGCGGCTCGGCGAGCAGCTGCGCCCGAGTCATCGCACCGGCATCCGGTCGCTCGTCGCCGACGTCGGCGCGGGCGCGCTCGTGCAGGTCTACGTGACCTTCCTCGCCGGGCTCTACGTCGTGCTCGTCGGGCTCGACGGCGGCGAGTGGTGGACGCTCGCGGCGATCATCATCGTCGTCGTGACCGACATCGGCGCCTACGCCTCGGGGCTCGCGTTCGGTCGGCACAAGCTCGCGCCGCTCATCAGCCCCGGCAAGACGGTCGAGGGCTTCGTCGGCTCGATCCTCGTCGCGACCGTCGCGGCCGTGCTGCTCGCGTGGCTCATGCTCGGCCAGCCGTGGTGGCTCGGCCTCATCCTCGGGCCCGTGCTGGCGCTCGTCGGCACCCTCGGCGACCTCACCGAGTCGCTCATCAAGCGCGACCTCGGGATCAAGGACATCTCGTCGATGCTGCCCGGCCATGGCGGCTTCCTCGACCGGTTGGACTCGATCCTGCCGTCGGCGGCCGTCGCCTACGTCTTCTTCCTCGTGGTCACGAAGGTCGTCTGACCCGAACGGCCGCCGGGCTCAGCGCCGTCGCGGACGCAGCGCCCCGGCGACGGCGAGCGCCGTCGTGCTCACGGCGGGGGCGAACCGCTCGGCCTGGTCGAGCGCGGTCGCGCCGGTGACCGAGATCGCTCCGAGCGCCCGGCCGCGCGCGTCGAGCACGGGCGCGGCGACGCAGAACAGTCCGAGACGCGACTCCTCGACGTCGTAGGCGACCCGTCGTTCACGCACGCGCGCGAGCTCGGCGCGGAAGGCCGCGGGGTCGACGATCGTCTTCGGCGTGAGCGGGTCGAGCGGCGCGGCGAGGAGCTCGTCGACATCCGCGGGGTCGCTGTAGGCGAGGATCGCCTTGCCGAGCCCGGTCGCGTGCAGCGGGTTGCGGCCGCCCTGGCGCGAGTGCGGCACGGTGAGCGCGCGCGAGGTGATCTTGTCGAGGTAGACGATCTCGCGGCCGTCGCGCACGGCGACGTTCACGGTGAGCTGCGTGACCTCGTGGAGGTGGTGGGCGTAGGGCAGCGCGGCGGCCCGCAGCGTGACCGCGCTCGAGGCGAGGGTGCCGAGCTCGAAGAGCTTCATCCCGAGCCGCACCCCGCCGGCCGTGCGTTCGAGTGCGCCCCACTCGAGCAGTTCGCCGACGAGGCGGTGGGTGGTCGACCGGGCGACCCCCGAGAGCCGCGAGAGTTCGCGGATGCTCAACTCGGGGGTCTCGGGCGTGAAGGCGTCGAGCAGCCCGAGCGCCTTGCGGACGGCCGACGGCGCGTCCTGCTCACCGGGACGTGTCATGGCTCGTCAGCCTACCGCGCTGTCAGGATGCCCGTGCATCATGCGGACGAGGGCGGAGGTGGATGACGTGCGGGCGACCGATGCGGTCTCGACTGTGGTGGTGAGCCCCGAGGAGGAGCACGCGGTCATCGTCGACGCCCTCGTCCGTCATGGTGCCACGCCGTCCGACGCCGCGCTGCAGGCGACGACCCTCGTCGAAGGCGACCTGCGCGGCCACGCCTCGCACGGCATCCGGCGCCTTCCCGTGCTCGTCGGACGCCTCGATGCCGGCGTCGCCGTCTCGGGCGTCGAGCTCGGCCTGGAGTGGCGCACCGAGGCGGCCCTCGCGGTCGACGGACGCCGCTCGCTCGGCCCGATCGCCGCCCACCGCGCGCTCGACCTCATCGTCGAACGGGCCGCCACGACGGGCATCGCGCTCGCGAGCATCCGTAACGCCGGCCACGTCGGCATGCTCGCCCCCTACCTGGAGCGGATCGTCGCGAGCGGCAACGCCGGCATCGCCCTCACCGTGAGCGAGGCGCTCGTGCACCCGTGGGGCGGCACGACCGCGATGGTCGGCACCAACCCGATCGGCATCGGCATCCCCACGCTCGGCGAGCCGTTCATCCTCGACATGTCGACGTCGGAGGTGTCGGTCGGCAAGATCATCGACCACGCCGCGCGCGGTGTGCCCATCCCGCTCGGCTGGGCGATCGACGCCGACGGAAACCCCACGACGGATGCCGCCGCCGCGACGCAGGGCGCCGTCTCGCCGTTCGGCGGGCCGAAGGGCTACGCGCTCGGGCTCGCGGTCGAGGCCCTCGTCGGCGTGCTCGCCGGGTCGGCGTTCGGGCGCGACGTGCACGGCACCCTCGACGTCGAGCACCCGCCGACGAAGGGCGACCTGTTCATCGTCATGTCGCTCGACGCCCTCGGCGCCACGGGGTCGCTCGCCGGCCTCACCTCCTACTTCGACGCGGTGCGCGAGAGCGGGGGAGCGACGCCCGTCGCCGTCCCCGGCGACCGTGCCCGCGCCGAACGTGCCGCGCGGAGAACCGCCGGTATCCCCCTCGACGCGGCCGTCTGGGAGCGGGCGCTCGCTCTCGCGAAAGACAGCTCCCCATGACCCACGCCCATCCGCCCGCCGACCCGATCGGCGTGCTCCGTGCCCCCGACGCCGTGCACTTCGGGCGCGGCGCCCTCGCGTCGCTCGCCCCGGCCGTCGCGCGCCTCGGCTCGCGCGCCCTCGTCGTCGTCGACCCGTTCCTCGCGTCGACGCCGGCGTTCGCGGCCGCCACCGCCGCCCTCGACGCCGCGGGCGTCGCCGTGCACCTGCACACCGATGTCGTTCCCGAGCTCCCGGTCGAGAGCGTCGTCGCCGCCGCGGAGGCGGCGCGGTCCGTCGACCCCGACGTCGTCGTCGCCTATGGGGGCGGCTCGGCACTCGACCTCGGCAAGCTCGTCGCCCTCCTGCTCTCGCAGCCGGGGCCACTCTCCGACTACTACGGCGAGAACCGCGTCCGCGGCCCGGTCCTGCCGATCGTCGCGGTGCCGACGACCGCCGGCACGGGCTCCGAGGCCACCCCGGTCGCCGTCGTGTCGGATCCCGACCGTGAGCTCAAGGTCGGCGTCTCGGACGCGAGCCTCATCCCGCGGGTCGCGATCGTCGACCCCGACCTCACGATGGGCGCCCCGGCACCGGTCACGGCGTACTCGGGCATCGACGCGATCGTGCACTGCGCCGAGTCGTTCACGGCGGTCGACCGTGCGCCCGACTGGTCGGCGCAGCTGCCGATCTTCGTGGGCCGCAACCGCCTGAGCTCGCTCCTCGCGCTCGACGGCCTGCGTGCGATGGGCGACGCCCTGCCGCGCGCCGTCGCCGACGGCTCCGACACCGAGGCGCGGGAGCGCATGGCGTGGGGCAGCCTGCTCGGCGGGATGGCGTTCGGCTCGGGCGGCACGCACCTGTCGCACGCGCTGCAGTATCCGATCGGCGCGCTCACGCACACGCCGCACGGGCTCGGCACCGGCCTCATGCTGCCGTACGTGCTGCAGGCGTGCTTCGATGGGACCGTGGACCGTCTCGCGCTCATGGCCGACGCCCTCGGCGTCGCGCGCGGCACCGACGACCGCGCCGACGCGCAGGCCGCGATCGACCGCCTCGCGACGATCACCGTCGAGATCGGACTGCCGGCATCCCTCGCCGACCTCGGTCTCGAACGGGCCCAGCTGCCGCGCATCGCGGAGCTCGCCGCCGGGGTCACCCGGCTCGTCGCCCTCGCCTCGCGCGAGGCCACCCCCGCACTGCTCGAGCGCATCCTCGACGCCGCCTTCGACGGCGACCGATCGCGTCTCGCCTGAGATCCGCCGCTCACCACCACTGGAATCCACTCCCGAAAGAGACCCATGACCTACATCTCGAACCTGTTCATCGACGGCGAATGGCGTGCGGGCGGCGAGGGGAAGACCTTCCCCGTCATCGACCCCGCCGACGGCTCGACGATCGCCGACTTCGCGATCGCGACCGAGGACGACTGCACCGCCGCGATCGAGGCCGCCGACGCCGCGTTCCCCGCCTGGGCCGCGACCGCCCCGCGCGAGCGCAGCGAGATCCTGCGCCGCGCGTTCGACATCCTGACCGCGGAGAAGGAGCACTTCGCCGAGATCATGGTGCGCGAGAACGGCAAGTCGTGGGGCGACGCGATGGCCGAGGCCGGCTACGCGACCGAGTTCTTCCGCTGGTTCGCCGAGGAGGCCGTGCGCATCCCGGGCGACTTCCGGCTCTCGCCGAGCGGGGCGACGCGCATCGTCGTGACCCGTCAGCCGATCGGCGTCTCGCTGCTCATCACGCCGTGGAACTTCCCGGCGGCGATGGCGACCCGCAAGCTCGCCCCGGCGCTCGCGGCGGGCTGCACGACGATCCTCAAGCCGGCGAGCGAGACCCCGCTCACGGCGGCCTACGTCGTCGACGCCCTCGCCCGCGCGGGGGTGCCGAAGGGCGTCGTCAACCTCGTCACCCCGAAGCCGACCGGGCCGGCGATCTCGAAGATGATGCACCACCCGGCGGTGCGCAAGATGTCGTTCACGGGATCCACCGAGGTCGGGCGCGTGCTGCTGCACGAGGCCGCCGACACCGTCGTGTCGACCTCGATGGAGCTCGGCGGCAACGCGCCGTTCCTCGTGCTTCCGGGCGCCGACCTCGACGTCGCGGTCGAGGGCGCGATGCTCGCGAAAATGCGCAACGGCGGCTCGGCCTGCACGGCGGCCAACCGCTTCTACGTGCACTCATCGGTGCACGACGAGTTCGTCGCGAAGTTCACCGCGAAGCTCGCGGAGGTCAAGAACGGCCCGGGCCTCGACAAGGAGAACACGCTCGGCGCCCTCGTGTCGCTCGACGAGCGCGACAAGGTCGCCGACCTCGTCGAGACGGCCGTGAAGGAGGGGGCGACGGTGACCCTCGGCGGCCAGAAGAGCGAGACGGGCGCGTTCTACCCCGCGACCGTCGTCACCGGCGTCAAGCACGGTGACACGATCAACCGGACCGAGATCTTCGGCCCCGTCACGGCGGTCGTGAAGGTCGACGATGTCGACGAGATGGTGCGCATGGCCAACGACTCGATCTACGGCCTCATCGGCTACGTCTTCGGCGAGGAGGCGCTCGCGCTGCGCACCGCCCTGCGGATCGACGCGGGCATGGTGGGCGTCAACAAGGGCGTGCTGTCGGATCCGGCGGCGCCCTTCGGCGGCACGAAGCAGTCGGGTCTCGGCCGCGAAGGGTCGAGCGAGGGCATCCTGGAGTACCTCGAGGAGAAGTACATCGGGATGGCGCCCTAGCCGCTCGCATCCCACGATCGGCACCGTGGACGGGCGACAATGAGGGACATGAGAGCCCTCGCCGTCGCGGAGCGTCTGCGCGACGACATCCGGGCCGGGCGCTTCCACCCCCGGGAGCGTCTCGTCGAGGCCGACCTCGCCGAGAGCTACGGGGTGAAGCGCTCGGCCGTCCGCGCCGCGCTGCTCGAACTCGCCGCCGAGGGGGTCGTCGAGCGCACCCCGAACCGCGGCGCGCGGGTGCGGTCGATCTCGATCGACGAGGCGATCGAGATCACCGAGACGCGACTCTCGCTGCAGGCCATGTGCGCCGGCAAGGCGGCGACGCGCGGCACCGACGAGCAGCGCGAGGAGCTCGGCGCCCTGCTCGACGAGCTGCGCACCGCGGTCGAACGCAACGAGCCGGAACGCTACGTCGCGATGAACTCCCGCATCTTCGCGCTCATCCGCGAGATGAGCGGGCAGACCACCGCGACCGGCATCATCGAGCGGCTCTACGCGCAGAGCTCGCCGAACCCGTTCCCGTTCATGATCCCGCAGCGCCGGGTGGCGTCGATGCACGAGTACGAACGCATCGTGGCCGCCGTCCGCGCGGGGGACGCGGGCGCCGCCCACGAGGCGACGACGGTCCACCGTGACCACGTGCTCGCCGCGCTCCGGGCGATCCGCGACGGGCGGCCGATCGAGGGAGCCGTCGAGGGTTAGACCCCGGCGGGGGTCGGCGGCACCAGAAGGTCGGCGATCCGCTCGCCGATCATGATCGCCGTGAGGTGCGTGTTGGCCCGCGGCACCCACGGGCAGATCGCCAGGTCGGCGACGACGAGCCCGTCGACGCCGAGCACCCGTCCCGTCGGGTCGACGACGGTGCGCGGGTCGGCGGGATCGCCCAGGCGGGCGCCGCTCGAGAGGTGGGAGGTGTCGCGCGCGACCTCCCGCAGGAGGGCGTCGAGCTCGGCGTCGCTCGCCGCGTCGGGCAGCTCGCGCCCCTCGCGGTCGCGGATCGCGCGTACGCCCGGAGCTCCGCGGAAGAGGTCGACGGCATCCCGCACCGCCCGGCGGGCGAGCACGCGGTCGCGCGGGTCGTCGAGCAGCCGAATCGAGATGTCGGCGGGCGCGTCGGCGTCGGGGGAGGCGATCTCGAACGCGCCCCGGGAGTGCACCTGACCGAGCTTGACGCCGATCGCGACGGTCGCGGGGTCGTCGGGCAGCGGGTTCGCCGCCACCATCAGCAGGTCGCCCTCGCCGAAGTCGGCCTCGCCCGACGAGTAGCGCAGCGTGACGTTGCCGCGGGCGCCGTTGCGGGCGGGTCCCGCGCTCTCGGCGAGCTCGAGGGCGATCCACAGTCCGAGGTGATCTTGCATGCCGACCCCGACCGGCAGGTCGGCGGTCATCGGGATGCCCAGGCGCTCGAGCAGCGCGCGAGGCCCGACGCCGGAGCGCTGAAGGATGCCCGGCGAGGAGGCGGCGCCGGCGGCGAGCACGACCGTGCCGGCCTCGACGACGAACTCGTCGCCTCCGCGCCGCACGGCGACTCCGGTCGCGCGGTCGCCGGCGACGATCACCCGGTCGACCCGCACATCGCCGAGGATGCGGAGGTTGCCGCGATACCGGTTCGGCTCGACATAGCCGTCGTTGGTCGTCCAGCGCACCCCGAGGCGGATGTTGAGCGCTGTACGCGACACCCCGACGGCGCCGGGCTTGTTGTGGTCGGGCTCCCAGGCGTGGCCCGCCGCCCGCGCGGCGTCGGCGAGGATGCGGTCGCCCGCGCCCCACGCGGCGTCCTCGCGCCGCACGATCGGCGTCGGGCCGCCCCTCCCGTGGTACGGCTCGTCGCCGTACTCCAGATCGTCCTCGAGGCGGGTGAAGAACGGCAGCACGTCGTCGGCGCTCCAGCCCGCCGCGCCCGCGGCCGCCCACTCGTCGAATTCCGACAGGGGCGGGCGGATGACGACGAGGCCGTTGATCGCCGACGTGCCGCCGAGTCCGCGCCCGCGCACGTAGGGTTCGGGCCGTGCGTCGGCGAAGCGGCGCACGCGGATGCCGGCGTCGAGGAAGTCGGCGGGCACGCGGCCGCCGACCTTCCACGCGAACACGTCGGGGGGCGGGATGCGGAGATCGTCGGGCGCCTCCTCCGAGCGCCAGTCGCGTCCGGCGTCGAGCAGCAGCCGGTCGGCGCCGCGCTCGGCGTGGCGACCCGCGAGGGCCGCGCCCGCCGCGCCGGCGCCGACGACGACGTACTCGGCGCCAGGCCTCGACGCGCCGGCTGCGCCGGCTACTCGACCACCGGGTGCGCTCACTTCTTCGCGGCGAGCGCCTGCTTGATCGCCTCGGGCATCCGATCCTCGGGGAACGGCCAGAGGAAGTGGGGGCCGCCGACCCAGTATGGGTCGATCGCGCCGGCGTCGCCGATCGCGGCGAGCGCGTCGGTCGGATAGTCCATGAGCGCCGCCGCGAGATCCTGTTCGAGCTCGGCGACGGTCTGCGCGCCGAACACGACGACGTCGATGAGGTCGTGCGTGAGCGGGAACGCGAGTGCCGCCTCCGCGAGCGGGATGCCGCGACGCTCGGCCTCGTCCTGCATGCGGCCGACGGCCTCGATCACCTCGGGCTCCGCGGGCCACGCCGAGTGCAGCGGGTTCTCGACGCCGCGCACGCCCGTGCCGAGCAGGTTGCCGGCGAACGGCGAGGTGAGGATCGTGCCCATGTCCTTGGCCTTGGCGTCCTCGAGCAGCCCCGTCACGGCGGCCTGCCGGTTGAGCAGGGTGTAGAGCCGCGGGAACTGGATGACGTCCCATTCGCCGCTCTCGACGGCGGCCTGCAGTGCGGGGAGTGTGCCGGTCGCGACGCCGATCGACCCGATCTTGCCGGCATCCTGCAGGCGGCGCAGCTCGGCGAGCGTGCCGAGGTCGCCCTCGATCGCCGCCATTTCGTCGCGCGTGCGCGGGTCGTGCACCATGAACAACGGGATGCTGTCGAGGCCGAAGGCGGCGAGGCTGCGGTCGACGCTGTCGCGGATCTGCTCGGGCGTGAAGCCCTTGCCGTGCCCGAACTTCGTCGAGACGACGAGGCCCTCGGGGGCGCCGATGCGCGCGATGATCGCGCCGAGGCGCTCCTCGTTCGCATAGACCTCGGCCGAGTCGAGCAGTGTGATGCCGGCGGCGAACGCCCGTCGCAGCAGCTGCTCGAGCGTCTCCTCGTCGTCGACCTTGAACGACGGGGGAGCGGCCGGGTTGCCCATGCCCCACAGGCCGAGGCCGAGTCGCGCCGTGCGGATGCCGGTGCGGCCGAGGGTCGTGATCGGCAGGCTCACTTGACGACGTCCTTCAGCTGCTCGGGAGCGCGATCCTTCGGGAACGGCCAGACGAAGTCGGGTCCGCCGAGCAGGTGCTCGTCGACCGTGCCGACCTCGGCGATCGACTCCAGGTCGGCGCGCGAGATCCCGAGGTGCAGCGACTCGACGTTCTGCTCGAGCTCGCGCGGGGAGCGCACGCCCTGCACGACGAGGTCGAGCAGCGGCTCGGTCGCGACGTAGGCCACGGCCGCCTGGGCGATCGTGATGCCGAGCTCATCGGCGCGGTCCTGCATCCGTCCGACCGCCTCGACGAGCTCGGGCTGAGCCGGCCAGTACGCGTAGAGCGGGTTCTCGACGCCGCGCACGCCCGTCGCGAGGATGTTGCCCGTGAAGGGCGCCGCGAGCATCGTGCCCATGCCCTTCGCCTTCGCGGCCTCCAGCAGGCCCGACGTCTTCGCCGCGCGCAGCGCGAGCGTGTAGAGCCGGGGGAACTGGATGACGTCGAACTCGCCCGAGTCGACGGCCTGGCGCAGCGGCGGGAGGGTGCCCGTGGCGACGCCGATCGAGCCGACGATGCCCTCGTCCTGCATCTGCCGCAGCGCCTCGAGGGCGCCGCCCTTGCCGAGCACGACGGCCATGTCCTCCTCGCCGCGGGGGTCGTGGATGAGCATGAGCGGCAGCTTCTGCAGGTTGAGCTCGGTGAGGGAGCGCTCGACGCTGCGCCGGAACGAGTCGCCCGTGAAGTCGTCGCGGCCGAACTTCGACGCGATCACGAGGTCGGACGGCACGTTCGACACCTGCGTGAGCAGGCGCCCGAGGCGCTCCTCGTTCTGGTACATCTCGGCGGAGTCGAGGTAGTTGATGCCCGCGGCGAACGACGCCTCGAGCACCTCGACGATGAGCCGGTCGTCGTCGCCCATGCTCGCATCCGGGGCGGCCTTGCCGATGCCCCACGTGCCGAGCGCGAGCTTGCTGACCTCGATGCCGGTCGAGCCGAGGGCGACGTGCGGAACCTTCGCGGTCGTGCTCACTTGCCGAACTCCGTGCCCGCGGCGACGTGCGCGTCGATCTCGTCCCAGACCTCCTGCGGCACCTCGCGGCCGGGGGTCGGGGCGCCCTGGTTGGCGCGGTTGAGGTGTCCGTCGCGCTTCGCGTCCTCGAGCGGCATCGCGATCACGAGGCCGTTCATGACCTCCTCGACGTTCTCGGCGCCGTGCTCGTAGCCCTTGCCGGCCGCCATCAGCGTGCCGGGGCCGACCTTGACCTTGCGGCCGTGGTAGTCGAGCGTGAAGTGTCCGCGGAAGATGACCCAGTACTCGTCACCGTCGTGGTAGTGGGTGTCGCACGGGTGCTCGGGGTCGAACATGCAGATCTCGCTGCGCACCGAGTGCTCCCAGTGCCCCATGACGCGGCCGATCTCGGCCATCGACGTGCCCGTGTTGGTCAGCGTCGCGCCCGACGCGGGGATGTCGAAGTAGTCGCGCTTGTGCAGCGTCGTGCGGCCGAACTCGGTCTCGACCTGCACGATGCCCGAGATGACGACGATGCGGTCCTTCGGCGTCGTCGGCTCGATGCGCCGGGTCGCCCCGAGCGGACGGTCCTGGTAGTAGCCCCAGTAGGGCACGTGGCCCGAGCCGTCGTCGGTGATCTTGTGATCGTTGACCGTGTTGGGGTCGGCGATGCGCTGGCGACCCAGGTGGAAGAACTCGAAGTCGGTGATCTCGACCCACGGCAGGCGCTTGGTCTGCAGGGTCTCGCGCGTGTAGAGCGGCATGGGATGTGTTCCTTACTGGGTGCGGAGCGTGGGGCTCTTGAACATGCGGATCTCGGCGGCGACGTACTCCTCCACCGGGATGCGCTCGATCGCCGACTCGCCGAGGATGCCCTGCACGTCGGAGTTCGCGTAGAGGTACTCGGTGTCGGCGGGACGGGCGAAGGGGCCGCCGTGGGCGAGCACGAAGACGTCGGGGTTGCCGCGGCGGGCCGCCTCGAGGATGTCCTGCACGTGCTCGGTGGCGCGCTCGAGGCTCAGGCTGCTCGGCGCGTCGGGCGACGGGCCGACCATGCCGCCGTGCGTGAGGCCGCAGCGCGCGACGATGACGTCCGCGCCGCCGGCGGCGAGCTCCTCGGCGAACGCGGCGTTGTAGCTCTGGCCGACCGCGAGCAGGTCGTGCTCGCGGGCGAGGCCCATGAGTTCGACCTCGCGGTTGGAGCCCATGCCGACGTCGTTGCGGGCGCGGGCCCAGTAGTCGCTCGCGGCGAACGAGCTCGGGAAGTTGTCGACGCCGTTGATGCCGAGCTCGGCGTACTGCGCGACGACGCGCTCGAGGCGGCGGCGCTGCCCGTCGGTGGCGTCGATGCCCGCGACGATCGGCGTGCGGTCGACGACGTTGTCGACCTCGGGGAACATCCCGAGGGTCATGTCGATCGGGTTGCCGATGTAGATCGTGGTCGGCACGCCGAGGTTGCGCGAGCGCGAGTTGGCGTGCAGCACGATGAGGTCGGCCCCGCCGATCTCGGCGCACTTGGCGATGATGCCGACGCCCGCGCCGGCGGCCACGATGGGCTCCTTGCGGGCGAGGGTCGACGACAGTCGCGCGAGGATCTCGGCGCGCGTGAAGGTCCGTTCGGCGACGGATGCAGGCATGACGGTTCTCCGGTTGCTCTCGAAGCGGCGTCAGGCGACGACGCGGGGCGTGTAGGACTTGAAGGCGCCGACCGTCTCGACGACGGCGCGCTCGACGGGGATGCGCTCGGCGCTCGACGCGCCGAGGAAGCCCTGGGCGTCGGTGTTGTCGTAGAGGTACTGCAGGTCCTCGGGGCTCGACAGCGGCCCGCCGTGGGCGAGGGCGATGATCTCCGGGTTCTCCTTGCGGGAGAGCTCGATGAGCTGCTGCACGTGGTCGCAGCTCTCCTGCAGCGACATCGCGCTCTCCTTCGCGCCGGCGAGGCCGCCGGTGGTCCAGCCGGCGTGGGGGACGACGACATCCGCCCCCGCCGCCGCGAGGCCCTGGCACTGCTCGGCGGTGTAGCCGTAGCAGATCGTGAAGTAGTCCTTCTCGCGGGCGAGCTTCACCATGTCGAAGTCGAGCTGCAGGCCGAGGCCGACGTCGTTGCGGTCCTGCGAGCGGAACGACGTCGGGAAGTTGATGAGCCCGTCGTAGCCCGTCGTGCGGTAGTCGTCGACGAGGCGCCCGAGGTCGTTCCAGTAGGTCGGGTCCTGCGCCTCGGCGCCGCCGATGATCGGGGTGTCGCGCACGACGTTGGCGATCTCGCGGTACATCGAGAGGGTCGTCGGGTTGGCGTGGTTGAGCAGGTGGCTCGTCGCGAGGCCCAT
>CAMLMQ010000038.1 GCA_946481135.1 uncultured Microbacteriaceae bacterium
CCGCCGCCGAGCCGCCGCGCAGCACGACGGCGTTGCCGCTCTTGAGCGCGAGGGCCGCGATGTCGATCGTGACGTTCGGCCGCGCCTCGTAGATCGCGCCGACGACCCCGAACGGCACCCGCACCTGGCTGAGCTGCACCCCGTTCGGCAGCGTCGAGCCGCGCAGCACCTCACCGACCGGGTCGGGCAGCGCGATGATGTCGCGCACCGCCTGCGCGAGTCCGGCGAGGCGCGACTCGTCGAGCTTCAGGCGATCCTGCAGCCCCACCGAGAGGCCGTTCTCGCGGCCGTTGGCGAGGTCGAGCTCGTTGGCCGGAAGGATGCGGTCCGCCCCCGACTCGACGGCCTGCGCGATCGCCTCGAGGCCGGCATCCTTCGCGCCCGACGAGGTCGTCGCGAGGGCGCGGGCGGCCACGCGGGAGCGCTCGAGCTTCTCGGTCAGCGAGGTCGCGAGGGTCGTGTCGGTCATGGCGCGAGTTTACCGAGCGGGCATCCGTCCATGAGTGGCATCTGGCACCTCCACGCGGTGTCGGACGCGCGTGGCATCAGCCGAAGGGGTCGGGCTCAGAACGAGTGATCCGCCTTCCAGGCCATCTCCACGTCGAAGAATTCCATCCGGTAGCAGAGGCTGACCGCGTTCGACGGCGCGAATCCGGCGTCAACGGCGTAGTCAAACACCTCCGAATCTGGGTCGGCTACGTGCACGCTCGCACCGAGGTCGGCAAGGCACTCGGCCCACCGGTCGAAGGAGGCGACATATTCCTCCCGAGTCACCCCGTCAACAAGTGCCAGGGTGGCAGCCTCCGAACGCTGCGGATGAGCGAGTTGCCAGGCGATGTCGAGGTCACGGAACTCGGTGCCGTAGCAAACGTGTTCCGCGCCGCGGATGCGGTCGTCGCCTGGAAGCGAGTAGAAGATGCGCCCCTCGCTCGCGAAGTCGGCGCTCACGGTGACACCCCACTCGGCCATGCATGCGACGAAGCGGTCGAAACCGGCTCGATACTCTGCAGCTGTCACTTCGCCGTCGGCGAGCGCTGCCTCGGACTCGGCGCCGGCGCTCGTGTCGTTCCCGCGTCTGACCCAGGCGATCCAGACCGTCATCGGCGCGCTCGGCGTGACGGTGACGACGTTGGGGCCGTGGCGGTCGTAACGCACGTAGCCGCCACCCCCGGTCTCGTCGCAGTCACCACCGACCTCGGCGCGGCCGTCGAGTTCGACACCGAACGTCGCCCCTTCGTCGCACCGCACCCAGATCGCGAGTCCCGATGCCGCGCCGCGCGGCGGGCCCATCTCGTAAGCAACCATCTCGGTCGCCGCGAGGACCACGGGGGTACCGACGACGACGGAGTCCTCGGAGACGAACGGAGGAAGCCCGCCGGGCGCGGGCTCGCTAACCGCCGGCCGCGTCACATCCGAGCCGCGGAAAGCGGCCGCGCCGATCGCGACGCCGCCGAGAAGGGCGACGACGGCGACGGTGCCGACGACAGCCGGCCACGGCACGCTCCGCGGCGTGCGGGTGGCCTGCGCGACGAGGAGGCGACGCAACGCAAGGTCGCGATCGACGGCGTTACGAGACATCGGGAACTCCTTCCGGAAAGACGGTGTGCGCGAGGCGGCGACGCGCCCGCGAGAGCCGGGACTTCACGGTGCCGGGCGCGACGCCGAGCGCCTCGGCGGCTTCGCGCTCCGTGAAGCCCTCGATGACGCACAACACGAGCACCTGGCGGTCGATGAGTGAGAGGTCGTCGAGGCGGGCCGCGACGCCGAGTCCGTGGCGCTCGGCGGGGTCGGGGACGTGGGATGGCGAGGGCAGTTTGGCGAGCAGCGCGCGGTGCCGACGAGCGGCGCGATTCTGATTGCGGGCGACGTTCGACGCGGTGACGAGCAGCCATGGCAGCACCGACCCGTCGACGACGCGGACGCTGCGGCGTCGACGCCACGCCTCGAGGAAGGTCAGGGCGACAAGATCCTCGACGTCGTCGATCGACGGCGCGAGGCGGTAGCCGTGTCGGCGCACGCGGTCACGGTGTCGGTCGAAGATGCGCCCGAAGGCCTCCCCGTCGCCCGCGACGGCACGCGCCCAGTCGGCGGCGTCGGATCCCTGCTCCACACCCTGTAGTGTCCGGCACCCCGCGATCGGTTCCCCGTGCGGGCTACAGGCCCCGCAGGAAGTCGAGGGTCGACTGGAAGGCCGCGCGCGCATCCTCGTAGTCGAGGTGGAACTGGTACTCGTGCGGCAGCGACGGTTCGTGGTCGTCGGGGTAGAAGACCGTCTCGACCTCGACGCCGAGGCCGTCGAGCTTCTCGGCAAGGGGCTTCGACTGCGCGGGCGTGAGCGGGTCGCCGTTGCCGCCCGAGATCCACGTCGTGGGGAAGTCGGCGGTCACCCAGTCGAGCGTCGACATCTGCCGGTCGCCGGGGCTGTCCTCCCAGTCGCGCACCCCGAGGTACGACCACAGGGCGATGCGAAAACCCCAGCCGGCGATGCCCGGTGCGTTCGGGATCTCGGAGACGTCGTAGATGCCGCAGTTGAGGATGACGGCGAGCAGCTGGTCGGCATCGAGGGCCGGGGCGATCCCCACCTCCGATGCGTACTCGGGGTTCGTCGTGAGCACCGCGAGCTGGCTCGTGAGGTTCGCCCCCGCGGAGTCGCCGGCGATGACGATGCGGTCGGGGTCGATGCGGTACTCGTCGGCGTGCTCGACGAGGAACGCGAGCGCGTCGTTGAGCTGGGTGACGGCGGTCGGATAGGCCGACTCGGGCGACACCGTGTAGTTGAGGCTCACGGTCGTGTAGCCCTCGGCGGCCAGCATCCGCACGTACGGGCGCACGTTCTCCTTGGTGCCCGAGATCCACGCGCCGCCGTGGATCCAGACGACCGTGGTGAGCGGGTCGTCGCCGTCTTCGGGAGTGAAGACGTCGAACGTGGTGTCGGAGCCGCCGTCGGCGTACGGCACGTCGAGGAGCTCGACGAGACCCGACGTCGGGGCGTACGGCTCCATCTCGGCGACCGTCTTGCCCGCGTCGTCTTGGAACACCGCGCGGATGAGCAGCGCCGCCGGCCACGGACTCAGCACCGACACGAGCGCGACGATCACGCCCGACGCGAGCAGGGCCGTCGGGATGACGCGTGACGGCCGGCGATACCACGGACGGTGAGCACTCGTCATGATCCGAACCTAGCGGGCGAACCGGGCGACCGATACGCCCGCACTCGGGGGTGGGCCACGGGAAGATGGGAAGGATGCGCACTCCCCGCCCCTGGCTCATGCTCGTCGTCGCCGGCGGGTCGCAGGCGGCGACCGCGCTGCTGATCGCCACCCCCGCGTTCCTCATCCCGCTCCTGCACACGCAACGCGGGCTCACACTCGCCGAAGCGGGGCTGCTCGCGACCGCGCCGAACGTGGGCGTGCTGCTGACGCTCATCCTCTGGGGCGCCGCGACCGACCGCTGGGGCGAACGGGTGGTGCTCGTGACCGGCCTCGTCGTCGCCGTCGTGGGCGGAATCTCCTCGGTGCTCCTCGCCTCGGCCGCCGGATACGTTCCCCTCGCCCTCGCCTTCGCACTGTGCGGCATCGGCGCGGCCGCGACGAGTGCGACGAGCGGCCGGGTCGTGATCGGCTGGTTCCCCGCCGAGAAGCGCGGCCTCGCGATGGGCCTGCGGCAGACGGCCCTCCCTCTCGGCACCGCCGTCGGAGCGGTCGTCGTGCCGCCGCTGAGCGCCGGCGGCGACCTCGCTCCCCCGCTGCTCGTCGGCGCGGCCGTGGTCGCGGTCGCAGCGCTCGCGAGCCTGCTGTTCATCGTCAACCCGCCGCGTCCGACGCGACCGACGGATGCCGAAGGGCGCCCGGCGAACCCCTACCGCGGCGACGCGGTGCTGCTGCGCATCCACCTCGCGTCGGCGCTGCTCGTCGTGCCGCAGTACGCGCTGTCGACCTTCGGACTGGTCTGGCTCATCGCCGACCAGGGCTGGCATCCGGTCGCGGCGGGCGTCGTCGTGGCGCTCGCCCAGCTGCTCGGCGCCGGCGGGCGCGTCGCGGTCGGGATGCTGAGCGACCGGGTGGGCAGCCGACTGCGGCCGCTGCGCTGGGTGGCGCTCGCCGGTATCCCGCTGCTGCTGCTCACGGCGGTCGCGGGCGAACTGCACTGGGCACCCGCGGTCGCGGTGCTCTTCGTTCTCGCGTCGTGCGTGAGCGTCGCCGACAACGGACTCGCGTTCACGGCGGTCGCCGAACTCGCCGGCGCGCACTGGTCGGGTCGCGCGCTCGGCGCTCAGAACACCGGGCAGTTCGTCGCCGCGGCACTCGTCGCCCCCGCCGTCGGCGCCCTCATCGGGCTCACCGGCTACTCGGCGGCGTTCGCGCTGCTCGCGCTCGCTCCCGCAGCGTCGCTGCCGCTCATCCCCCGCGACCGTCCCGTGGGTTGAGTAGCGCCTGCGCGCAGCGCAGACGCGTATCGAAACCCGTGGGTTGAGTAGGGCCTGCGCGCAGCGCAGACGCGTGTCGAAACCCGTGGGTTGAGTAGCGCCTGCGCACAGCGCAGACGCGTATCGAAACCCGTGGGTTGAGTAGCGCCTGCGCACAGCGCAGACGCGTATCGAAACCCGTGGGTTGAGTAGCGCCTGCGCACAGCGCAGACGCGTATCGAAACCAGGGACGTCGATGATGAGGGTTTCGATACGCGAGCCGCTGACGCCGCGCGCTACTCAACCCGCGACTCACGCCCTGCGGTTTCGATACGCGAGCCGCTGACGCCGCGCGCTACTCAACCCGCGGGGGTCAGGGGCGGGCGTCGAACCAGGTGCCGGTGTCGCCGCCGGACAGCGCGGCGTCGACGTTCGCGGTCGAGGTGAGCAGCACGGGGGTGCCGGTCGCGGCGGCGTGCTTGGCGGCGGCGATCTTCGTGCCCGCACCGCCGGTGCCGACGCCCGCCGCGCCGATGTCGCCGAGCTCGACACCCGCGAGGTCGTCGTCGAACGCGACGTGGCGGATCGGCCGGGCGCCCGGCTCCGACGGCGGCCGCGTGTAGAGCGCGTCGACGTCCGACAGCAGCACGAGCAGGTCGGCACCGATGAGCTCGGCGACGAGCGACGCGAGCCGGTCGTTGTCGCCGAATCGGATCTCCTGCGTCGCCACGGTGTCGTTCTCGTTGACGATCGGCAGGATACGCAGGTCGAGCAGGCGCTCCATCGCGCGCTGGGCGTTCGACCGGTGGGTCGGGTTCTCGAGGTCGCCGGCGGTGAGCAGCACCTGACCCGCGAGGATGCCGTAGCGGTCGAGCGAGGTCTGGTAGCGCCACATGAGCACGTTCTGGCCGACCGCGGCGGCGGCCTGCTGCGTCGCGAGGTCCTGCGGGCGGCCCCCGAGGTCGAGCAGCGGGATCGCGCTCGCGATCGCGCCCGACGACACGAGCACGACCTCGACGCCGCGCCGATGCGCCGCCACGAGGGCGTCGACGAGAGGCTCGATCTGCCCCGCGTTGTCGCCCGACACGCTCGACGAGCCGACCTTCACCACCAGGCGCTTCGCCGCGAGCACCCGCTCCCGCATCAGTCGTCGTCCTCCTCGAGCGCCGCGCGGCGCTCCTCCTCGAACTCGGCACGGGTCGCCGCGCGGGCATCCATGCGCTCGTGATACTCCTCACGACGTTCCGCGGTGGTGCGCCGCCGATTGTCGTCGAACCGCGGATCGGTGCCGCGGGGGCTCTGGATGAGTTCGGCCGCCGACGTGAGCGTCGGCTCCCAGTCGAAGACGCGCGCGTCGCCCTCGCCGATCACGACGGCCGCTCCCGGCGTCGCGCCCGCCGCGTAGAGCGCCTCGTCGATGCCGACCTTCGCGAGCCGGTCGGCGAGGAAGCCCACCGCCTCCTCGTTGGTGAAGTCGGTCTGCGCCACCCAGCGCTCCGGCTTCGCGCCGAGCACGCGATAGACGGTCTCGGTGCCGCCCTCGACGCGGATCGTGAACGGTGCCTCGTCGCTCGCCTTCGGTCGCAGCACGATGCGGGGCTTGATCGCGGCGGCGGCGATCCGCGCGGCGCGGTCGGCCTCGACGAGCTCGGCGAGGGCGAACGACAACTCGCGCAGACCCTCCCGGCTGACCGCCGAGATCTCGAAGACGCGGTAGCCGCGCTCCTCGAACAGGGGACGCACCATCTCGGCCATCTCGCGGCCGTCGGGCACGTCGATCTTGTTGAGGGCGACGAGCTGCGGGCGGTCGAGCAACGGAACCTGGCCGTCGGGCACGGGGTAGGCGGCGAGTTCGCCGAGGATGACGTCGAGGTCGGCGATCGGGTCGCGACCCGGCTCCATCGTGGCGCAGTCGATCACGTGGAGGAGCGCCGAGCAGCGCTCGACGTGCCGGAGGAACTCCAGCCCCAGTCCCTTGCCCTCGCTCGCCCCCTCGATGAGCCCCGGCACATCCGCGACGGTGAAGCGCGACGAACCCGCCTCGACGACGCCGAGGTTGGGGTGCAGGGTCGTGAACGGGTAGTCGGCGATCTTCGGACGCGCGGCCGAGAGCGCGGCGATCAGACTCGACTTGCCGGCGCTCGGGAAGCCGACGAGCGCGACATCCGCGACCGTCTTGAGCTCGAGGACGACGTCGCCCTCCCAGCCGGGGGTGCCGAGCAGCGCGAAGCCGGGAGCCTTGCGCTTCGTCGAGGCGAGGGCCGCGTTGCCGAGCCCGCCCTGGCCGCCGGCGGCCACGACGAGCCGCATGCCGGGCTCGTCGAGGTCGGCGAGCTGGGTGCCGTCCGGCGCCGAGACGACGGTGCCCACGGGCACGGGCAGTTCCAACGACTCGCCCTGGTAGCCGGAGCGGTTGTCGCCCATGCCCGGGCCGCCGTTGCCGCTCGTGCGGTGCGGTCCGCGGTGGTACGACAGGAGCGTCGTCACCTGCGGGTCGGCGACGAGCGTGATGTCGCCGCCGTTGCCGCCGTTGCCCCCGTCGGGGCCGGCGAGCGGCTTGAACTTCTCGCGGCGCACCGACACGCAGCCGTGGCCGCCGTGGCCCGCGCGCAGGTGCAGCGTGACGCGGTCGACGAATGTCGTCATGTCGTCACTCCTTCCTGCGGGAAAAATGACGAAAGGGCGGACCGGAGTCCGCCCTTTCGATCGAATCGGTGATCGAGTAGCCCGCGAAGCGGGCGTGTCGAGATCCGCGGCGGGTTACGCCGCCGGGACGATGTTGACGACCTTGCGGCCGCCCTTGGTGCCGAACTCGACGGCACCCGCCGAGAGCGCGAAGAGCGTGTCGTCGCCACCGCGGCCGACGTTGGCGCCCGGGTGGAACTTGGTGCCGCGCTGACGGATGAGGATCTCGCCGGCCTTGACGACCTGGCCGCCGTAGCGCTTCACGCCGAGGTACTGCGCGTTCGAGTCGCGACCGTTCTTGGAGGAGCTTGCGCCCTTCTTGTGTGCCATCTGGGCGCTCCTTACTTGATGCCGGTGATCTTGACGCGGGTCAGGTCGGCGCGGAAACCCTGGCGCTTCTTGTACCCGGTCTTGTTCTTGAACTTCTGGATGACGATCTTCGGGCCGCGCTCGTCGCCGACGACCTGCGCCGTGACGGTGACCTTGGCGAGCGCCTTCGCGTCGTGGGTGATCGTGTCACCGTCGACCAGCAGCACCGGGGTGAGCTGGATGTTGCCGTCCTTGTCGGCCGCGATGCGGTCGAGAACGAGGGTCGAGCCGACCTCGACCTTCTCCTGCCGACCACCGGCGCGCACGATTGCGTAAACCACGGGAAATCCTTTGTTAGGGAAGAGAGTGCGTCGTAGCGCGCGGGACACCCGCGGCGACGCCAAGGAGCGAGTCTAGCCTGTTTCGGCGGGTCAGACAAACGTCGATCCGCGGGCGCTCACACCTCGTCGAGCGTGCCCCGCACCCGCACCTTCGGCGGGTGCCGCTGCAGCCATCCCCACAGCAGCACGGCGCCCAGCACGAGCACCGGAAGCACCTGTACGAACGTCGCGAGCGATTGGAACAACACGGGCAGCACGGGCACGGCCGGCTCGCCCACCAGAAGCCCGGCCACGAACGAGACGAGCAGGCCGAGCACGAAGAGCAGCAGCACGCCCGCGAGTCCCGCGAGCAGGGCACGCGTGACGACGTGGGCGAGCCGCAGAGTCGGCGCGATCGGCGCCACCTGCCAGAAGCACACGAACACGCCCGCGGCGATCGGCAGCGGGCCCGCGAGCGCCCACCCGAGCTGCGAACCCCAGATCGCGGCGAAGAAGGCCGGGCCGAGGTCCGCCTGCACGGTCGTCGACAGCGCGCCGAGCGTCGCGCCGAGGAAGCCCAGCACCACGAGCGCCGCGAGGATGCCGAGCGCGGTCACGAGAGCCGGCCCCACCCCGGGGCGCCGCAGGGCGCGAGCGAGATCCCCGGACATGCCGCCAGACTAGCCAGCGTGATCCTCATCGACGAACCCGTGTGGCCCGCGCACGGCACGGTGTGGGCGCACGTCGTGAGCGACACCTCCCTCGAGGAGCTGCACGCGTTCGCGGAGGCCGCCGGCATCCCCGCACGCGGGTTCGACCACGACCACTACGACGTGCCGGAGCGCAGCTGGGCGGCGATGGTCGCCGCGGGTGCCACCCCGGTGACGGGTCGCGAACTGTTGCGGCGGCTGCAAGCCGCCGGGCTGCGGGTGCGGCAGCGCGACAAGCGCTACCGCCCCGGCGACGTCAGTCGGTGAGTCCGAGCCCGTAGATCACCGACGACACGACGGCGTAGGCGGCGAGCATCCCGACCACGGCGAGTGCCACGAGGGCGAGCACGTTGTTCGTGCGCTCCCCGCCGCGACGGAAGGCGTGAGCGCCGAAGATCGCCGCGAGCACCCACGGGGCGCCCGCATAGAACAGCCCGCCGGCGGCGTACATGTAGCGTCCGCGGTCGGGCGGGATGAGCTCGACGATCGAGCCGACCCCGCCGAAGACCACCCACGCGGCGAGCGCGATGCCCGCGAGCACGACCGCGACGATCGCGACGGGGGTGCGGGAGCGCAAGGGGTAACCCCGACGCGACACGGCCGCCCCGACGCCGCACGCGACGGCGATCGCGAGCAGGTCGATGCCGACGCCGAGGGCATAGAGCATCTCGACGGGCGCGTTCCCGGGGAAACCCGCCAGCCCGATCGAGTTGGCGACCAGCAGCACGCCCGCCGCGATCGCCACGGCGAGCAGCAGCGCGGGGCTGCGCGTGGCGGCGCCGGGAGGCACCCGCACGCCCTCGCCCGCGGGGATCAGGATCGGCTGCACGGGCTCCGACGACGAACCCGGGACCGGAGGCGGCGTCGACACGGTCAGTCGGCCTCGGCGGGCGGCGCGACCGGGCCCGCGGTCGTCGCGCGACGCGACCCGCGACGGCCCTGGCCGGGCTTCTTCGGCTCGGGCAGCGCTTCGAGCACCGACCCGAGGATGCTCTCGGCATCCGTCGGGCTCACGGTGCGGGCCGCACGCGGCGTCGTCACCACGGGGATGTCGAGGATCTCGACCGCCGTCTGGGCCGCCGCGACGGCGACACCCTCCGCCGCCGAGTGCTCACCCTCGGTGTGCACGGTGCTCTTCGCGATCTGCGCGAGGGCGTTCTTCACATCCTCGGTGATCGCGTGCGTGCCGGCCGATCCGACCCCGTTCTTCACGGCCGGGGCGGCCGGGGCGTTGTTGCCGCCACCACGGCCGCGGCGGCTGCGCGACGACCCCGACGACGACCCACCGGTCGACGACTGCTCGTTCGGGCTGCGGTGCTTGAACACCGGCTCGTGGTGCACGATCACTCCGCGCCCGGCGCAGTGCTCGCAGTTCTCGCTGAACGACTCCAGGAGTCCCAGACCGAGCTTCTTGCGGGTCATCTGCACGAGTCCCAGGCTCGTGACCTCCGCCACCTGGTGCTTCGTACGGTCCCGCGACAGGCACTCGACGAGTCGACGCAGCACGAGGTCGCGGTTCGACTCCAGCACCATGTCGATGAAGTCGACGACGATGATGCCGCCGATGTCGCGCAGCCGCAGCTGACGCACGAGCTCCTCGGCGGCCTCCAGGTTGTTGCGGGTGACCGTCTCTTCGAGGTTGCCGCCGGATCCGACGAACTTGCCCGTGTTGACATCCACGACCGTCATCGCCTCGGTGCGGTCGATGATGAGCGACCCGCCCGACGGCAGCCAGACCTTGCGTTCGAGCGCCTTGTCGATCTGCTCGGAGACACGGAACTCGTCGAACGAGTCGCGCTCGCCCTCGAACTTCGACACGCGGTCGATGAGGTCGGGTGCGACGGCCTCGAGATAGCCCGAGATCGTCGCGAGCGCGTCGTCGCCCTCGATGACGAGCTTCTGGAAGTCCTCGTTGAAGACGTCGCGCACGATCTTCAGCAGCAGGTCGGGTTCGCTGTGCAGCAGCGCCGGCGCCGGCTGCGTCTCGACCGCACGGCTGATCTCGGCCCACTGCGTGAGCAGGCGCTGCACGTCGAGCGTGAGCTGCTCCTCGGTGGCGCCCTCGGCGGCGGTGCGCACGATGACGCCGTTCTCGTCGGGCAGCACCTCCTTGAGGATCTTCTTCAGCCGCGCCCGCTCGGTGTCGGGGAGCTTGCGGCTGATGCCGTTCATCGAGCCGTTCGGCACGTAGACGAGGTAGCGGCCCGGCAGGCTCACCTGGCTCGTGAGCCGCGCGCCCTTGTGGCCGACCGGATCCTTCGTGACCTGCACGAGCACCTTGTCGCCGGGCTTGAGCGCGAGCTCGATCTTGCGGGCCTGGTTCTTGTTGCCGTCGCCTTCCGCGGCGGCCGCGGCGGCCTCCCAGTCGACCTCGCCGGCGTAGAGCACGGCGTTGCGACCGCGACCGATGTCGACGAACGCGGCCTCCATGCTCGGCAGCACGTTCTGCACGCGGCCGAGATACACGTTGCCGATGAGGCTCGCGTCCTGCGCGCGGGCGACGTAGTGCTCGACGAGCACCCCGTCCTCCAGCACGGCGATCTGGATGCGTCCGTACTTGCTGCGCACGATCATCGTGCGGTCGACGCTCTCGCGCCGCGCGAGGAACTCGGCCTCGGTGATGACGGGGCGGCGGCGACCCGCGTCGCGACCGTCGCGACGGCGCTGCTTCTTCGCCTCCAACCGGGTCGAGCCCTTCACGCGCTGCGGCTCGGTGATGACGGGCGCCTGACGGGGCTGACGCACCCGCACCGTCGTGTTGGGGGCGTCGTCGCCTTCGCGCGGCGCCTCGCCCGAACGGCGGCGGGTGCGGCGGCGGGACGAGGAGCCGGATGCCGGCGTCGCCTCGACCTCGGGCGCGTCGGCGCCGTCGGGGATCACGGGCGTCGGCAGCGGCGGCGCCTGGAAGAGGAGGGAGAAGGGGCTCGCGGATGCGACGCTCTCCTCGGCCTCCGGCTCGGCCTCCGGGACGTCGGCGGCCGCCTTCTTCTTCGGGGTCCGCTTCTTCGCCGGGGCCTTGTCGGCATCCTCGGCGACGGCCTTCGCGGCGCGGGACCGCTTCGGCTTCTCGGCCACCGCCTCGTCGTCGAGCGGCACGAGGCCCGTCGACGTCTCGGCTGAGACATGGGATGCGGCGCTCTTCGGCGCGTCAGGTGACTTCTTCACCATCGCTGGTGCTCCTCGCCCGGGGAAGCCGCGCCGCCGCCGGGTCACTCTCTCGTGCGGGTCGATCCCGACCCGCGAACTCCTGGGGTGGTGGCGGCCGTTTCGCTGAACGATGCCCATCATGGGATGGGTACTGCGCCACCGGCGCACTGTCACTGCGCCATTCGGAACTGGCATCCGACACGGTGCGCGATTCCTCGGCACTCGTGGCCCGGCGGTGTTGCCCGGAAAGCTTCGTGTGGGGCGACCGGGCGCGGCCCGGTCGGCTTACGGTCCAGTATCGCACGCGGGAGGGGGATAATCGCCTCGTGCCCGACACCGACACGCAGCGCCGTCCGATCGCCCTCGCGATCTTCCTCATCGTCGCCGGCGCCCTCGGCTGGTACGCGGCCTTCGCTCTCACGGTCGACAAGATCCTCCTGCTGGAGAACCCGGGCGCCGACCTCGACTGCAACTTCAGCCTGCTCGTGCAGTGCGGCGCCAACCTCGACTCGTGGCAGGGCGCCGTGTTCGGGTTCCCCAACCCGCTGCTCGGGCTCGGCGGCTTCGTCGCCCCGATCGCCGTCGGCGTGGGGCTGCTCGCCGGTGCGCGGTTCGCGCGCTGGTTCTGGGTGCTGTTCAACCTCGGTGTCGCGGGCGCGCTCGCGTTCGTCATCTGGCTCATCTCGCAGAGCATCTACGTGCTCGGCACGCTGTGCCCCTGGTGCATGCTCGTGTGGTCGGTCACCATCCCGATGTTCTGGATCGTCACCTTCCGCAACCTCGCCGAGGGGGTGTACGGGCGATCCTTGGTCGCCGCGGGCGCGGGGCTGCGCTCGTGGGCGATCCCCGTCACGATCGTCAGCTACGCGGTGGTCGCCTTCCTCGCGCAACTGCGGCTCGACTGGGTGTCGTACCTCTAAGTGGTGCGCTCAGAGAATCCAAAGACCCGGACCGATAGGGTTCCGACCGTGGCCCAGGAACGTCTCACCAAGGATCAGAAGCGCGAACAGGCGCGCGAAGCCGCCCGCCTCGCCCGCGAAGCCCGCCTGAAGGCGCAGGCCCGCAACCGCATCCTCATCCGCGTCGGCGCGACCGTCGGCGTGCTCGCCCTGCTCGGCGCGATCGGCGGCGGCATCTGGCTCGCGACCCGCCCCGCCGGCCCCGGGCCCGTCAACATGGCGTCGGACGGCATCCTGCTCACCGGATCCGACGGCGAGATCACTGCCGTCGAGACCCCCGCCATCCCCGGCGACGGCACCCCCACGGCGGTCGATCCGGCCGACTACCCCGGCACGACCCACGTCGTCACCTACATCGACTACGGCTGCCCGTTCTGCGGCCAGTTCGAGACGACCAACGGCGAGACGCTGCGCACGCTCCTCGAGTCGGGCGACATCATCCTCGAGGTGCACCCGATCTCGATCCTCGACAACCAGTTCCTCGGCACCGAATACCCGACGCGCGCCGCTAACGCGGCGGCGTGCGTCGCAGCCGGCGCCCCCGACGCGTTCTTCGACGTCAACGCCGCACTGTTCGCCAACCAGCCCGCCGAGCAGACCGAGGGCCTCACGGACGACGAGCTCGTCGATCTCGTCGCCGGAGCCGGAGCCGACGACGCCGACATCGCGTCGTGCATCCGCGACGGCCGCCACGAGGGCTGGATCGACGAGGCGACCTCCCGTGCGCTCACCGGACCGTTGCCCAACACCGACGTCGAGAACGTGAGCGGCACCCCGACGGTGCTCGTCAACGGTGTGCGCTACCAGGGCTCGCTCTCCGACGCCAACGCGTTCGCGACGTTCCTGCTCGCGAACGCGACCCCGTCCGAGGACGCCCCCGCCGACGACTCGAACCCGTCGCCCACCCCGACCCCGACCCCGTAGTTCGCTCTCGCCCGGTCAGCACCGCGCGAACACGACACGCCGCATCCCTCGTCGAGGGTGCGGCGTGCCGTCGTCTGCCGGTGCTCAGCTGGCGGGCGGGAACCAGAGGTCGAGCTCGCGGGCGGCGGACTCGGGCGAGTCGGAGCCGTGCACGAGGTTCTGCTGCACCTTGAGGCCCCAGTCGCGGCCGAGGTCGCCGCGGATGGTGCCGGGCGCGGCGGTCGTCGGGTCGGTCGTGCCCGCGAGCGACCGGAAGCCCTCGATGACCCGGTTGCCGGCGACGCGGATCGCGACGACCGGACCCGACTCCATGAACTCGACGAGGGGCTCGTAGAACGGCTTGCCCTCGTGCTCGGCGTAGTGCTGCCCGAGCAGCTCCCGGTCGGCCTGAACGAGACGGATGTCGACGAGCTGGTAGCCCTTCGCCTCGATGCGACGCAGGATCTCCCCCGTCAGGTTGCGGGCCACCCCGTCGGGCTTGACGAGCACCAGGGTCTCTTCGACGTTCACGCGTTCTCTCCTTCTGCGGCGAGTCGCCGCGACTCCTCGATGCGCCGGGCGCGCACCAGACACCACACCCACAGTCCCGCGAACACGCCCCCGATGAGGAACATGAACGGATGCAGGAAGCCGGTCGCGACGTACGCGACCTGCAGCACTCCCCCGAACACGACGGCCCACGCGTAGCGCTGCAGGAGGGCGACGACGACGAGCAGCACGAGGAACGCGCCCCCGCCGATGAGCACGATGTGCTCCGGGATGTCGCTCAGCCCGCGGATCGCGAGCGTCGCGAAGAACATCACGGCGGCTTCGAGCACGAGCACGATCGAGAGCAGGCTCTCGGTGACGCCGCGCTCGCGGCGCACCCGTGGCCGGCGGGCGGCGCTCACTTCCAGCCTCCGGCCTCGGCGAGCGCGATCGCCTCGCCGATGAGGGTGATCGACCCGGTGACGAGCACGGCGCGCTTCGGCGCCTCGGCGGCCCACTCGCGCGCGCCGTCGACGGCCGAGGCGAAGTCGTCGAACTCGAGCGTCGCGTCGTCGCCGGCCACGCCCCGCACGACCTCGACGAGGTCGTGCACCGGGATGGCGCGGTCCGACTGCGAGCGCGTCACGTGGAAGCGCGTGGCGACCGGGGCGAGCTCCGCGACGATTCCGTGGGCGTCTTTGTCACCGAGCACGGCGAGCACGACGGCGAGTTCGTCGAAGTCGAAGTACTCCTGCATGGCCGCGGCGAGCGCGCGGGCGCCGTGCGGGTTGTGGGCGGCATCCACGAGCACCGTGGGCTCGATGCCGATCAGCTGCAGGCGCCCCGGCGAGGTCGCGAGGGCGAGGCCCTCCGCGAGCACGTCGGGGTCGAGCGGGCGCGTGCCGTCGCCGAGGAACGACTCGACGGCCGCGATCGCGACGGCGGCGTTCTGACCCTGGTGGTCGCCGTACAGCGGAAGGAAGAGGTCGCGGTAGGTCGCCGCGCGTCCGCGCACGGTGACCTGCTGCCCGCCGACGGCGACGGTCGACGATTCGAGCGCGAAGTCGACGAGCTCGATCGCCATCGTCGCCTCGTCGATCGCGGCGGCGGCGCGCAGCTCGTCGAGCGCCTCGATCGGCTGGATGGCGGTCACGACCGAGGCGGCGGGCTTGATGATGCCGCCCTTCGTCTTCGCGATCTCGGCGACGGTGTTGCCGAGCCGGGCCTGGTGATCGAGGGCGATCGGGGTGAAGACCGCCACCTGGCCGTCGGCGACGTTCGTCGAATCCCACTCGCCGCCCATGCCGACCTCGAGCACCATGACGTCGACCGGCGCGTCGGCGAACACCGCGAAGGCGAGCACGGTGAGCGCCTCGAAGTAGGAGAGCACCTCCTCGCCGTCGGCCGCGAGCTCGGCGTCGACGATCGCGAGGTACGGGGCGATGTCGCGCCAGTTGCGCACGAGCGCCTCGTTGCTCACCGGCATCCCGTCGATCACGATGCGTTCGTTGACCCGCACGAGGTGGGGCGAGGTGAGCAGGCCCGTGCGCAGCCCCGACGCGCGCAGGATCGCCTCGATCATGCGCGCCGTCGACGTCTTGCCGTTGGTGCCGGTGATGTGCACGACGGGGGCGGCGCGCTGCGGGTCGCCGAGCAGCTCGCACGCTTTGCGGGTGGGCTCGAGCCGGGGTTGCGGCGCGGCCTCGCCGATGCGGGTCAGCAGTTCGGCGTAGACCTCCTGCGCGGCCGCCTCGTAGTCGGCGTCGTCATCCAGGAAGTCGTCGTCGACCTGCTCGCTCACACCCGCTCCAGTTCGATCGTCACCGCGGATCCGGCCCCGACGGCGGTGCTCCCATTCTCCCCCGCACGCACGTCGAGCGCCGTCGCGAGCGTCTCCCCCGCGATGAGCTCCCGGTGGGTCGACACGGCGGCGAGCGCGGCCTCGTCGCCGACGACGGTGAGGCGGATGCGGTCGGAGACCTCGAGACCGGCATCCTTCCGCGCCTGCTGCACCGCACGGACGATGTCGCGCGCGAGCCCCTCGGCCTCGAGCTCCGGACTCACCGACGTGTCGAGCACGACGAATCCTCCGTCGGCGAGGAACGCGACCGCGGCCTCCGGGTCGCCGCTCGCGAGCACGAGTTCGTACTCCCCGTCCTGCAGCGGGGTGCCGTCGACGACGACCGCGCCGCCGTCCTGCGTCCAGTTGCCGGCCTTCGCCGCCTGGATCACCCGTTGCACGTCGCGCCCGAGCCGCGGCCCGAGGGCGCGCGCGTTGACCGTGAGCCGACGTTCGATGCCGAAGTCGCCGAGGCTCGACTCCCCGAGCGCGACGAGGTCGACCGACTTCACGTTGAGCTCGTCGGCGAGGATGTCGGCGAACGGCGCGAGCGCGCCCGGGTCGGCCGTGACGACGGTAAGCGTCGCGAGCGGCAGCCGCACGCGCAGCTTCTGCGCCTTGCGCAGCGCGAGGCCGGCGGAGGCGATCTCCCGCACCCCGTCCATCGCCGCGACGAGCGCGTGGTCCGCGGGGAACTCGTCCACCGTCGGCCAGTCGGTGAGGTGCACGCTGCGTCCGCCGGTGAGACCCTTCCAGACCTCCTCCGTGACGAGCGGCAGCAGGGGCGCGGCCATCCGGGTGAGGGTCTCGAGCACGGTGTACAGGGTGTCGAAGGCATCCCGGTCGGTGCCGTCCCAGAACCGGTCGCGCGACCGGCGCACGTACCAGTTGGTGAGCACGTCGCCGAAGTCACGGAGCGCCTGCGCCGCGAACGGGCTGTCGAGCGCGTCGAGGTGGGTCGTCACCTCGTCGAGCACCTCCCGCGTCTTGGCGAGGATGTAGCGGTCGAGCACGTGCGGCGAGTCGGTGCGCCGGGTCGCGGTGACGTCGGCGGAATTCGCGTAGAGAGTGAAGAAGTAGTACGTCGACCACAGCGGCAGCAGCAGTTCGCGCACGCCGCCGCGGATGCCCTCCTCGGTGACGACGAGGTTGCCGCCGCGGATGACGCTCGACGACATGAGGAACCAGCGCATCGCGTCGGCGCCGTCACGGTCGAAGACTTCGTTCACGTCGGGGTAGTTGCGCAGCGACTTCGACATCTTCTGCCCGTCGTTGCCGAGCACGATGCCGTGGCTGATGACGTTGCGGAAGGCGGGTCGGTCGAAGAGTGCCGTCGACAGCACGTGCATGACGTAGAACCAGCCGCGCGTCTGCCCGATGTACTCGACGATGAAGTCGGCCGGGTTGTGCCCCTCGAACCACTCCTGGTTCTCGAACGGGTAGTGCACCTGGGCGAACGGCATCGAGCCCGAGTCGAACCACACGTCGAGCACGTCCTCGATGCGGCGCATGGTGCTGCGGCCCGTCGGGTCGTCGGGGTTCGGCCGTGTGAGGTCGTCGATGTACGGCCGGTGCAGGTCGACGGCGCCCTCGGCGTTGCGCGGCAGGCGGCCGAAGTCGCGCTCGAGGTCTTCGAGCGAGCCGTAGACGTCGACGCGCGGATACTCGGGGTCGTCGCTCTTCCACACCGGGATCGGCGAGCCCCAGTAGCGGTTGCGGCTGATCGACCAGTCGCGCGCGCCCTCGAGCCACTTGCCGAACTGCCCGTGCTTGACGTTCTCGGGCACCCACGTGATCTGCTCGTTGCCTGCCAGCATGTCGTCCTTGAGGTCGGTGACGCGCACGAACCAGCTCGACACCGCCTTGTAGATGAGCGGGTTGCGGCAGCGCCAGCAGTGCGGGTACGAGTGCTCGTAGCTCGCGAGGCGGAGGAGGCGCCCCTGCTGACGCAGCAGGCGCACGAGCGGCGTGTTCGCGTCCATCCAGAGCTCGCCGGCGACATCGGTCACCTGAGGCAGGAAGCGCCCGCCGTCGTCGAGGCTCATGATGAGCGGGATGCCGGCGGCTTCGGTCACCCGCTGATCGTCCTCGCCGTACGCGGGGGCCTGGTGGACGATGCCCGTGCCGTCGCCGGTCGTGACGTAGTCGTCGACGAGGATGCGCCACGCGCGGTCGGTGCCCCAGGTCGCGGCATCCGCGTAGTAGTCGAACAGCCGGTCGTACGACACGTCCTGCAGCTCGGCCCCGAGCAC
>CAMLMQ010000039.1 GCA_946481135.1 uncultured Microbacteriaceae bacterium
GGATGCTGTCATGCCCTCGACGACCCGCGAAGAGTTCGACGATGAAGAGGTGCTCGATCCCCTCACCGTCGGTCGCCGTATCCGTGCCCTGCGCTCCGACCGCGGCCTGACCCTCGAAGCGCTCGCCGCCGAACTCGGTCGAGCGCCGTCGCAGGTATCGGTGATCGAGAACGGCAAGCGCGAACTCAAGCTCGGCGAGCTGCAGAAGCTGGCCCGCATCCTCGGCGTCACCCTCGACGAGTTGCTCTCGCCCGAGCCGCCGTCACGTCGCGCCGCGCTCGAGATCGCGCTCGAGCGCATCCAGCGCGGGCCGCTCTACGCGAGCCTCGGTCTCCCCGCAGTGCCGGCCCGCAAGACGCTCAGCGACGAGGCGATGGAGGCGATCCTCGGGTTGCACACCGAACTGCAGCGCCTGCACTCCGAGCGGGCCGCGACGCCCGAGGAGGCGCGGCGAGCCAACGCCGAGCTGCGCGCCGAGCAACGCAAGCGCGGCAACCACTTCGAGGAGCTCGAGACCGCCGCGCGCGAGCTGCTCGAGGCCGTCGGGCATCGGGGTGGACCGCTCAGCCAGCGGGTCGCCGCCGACCTCGCGAGCCACCTCGGCTTCACGCTCCACTACGTCGCCGACCTGCCCGACACGACCCGCAGCGTCACCGACCACCGCCACGGACGCATCTACCTGCCCGTGCGCGCGTCGGGGGGCGGTGACCCGCGGTCGGCGCTGCTGCAAGCCCTCGCCGCCCACGTGCTCGGCAAGCAGGAGCCGCGCGACTACGCCGACCTGCTGCGGCAGCGGGTCGAGACGAACTACCTCGCGGGCGCCCTGCTCATCCCCGAGGGCTCGGCGGTCGCGTTCCTGACCGCCGCGAAGGATGCCCGCGAACTCAGCGTCGAAGACCTGCGGGATGCCTTCGCCGTGTCGTACGAGACGGCCGCGCATCGCTTCACGAACCTCGCGACGAAGCACCTCGGCATCCCGGTGCACTTCCTCAAGGTGCACGCGTCGGGCACGATCTCGAAGGCGTACGAGAACGACGGGGCGCTCTTCCCGACCGACGTGCTCGGCGCCGTCGAAGGGCAGGTGGTGTGCCGGTACTGGAGTGCGCGCCAGGTGTTCGCCGTCGAGGACCGGTTCAGCCCGTACCACCAGTACACCGACAAGCCGACGGGCACCTACTGGTGCACCTCCAGCATCCAGAACTCGGCCACGGGGGCGTTCTCGGTGAGCGTCGGCACGCCGTTCGCCCACGTCAAGTGGTTCCGCGGGCGCGACACCGAGCGACGCCGGCAGTCGCGGTGTCCCGACCCGACGTGCTGCCGGCAACCCGACGCCGACCTCGCCGCCCGCTGGGGCGACCAGGCGTGGCCGTCGGCGCGGCTCAACGCGTCGCTGCTCGCCGCGATGCCGTCGGGCACCTTCACGGGCGTCGACCTCACCGAGGTCTACGAGTTCCTCGACGCCCACGCCCCCGACTAACCCGCGCGATCTGCCGAGGGGTCGCGTTTCGGGCTTCTGCGGCCGCCGAAGCCCCCGAACGCGACCCCTCGGCGAAGAACTCGCGCGTCAGACCGGGGCGCCGACCACGGCGAGCAGCCGCAGCTTCTCGGCGGACTCCGTGCCGGGGATCGCCGTGTAGACGAGCAGCGAGTGCGACTGCTCCGGATCGACGAGGTGCTGGCACGTGAGCTCGAGCGCCCCCACCGCCGGGTGCACGAAATGCTTCACGTCGTGCGGGCGCACCCCGACCTCCTGCGCCTCCCACAGCGTGCGGAACTCGTCGCTGCGGGCGAGCAGCTCGGCGGCGAGGCGCGCCGCCCGGGATGTCGGACCGCGTCGGCCGGCGACCTCGCGCAGGCCCGAGGCCCACATCCGCGACAGGAAGGCGTGGTCGTCGGGGGCGTACAGCTCCCGGGCCGACGGGTCGGTGAACCAGCGGTAGCCGAGGCTGCGCGAGGCCCCCGTGTAGCGCGACGCGTCGCCCGTGAGCGCGACCCCGAGCGGCGTCTGCCGGAGCGTCTCACCGAGCTCGGTGACGATCTCGGCCGGGGTGTCCCCGAGCCGGTCGAGGATACGCAGGAGGCCCGGTGAGATGTAGTCGCCGTCGGCGCCGCGCGGCGGAGCGGCGTGCCCGGCGAGCCGGAACAGGTGGTCGCGCTCGTCGAGGGAGAGGTGGAGCCCCTGGGCGATCGACGCGATCATCTGCTCCGACGGCTGGGGTCCGCGCTGCTGCTCGAGGCGAGCGTAGTAGTCGGTCGACATGTGGCTGAGCGCGGCGACCTCCTCGCGGCGGAGGCCGTCGGTGCGCCGCCGTGCGCTGCGGCCGAGCCCGACATCCTCGGGCTGCAGGGCCTCGCGGCGCGAGCGGAGGAAGGCGGCGAGGCCGGCGCGATCGATCACCCCTCGTTTCTACCCGCCGAGCGCGGGGCGATCCACGGATCGACGCTCCCTGGATGCGGCGGCGACGGCGGGCGACGGTGGAGCCATGCCTCGAACCATCGACATCGACCTGCCCGACCTCACCGGCCGCCGTGCCCTCGTCACGGGAGGCAGCGACGGCATCGGCCTGCGCATCGCCACCCGGCTGGCCCGCGCCGGTGCCGACCTCGTCCTCCCCGTCCGCAACCCCGCGAAGGGTGAGGCGGCGGTGGCGACGATCCGTGCCGCGGTGCCGGGAGCATCCGTCGCGCTCCACGAGCTGGACCTGTCGTCGCTGGCCTCCGTCGCCGCGCTCGGCGAGGATCTCACCGCCGCGGGCGACCCGATCCATCTCCTCATCGGCAACGCCGGGGTCATGACGCCGCCCGCGCGACAGACGACGGCCGACGGCTTCGAACTGCAGTTCGGCACGAACCACCTCGGGCACGTCGCCCTCGTCGCCCATCTCCTGCCCCTCCTGCGGGCGGGATCGGCGCGGGTCGTGACGCAGGTGAGCGTCGCCGCGAACCAGGGTGCGGTCAACTGGGACGACCCGAACTGGGAGAACTCGTACGACGGGATGCGCGCCTACAGCCATTCGAAGATCGCGTACGGCCTCTTCGGACTCGAGCTCGATCGCCGCAGCCGCGCGCACGGGTGGGGGATCACCGCCAACCTGTCGCATCCCGGGATCGCGCCCACGAGCCTGCTGTCGGCGCGGGCGGAGCTCGGGCGCGAGCGCGAGACGGCGGGCCGACGGATGATCGGCTTCCTCTCGCGCCGCGGCCTCCTGGTGGGCACGCCGGATTCCGCCGCCCTGCCGGCGGTGCTCGCGGCGACCGTCCCGGAGTCGGGGCGCTTCTTCGGGCCGCAGGGTCCGGGCAACGCGGGCGGCGCGCCGGGGGAGCAGAAGCTCTACTCCCGCCTGCGCAGCGAGGACGACGCCGCGAGGATGTGGGCGCTCTCGCACGAACTCATCGGCGTCCCCGTCGCGGGGTGAGTGGGCGCCGCGCAGTGCCGCCCGCGGGTTGAGGAGCGCGCCGCGTCGCGGCACGCGTATCGAAACCCCCTTCGACGTGCCTGGTTTCGATCCGCGTCGCTGCGCGGCGCTACTCAACCCACGGGTTTCGATACGCGTCGCTGCGCGGCGCTACTCAACCACCGGGGCCGGGGAGCCGAGGCCGAGGTTGTCGGCGAACACGCCGTCCGGATCCCACTCCGCCTTGAGGGCCCGCAGGCGGGCGAGATGCGCGGGCGGCCACACGAGTCGCCGTGTGACGTCGTCCCGACCGGTGTCGAACGACAGGTACGCGCCCGTGAAGTGGGAGCGCAGGCCCGCCCAGGCGGCATCCAGCCGGCGCTCGTCGCCCGAGATGGCGGTGAGCGCGAAGTTCGCCGACCGCCCCGCGTAGGCGGTCGCGTCCTCGGGCACGTCGGAGACTGCGCCTCCGACCGAGCGGAACTGGAAGAAGTGGGTCGCGCCCGACGCGAGGAACGCGGCGGCGTCGGCGGCGAACTCCGGCGTGAGGTGGTCCACGAGCCCGGAGCGTGCGTAGGGTTCCGCCTGCCCCTGGTGGGGGCCCGGTTGGTAGAAGCTGCCCATGACGTCGGCGTACGACATGATGCCCGCGTTCTGGCCGGTGAGCGGCGCGAGCTCGGCGAGCGGCTGGAGCCGCGCGAGCACGGTGTCGGCGTCGGAGGCGTCGACGAGCGCGAGGATCGTCGCCGAGGCGGCGCCGCCACGACCCGGGTTGAGGATGAGCGAGGCCGTCAGGTCGCGCGGCGCACCCTCGACGACGCGCCCGTATCCCTCGAGCAGCCCCGCCACATCCTGCACGGCGTACTGCAGCTGCGCGAAGCCGACGTCGCCGGTCTCGTCGACCTCGACCTCGAACGCGGTCGCGATGCCGAACTCGAACCCGGCGCCGCGCATCCCCCAGAACAGTTCGGGGTTCTCGTCGGCGGACGCGCGCACGTGACGCCCGTCCGCGGTGAGCACCTCGACCGCGCGCACGTGGTCGATCGTGAGGCCGTGCTCGCGCGCGAACCACCCGACGCCGCCCGCGGTCGCGAGACCGCCGACCCCGACGCCGCCGTAGTCGCCGCTCGTGAGCGCCCAGCCGTGCGTGCCGAGGGCCCGCGCCACGTCGATCCAGCGGGCACCGGGCTCGAGCCGCACGAGACGCCGCGCGGGATCGAGCACCTCGATCGCGTTCAGCCGACCGACGTCGAGCACGATGCCGCCGTCGTTCGTCGAGCGGCCCGAGATGCCGTGCCCGCCCGACCGCACGCCGAGCGGTGCGTCTTGGCGGCGTGCGAAGGCGAGCGCCTCGCGCACCTCGTCGACCGTTCCCGGGCGCAGCACGAGGCCGGGGTTACCGCCGCGCAGGTAGTTGTTCCGCACCCGGCCGAAGCCGGCGTCGCCCGGTTCGACGGCCGAGTCGGCGAGGGCGGGTGGGAGGTCGTCGTAGGCGATCCCGGCGCGCCTGGCCGCGAGGGCGGTCGCCGAGCGCACCCGTCCCGTCTCGGTGCCGCGCGCCTCCCGCTCCTCGGCGACGCGTGCACGCACCTCGGGGATGACGTCGGCGGCGAACGCGGCCAGCGCGCGCGGGTCGTCGGTCGCGAGGATGAACGTGCCGACCCCCTGCTCGAGCGCGAGTCCGACGAGCTCGTCGACGGACAGCCCCGGGCCGACATTGAGCAGGCGGCGGATCTCGCGGGGGTCGCGTCCGACGCGCGTCGCCTCGGCGTCGATCACGAGGTTGCCCTCGTCGAGGCCCTCGCGCTTGACCCACTGGTACGACGGCAGCCAGCCGTCGGCCTTCCGCGCGATGATCCGCTGCATGCGCGGTCCGCGCGCGCCCACCCAGATCTTCATGTCGTGTGCGGGGGCGGGTCCGCGCTTCGCGCCGTCCACCCGGTGGAAGTCGCCGCCGGCCCGTAGCGGGGCGCGCTCGTCGGCATCCCAGATGCCGCGGATGACGTCGAGTGCCTCCGAGAACGCGGTCACCGACTCGCCGGGCTCGAGTCGCCCGCCGCCCATCGCCTCGATGGCGTCCCAGAAGCCGCCCGCGCCGAGGCCGAGCTCGACTCGTCCGCCCGACAGCAGGTCGAGACTCGCCGCGGAGCGGGCGAGCACGGCGGGAGGACGCAACGGGATGTTGTGCACGTTCGCGGCGAGTCGGATGCGGCTCGTGCGGGCCGCGGTCCAGGCGAGCAGGGTCCACGTGTCGTGGAATGCCGGTTGGTAGGGGTGGTCTTGGAAGGTGACGAGGTCGAACCCGAGTTCTTCGCTCACGATCGCGAGCTCGACCGCCTGGTCGGGCGGCGAGTTCACCGGAGTGACGAAGGTGCCGAATTCGAGGGCGTGACCGTAGTCGGGCATGACCCCATCGTGCGCGTTCCGCGAGGCCCGCGCACGGGTCGGGTTAGTCGCTTACTGCGCGTAAGTGACCCCGGGCTTCGTCGGCGATCGCCCACGCCGTGAGCGGCTGTGCGGCCGCGATCATCGCGCGACCCCGGCGGGTGGGCGCGTAGGTGATCGAGACGGGCGTCGTCGGGATGACCGTGCGCTCGAGGAAGCCCTCGGCCTCGAGCTCCTTGAGACGCACCGAGAGCACCCGGTCGGAGATGCCCTCGACGAGCGCCCGGTACTCCGAGAACCGGCGGGCGCCGCGGATGCCCGCGAGCAGGATCGCCCCCACCCATCGCCGTCCGAGGAACTCCAGATGCTGCACCATCGCGCGGCACTTCTCGTCGTCGATGGTCTCGAGCTGCAGGTCCGGCAGGGGCGTACTCACTTCCCCAGAGTAAGCGACTGCGTCGGCGTGCGCCGGCTCACCTGCCGAGGGGTCGCGATCGGGGCGAATCCGGTCGCCATACCCCGCAAACGCGACCCCTCGGGATGTGGGGGAAGCGCGAGGTCAGAGCAGGCCGAGCTCGCGGGCGCGGGTCACGGCGCCCGTCCGCGACTTCGCGCCGAGCTTCGGGAAGGCCGTCAGCAGGTGCGTCTTCACGGTCGCCTCGCCGACGTGCAGGCGCGCGCCGATCTCGCGGTTGGAGAGTCCTTCCGCGACGAGACGCAGCACGTCGAGCTCCCGTGGTGTGAGCACGACGGCCGGCTCGCGGCGCGACGACGCCTGCCGCACGAGCACGCGCGACACCGACGGGGCGAGCGCGACCTCCCCCGCGGCCACGGCGCGGATGCCGGCGAGCAGCTCCGCCTCGGGCGCCGCCTTGAGCAGATACCCCGACGCCCCGGCGCCGATCGCGCGGAGGATCGCGTCGTCGGTCTCGTAGGTCGTGAGGATGACGACTCGGGTGCCCGGCACGGCCGCGAGGATGCGCGCGGTCGCTTCGTCCCCGTCGAGTTCCGGCATGCGCAGATCCATGAGCACGACGTCGGGGGTGAGCGCCGCCGTGAGCGACACCGCGTCGAGCCCGGTCGCCCCCGTCCCCACGACCTCGAGGTCGGGCGCGGCGTCGACGAGTCCGACGAGTCCCGCCCGCACGATGGGGTGGTCGTCGACGATCACGACGCGGATCACGCCGCACCTCCCCGGGGCAGCCGCGCCACGATCGTCGTCCCCCCGGAGTCCCCCGCCACCTCGAGGGTGCCGCCGACGAGACCGAGCCGCGCGTGCAGCCCGCTGAGGCCGAAGCCGTCGGGGATCGACTCCGGGTCGAGTCCGCGCCCGTCGTCGGCGACCCGCAGCTCGACGTCGGCGCCCGACTCGGCGAGCGCGAGGGTCACCGTCGAGGCGCCCGCGTGCTTGCGCACGTTCGCGAGGCCCTCCTGCGCACATCTCAGCAGCGCCACTTCGGCATCCCGGGTGAGAGGTGCGTCGAGTGCGACCGTCAGGAAGACCGCCACCCCCGACTCCCGTCGGAATCGTTCGGCGAGCACCTCGAGCGCGCCCGGAAGCCCCGAGCCGAGCTCGACCGGCGCGCTGCCGGCGACGAGCGTGCGGGTCTCGGTGAGCGCGTCACGTGTCGCCTCTTCGAGCAGCGCGAGCGAGGCGTCGGTGAGCCGTCCGTCGGCGAGCTCGCGCCGGGCCCGCTGGGTCAGCAGCACGGCCCCCGCGAGGGACTGCGCGATCGTGTCGTGCAGTTCGCGGGCGAGCCGCTCCCGCTCCTCGGTGACTCCGGCATCCCGATGCAGTACGGCGAGCTCGTCCTGTGCCGCCGTCAGCTCGTCGAGCAGCCGACCCCGCTCGTCGCCGAACTGGGCGATGCGCCAGATCCACAGGCCGAGGGCGACCGAGCCGCCGAACGAGAAGCCGGCGGTGAGCCCAGCGGAGACGAGGGCCGACTGCAGCGGCGAGATCGAGACGAGAAATCCGCCGCCCGCCGCGAGCGCGATCCCCGCGCTCGAGAGGATGCCGCCGAGCTTCGTTCGGCAGAGCACCCAACCGGCGGGCATCGCGATCGACTGGAACACCGCGAGCGACGGCTCCGTCGAGGAGAGCGCGAAGGTGACCAGGATGCTCACGACGACGAGGGCGACCGCGCGGGGGCTGCTCTCGTGGGCGCGCCGCCCGAGGGCGAGGAAGGCGACGACGAAGACCGCGAGGGCGACCGCGGCGATCCACGAGCGCGGATTGCTCGCCGCCCCGGCGGCGATGATGACGGCGCACGCCCCCACCACCACCGCCAGGGCGACGAGCCACCAGCGCGAGTTCAGCACTCAGCCATCCTTCCGGATCCACCGGAAGGTGAGTCGGGCGAGCACGAGTCCCACGACGAGCCAGATGCCGCACGCGATCGCGATGCCCGGGAGGTTCCACGTCTCCCCGGGCTCGAGCGCCTCGAAGGCGTCGGGCAGGAAGACCGCCCGCATCCCCTGCGCGAGCCACTTGAGCGGGAATGCCGACGCCACGTTCTGCAGCCATTCCGGCAGGCTCGTGAACGCGATGTAGACGCCCGAGATGAACTGCAGCACGAGCACGATCGGGATGACGACCGCCGTCGCACTGCGCCCGCTGCGAGGCAGGGCCGAGAGGGCGATGCCGAGCAGCGCGCACGTCGTGACCCCCAGGAGGAACACCCACGCGAAGGTCATCCAGCGTTCGGGCTCCGTCGGCAGCTCGACCCCGAACGCGACGAGGGCGACGAGGATGAGCAGCGCCGACTGGAGGATGCCCGTCACGAGCACCTGCCCGAGCTTGCCGAGGAAGTACGACACGGGCGAGAGCGGGGTTCCGCCGAGACGTTTGAGCGTGCCGTCACCCTTCTCCAGGGCGATGTCGATCGACATGTTCTGCAGCCCCGAGAGCAGCACGCCGGCCGCGAGCATGCCGGGCAGGTAAAACTCGGCGGCGCTCAGCTCGGCACCCGGAGGGCCGAACGACGCGTCGCTGAACGCGACCGAGAAGATGAGCAGCATGACGAGCGGGAAGAGGAAGGTGAAGAACACCGAGTCGCCCTGCCGGAAGTAGGAGCGCACCTCGTAACCGACGCGGCTCGCGCCGTGACGCAGGATCGCGGTCATGCCGCCACCCCCTCGATCGCCGCGTCGCGGCCGACGTAGGAGAGGTAGACGTCCTCCAGGCTCGGCCGGATCACCTCGAGTCCCTCGGGCTCGCCGGAGGCGGCGAGGCGGGCGACGAGCGCGCCGGGGCTGTCGGTGCGCTCCTCCCGCTGGACGCCGTTCTCGCGCCAGCGCACGATCGGCACCCGGGCCTCCGCGCCGCCGAGCTCGGAGATGTCGCCGAGCGCGGCGAGCTCGCCCCGCGCGATGATCGCGGCCCGGCTCGCGAGCGCGGCCGCCTCGTCGAGGTAATGGGTCGTGAGCAGGATCGTCGTGCCCTCGTCCTGCAGTCGTCGGATGAGGTCCCAGAACTGGCGCCGCGCCTCGGGGTCGAATCCCGTCGTGGGCTCGTCGAGGAACACGAGCTCGGGTCGCCCGATGATGCCGAGCGCGACATCCACCCGCCGACGCTGTCCGCCGGAGAGCTTCCGGATGCTCGTCTTCGCCTTCTCGGCGAGGCCGACGGCGTCGATCACCTCATCGACGTCGCGCGGCGTCGGGTAGAGGCCCGCGAAGTGCGAGAGTTGCTCCCGCACGGTCGCGGTCGGGGCCTCGCCCGTGGACTGCAGCACGATGCCGAGCCGCGCCTTCCAGTCCAGCCCGCCCCGCGCGGGGTCGGTGCCGAGCACCTCGACGTCGCCGCCCGTGCGATCGCGGTAGCCCTCGAGGATCTCGATGGTCGTCGACTTGCCGGCTCCGTTGGGTCCGAGGAGGGCGAAGGTCTCGCCGCGCGCGATGTCGAAGGTGACCCCGCGCACCGCCTCGACACCCCCGCGGTAGGTCTTGCGCAGGTCGTCGACCCGCACCACTGTCTCTGTCATACCCCTCAGCGTGGCCCCGTCCGCCCCGCTCCGGTACGACATCCCGGTGGATTCCCGCTCCACCATCCGGTGGAGGTGCCTGATTGCCCGACGTCGTCGCCTGATGCGCGCGAGCGGCGACGAAGTCGGGCGAACGCGTCAGGTGGGGAGCACGAGAAGCACCGCGAGCGTCAGCATGACGACGGCGATGACGCCGTCGAGGATGCGCCACGCGACGGACTTCGCGAAGAGCGGCGCGAGCAGGCGGGCGCCGAAGCCGAGCGTCGTGAACCAGAGGATGCTGCCGAGCGCCGCGCCGCCCGCGAAGAACCAGCGGTGCTCGCCGTGGGTCGACGCGACCGAGCCGAGCAGCAGCACCGTGTCGAGGTAGACGTGCGGGTTGAGCCAGGTGAGCGCGAGCGCCGCCGCGAGCGCCGCTCCGAGGGTGCCCGCCGTGCCCGTCCCCGCCCGGAGCCCCCCGGCATCCTGCTTCGGCGTGCGGAGCGCCCGCACGGCCGCGAGGATGCCGTAGGCGAGCAGGAAGGCGGCGCCGGCCCAGCGGATCACATCGACGAGCCACGGCACGGCGGTGAACAGGACGCCCCCGCCGCCGACGCCGACCGCGATGAGCACCGCGTCGGAGATCGCGCAGACGAGCACGACGGGCAGCACGTGCTCGCGCCGCAGCCCCTGGCGCAGCACGAAGGCGTTCTGCGCGCCGATCGCGACGATGAGCGAGAGGCCCAGTCCGAGACCGGCGAGTGAGGCGAGGAGCACGGTTCGACGGTAAGCGGCACGTGCACATCAGTGAAGCGAATGATTCTGAAGCTGCATTAGCATCGCTTCACATGAGGTACGACGCCGAGCACCTCGCGACGCTGCGTGCCGTGATCGATGAGGGCACGCTGGACGCTGCGGCGCGGCGGCTGCGGATCACGCCGTCGGCGGTCAGCCAGCGACTCAAGTCGTTCGAGGAGCAGGTCGGCCGCGTGCTCGTCGTGCGCGGCAAACCCGCCCGCGCCACCGAGGCCGGCGAGGCGCTCGTGCGGATGGCGCGCCAACTCGCCCTGCTCGAGCACGAAACCGATCAAGCGCTCGGCGGCGGCACGGGCGGGCTGACGACGATCCCGATCGCGGTGAACGCCGACTCGATGGCGACCTGGATCCTCCCCGCGCTCGAGCGGGTCGCGCGCGAGCATCCGATCGCGATCGACCTGCACCGCGACGATCAGGACCACACCGCCGCCTGGCTCGCCGCCGGCACCGTGATGGGAGCCGTCACGTCGCAGTCGACGCCGGTCGCGGGGTGCACGTCGACCCCGCTCGGCCGCATGACCTACCGTCCGAGGGCGGCGCCGACGTTCGCGCGGCGCTGGTTTGCCCACGGGGTGGATGCCGCATCCCTCGCGGGAGCCCCGGTCGTCGTCTTCGACGAGAAGGACACGCTGCAGGACCAGTACCTGCGCCGCGTCGCACGGCGCGACCTGCACCCTCCACGGCACCGTGTGCCGGCCTCTGCCGACTTCGCGCTCGCGGTGCGGCTGGGACTCGGCTGGGGGATGCTGCCCGACGCGCAAGCCGACGGCACGGTCGTGCTCGACGAGAGTCGGCACCTCGACGTCGCGCTGCACTGGCAGCAGTGGAACCTGCGTTCGCCGCTGCTCGACGCCGTCGCGTCCGAGGTCGTGGCGACGGCGCGCTCGGCGCTCGCTAGCTGAACAACCTCTGCAGCCGCGACATGCCCTCGACGATGTCGGCGTCGCCGAGCGCGTACGAGAACCGGAGGTAGCCGCTCGGTCCGAACGCCTCACCCGGCACGGCGGCGACCTCCGCCTGCTCGAGGATGAGGTCGGCGAGCTCGAGCGACGTCGTCGGCGTGACGCCGCCCCACACGCGGTCGAGCAGCCCGCTCACGTCGGGGTAGACGTAGAACGCCCCCTGCGGGGTCGGGCAGACGACGCCCGGGATGGCGTTGAGCCCGTCGACGATCAGCTTGCGGCGCCGGTCGAAGGCGTCGCGCATCTCGATGACGCTCTCCTGCGGCCCCGTGAGCGCCGCGAGGGCCGCGCGCTGCGAGATGTTCGACACGTTGCTCGACAGGTGCGACTGGAGGTTGGCCGCCCCGGCGATCGCGTCGGCCGGTCCGATCATCCAGCCGAGTCGCCATCCGGTCATCGCGTAGGTCTTCGCGACCCCGTTGACGAGGATCGTGCGGTCGGCGAGGGCGGGCGTCGCCTCGACGATCGAGACCGCTCGGATGCGGTCGTAGGTGAGGTTCTGGTAGATCTCGTCGCTGATCACCCAGAGTCCGTGCTGCTCGGCCCAGGCGCCGATCGCGGCGACCTGCTCGGCGGAGTAGACGGCGCCGGTCGGGTTCGACGGCGAGACGAAGAGCAGCACCTTGGTGCGCGGGGTGCGCGCGGCCTCGAGCTGCTCGACGGTGACGAGGTAGCCCTGGTCGGCGCCGGCGAAGACATCCACCTGCACGCCGCCGGCGAGCTTGATCGCCTCCGGGTAGGTCGTCCAGTACGGCGTCGGCACGAGCACCTCGTCGCCCGGGTCGAGCAGGGTCGCGAACGCCTGATAGACGGCCTGCTTGCCGCCGTTCGTGACGACGATCTGCGACGCCGGCACGTCGAGACCCGAGTCGCGCTTCGTCTTCGCGGCGATCGCCTCCCGCAGTTCGGGCAGGCCGGCCGCCGGCGTGTAGCGGTGGTTCTTTGGGTCGCGGGCCGCCTCGACGGCGGCCTCGACAATGTGCGCCGGGGTCGCGAAGTCGGGCTCGCCGGCGGCGAAGCTCACGACCGGTCGACCGGCCGCCTTGAGGGCCTTGGCCTTCGCGTCGACCTTGAGCGTCGCCGACTCGGCGATGGACCCGATGCGCTGCGAGATGCGTCCCACGAGGCTCCAGCCTAGATGCCCGTGACGGGCGCGACATCGGCCGTCGCGGCCGACGAGCGGAAGCCGGAGCGGCGAGGTCGATGGCCCGCCGCTCCGGCTTCCCTTGTGTCGGCTACCGCCTACTCGACGGTCGTCACCACCGAGTGGTTGCGACGGTAGCTCTCCCGCACCAGATAGGCACCCGCTGCCAGCAGTGCGAGGATGACCGCGATCAGCGTCGCGATGCCGACGCCGGTGTAGGCGAGGCTTCCGCCGCCGCCGCCCCCGGTGGGCGTCCCGCCGTCGTCGCAGCCGTCGGGGTCGGTGCAGTCGGGGTCGACGATCGTCGTGATGTTCGGACCGACGGTCGCCTGGGCCAGGCTGAGGGTGGCGAGGTCGTCGGTGAGCACCGACACCCGCACCGCCGTCTGGGTGAACTCGCCGCCCGACAGCTCCTGCACGTTGGCCTTCACCGACACGATGTCGCGCAGCGCGTCGCCGACGGTGCCGATGCCGAGGATCCCGGTGTCGTCTCCCGTGCCGAGCAGCGCGGTCGTGGCCGGCTGCACGAGCCCGGTGTCGAGCGCGTCGACCAGGTTCTGCACGCCACCGTCGGCGTCGAACAGTCCGTCGAGCAACGCACCGCCGATGTCGCCGAGCAGCGTGTCGACATCCAGGTTGGTGTCGATGCCGAGGATGTCGACGTCCGCCACGGCGCGGGCTGCGGCTCCGTCGAGCAGCTCCTCGATCGTCGCCTCGATGTCGAGCGCGACGCTCGTGGTGAGCGGCGCGACCGCGGTCGAGGTCGTCGAGCACACGTTGTCCTGCACCGTCTGGTTGACGAAGCCCGTGATCTCCTTGAGCACACCGTCGACGAGCACGACGTCGCCGACCCGATCGGTCACGCCGTCGGTCAGGCTCCCGACGATGCCCAGGTCGAGCACGCGGTCGGTGAGCTCGCCGAGCCCGAGGCCGTTGAGCAGCGAGCCGAGCAGGCCGCCCACCCCGTTCTCCTGAAGCAGACCGCGGAGGTCGCCCTCCGTGAGCGTCGTCAGCACGGGCGTCGTGAGCACGCGGTCGACGAGCTGGCAGACCTCCTGCACGAGGGGTGCCTGCGTGACGTTCGCCGACAGATCGGCGTGGATGTCGACGACCGCGTCGTTCAGCACCTCCTCGACCTTCTCGACGACCTGGTCGGCTACGGTCGCGACGGTGCCGGTGATGCCGCGGAGGATCTGGTCCACGACGTCGTCGGTCAGCAGTTCCGTGCCGGGCGCGAGGTCGTTGAGCTCGCCCCCGAGCAGCTGCTCGAGGTCGACCCGCACCTCGCCGGTCTCCAGTGAGAAGGAGACCGCGCCGTCGCCGTAGGTGTCCTCGAGGATCGAGTGCACCGCGTCGCGCAGGTCGCCGGTGTTGATCGTCGCGCTCACGTCGGCGCTGCCTCCGAGGAGGTTGAGCACGGGGTCGAGGTTCACGAGGGTGCCGTTCACCTCGTCGATGAGCCCGCCCCCCGGCCCGACGAGACGATTGAGCTCGTCGACGACTTCCTGCAGCGCGGTGTCGACCTTCGGCGTGAGGTCGGAGATCGCCGGGCTGCTGAAGGTGAGGATGGCGTTCGCGATCTGGTAGTCGCCGCTCGCGGTCTGGAGGTCGCCCTCGGCACTCGCGGCGATCGCGCCGAGCTCGAGCTTGAGGTCGACGAGGGTGGACGCGAACTCCGGACCGAGCAGGGCCGCGAGATCGAGCGTCGCGTTCGCCGGCGGCGTCGAACGGTCGGTGCCGACGCCGATCGCGCCGTCATCCGCCACCGCACCGCTCGCCCCCTGCGACGATCCGTCGGCGTTCGCCTGGGCGTATTGGGCCACGGGGCCGACCTGCAGCACGCCTCCGAGGTCGACCTGCGGCGCTTCGGCCTCCTGCACGACCACCGCATCCTGCAGCACACTCGAGTCGAGCGGGTCCTTGTTCGTCTGCGTGGACTGACTTCCGTCATTGAAGGCCTCGACCCCCGAGACCGCGACGATGTCGTTCAGGTTGGTGCCCAGAAGGGTGCCCGAGAGGAACTGGCCCGCGGCGTAGGACGTCGGCCGTTCCTCGGCCGAGGCCGAGAGGGGCGCGACGAGGGCGAAGGCTCCGCCCAGAGCGACGGCGGTGACCGACGCGCCGATGCGCGTCGCCGCCTTTCCGATGGTGTCCCGGTGTGCGGATTCCCCCTGAGGAGTTCCCACGCGCGGGTGTGCAGTGGTGAACACGTCTCTTGCCTTCCTGGTCCGATACGGATGCAGGAGGCTGCGATGAGGGTGCCTGAGCGTGAGCTGCGGCTGGTGAGGCCGCCCGGGAAGAGCTGTCGGCTGAGGCGTTCGTGACTTCCGTGTTGCGTGATACCTGATCGCAGTCTCGTACGCCCGTATTCAGTTGTGGGTGTGATGCGGCGGGAGTGGTTGGCTCCCGTCACCAGAAGAGACCGGCCCGGGGTGGGGCTATGACGCCGAACGCGGGACGAATTCCGATGACGTACACTGATCCAGTTGCCGGAAACGGCAAGCTTCGGCGTGCCCGCGCCTCGGTTTCACGGCCGGACGGGCGCGCGCCGAGGGCGGTGGCTCAATTGGTAGAGCAGCGGTCTCCAAAACCGCAGGTTGCAGGTTCGAGTCCTGTCCGCCCTGCGAATCCCCCAGAACCGAGGGATCGACGAAAGGTTGGATGTCGTGGCACGCAAGGTGATCGACGAGCCCAGTGAGGACCTCGTCGCCAACGCCAAGCGGGATCGCGCCGAACGGCGTGGACCGTTCGGCCGCATCGCCCTGTTCATCCGGCAGGTGCTCACCGAGCTGTCGAAGGTCGTCCGTCCGACCCGACGCGAGTTGCTCAACTTCACGCTCGTCGTGATCGTGTTCGTCGTCATCATGATGGCGCTCATCTACGGTCTCGACTTCGTGTTCGGCTGGGCCGTCGCGTGGATTTTCGGTGACGGCGCCGCCTTCATTCCCTGAGCCGAGAGCTCCGAGCCGGTGCCTGACGCGGCATCCGCAGTATCAGTAAGGAACCTACGAACGTGACCGAAGATTCGCGCCGCGACATCGATCTCGCGACCGCCGCCGAGCAGTCCTCCGAGGAGGACGAGGCCCAGGAGGGCAACGTGCTCGAGCAGGACGAGCACTCCGTCGACGCCGCCGAGCACGCCGCGCTCCACGTCATCGACGAGGACGAGAACGACGGCGAGCAGTCGGTCGAGGAGGGGCTGGAGCAGTTGCTCGACGCCCTCGACGCGGCCGTCGACCCCGAGGCGGACGCCGTCGTCGACGACGCCCTCGACATCGACTCCGCCGACGAGGCCGATGCCGCCGCGGCGGCGACCGGCGACGAGGAGGAGGTCGAGGCCGAAGAGGAGGCCGCGGTCGATCCCTACGAGGAGTTCCGCGCCGAGCTGCGCGCCAAGCCCGGCAAGTGGTACGTCATCCACTCCTACGCGGGCTTCGAGAAGCGCGTGAAGCAGAACATCGAGAGCCGCAAGGTCTCGATGGCGATGGAGGACTACGTCTTCGAGGTCCAGGTCCCGATGGAGGACGTGGTCGAGATCAAGAACGGCCAGCGCAAGCTGGTCAACCGCGTGCGCATTCCCGGCTACGTGCTCGTGCGCATGGACCTCAACGAGGACTCGTGGTCGGTCGTGCGACACACCCCCGGCGTCACGGGCTTCGTCGGCAACTCGCACAACCCGACCCCGCTGCGGTTCGAGGAGGCCTTCAACATGCTGAAGAGCCTCGTGCAGGTCGTCGAGGCCCCCACGAAGGGCGCCGCGGGCGGCAAGGGCACCGGCAAGGGCGCGACCGCCCGCGTCATCCCCGCCGAGGTCGACTTCGAGGTCGGCGAGACGATCACGATCAAGGAGGGCTCGTTCGCGGGCCTCCCCGGCACGATCAGCGAGATCAAGCCCGAGAGCGGCAAGCTCACGGTGCTCGTCTCGCTCTTCGAGCGCGAGACCCCGGTCGAGCTCTCGTTCGACCAGGTCACCAAGCTCTGACGTCCCGACTCGCGCCATAGACCCCTCTCTGGCGCTTCGGAGCCCCGCGTGCGGGGGTCCGAGGTGTCGGGAGGGGGTCCGTGGCGGGAATCCGCGCGAGGCGGTATCCTCGCAAGGTTGCCTGCGGGCGACACCACCGCTGCCAGGCTCTGTTCGCCGAACAGAAGGCCTGGTTCGCGGGAGCGCATCCGAACGGATGCCCGACAGAAGAAGGAAGACATGGCACCCAAGAAGAAGGTGACCGGCCTGATCAAGCTCCAGATCAACGCCGGCGCCGCCAACCCCGCCCCGCCGATCGGCCCCGCGCTCGGTCAGCACGGCGTGAACATCATGGAGTTCTGCAAGGCCTACAACGAGGCCACGGAGTCGCAGCGCGGCAACGTCATCCCGGTCGAGATCACCGTCTATGAGGACCGTTCGTTCACGTTCATCCTCAAGACCCCTCCGGCCGCGGAACTCATCAAGAAGGCCGCGGGCGTGCAGAAGGGGTCGTCGACCCCGCACACGGTGAAGGTCGCGAAGCTCACCAAGGACCAGGTGCGCGCGATCGCCGAGCAGAAGCAGGCCGACCTCAACGCCACCTCGATCGAGGGCGCGGAGAAGATCATCGCCGGCACCGCCCGGTCGATGGGGATCACGGTGGAGGCGTAATCATGGCGAAGAACTCGAAGGCCTACCGCGCCGCTGCCGCGAAGATCGAAGAGGGCAAGTTCTACGCGCCCGACGAGGCCGTCTCCGTCGTCAAGGAGACCGGCTCGACGAAGTTCGACGCGACCGTCGAGGTCGCGCTCAAGCTCGGGGTCGACCCGCGCAAGGCCGACCAGATGGTGCGCGGCACCGTCATCCTGCCGCACGGCACGGGCAAGACCGCCCGCGTCATCGTGTTCGCCACCGGCCCCGCGGCCGAGGCCGCGATCGCCGCGGGCGCGGACGAGGTCGGCGGCACCGAGCTCATCGAGAAGGTGGCCGGTGGCTACACCGCGTTCGACGCGGCCGTGTCGACCCCCGAGCTCATGGGTCAGGTCGGTCGCCTCGGCAAGGTGCTCGGTCCCCGTGGCCTCATGCCGAACCCGAAGACCGGCACCGTCACCCCGAACCCGGCCAAGGCGGTCGAGGACATCAAGGGCGGCAAGATCGAGTTCCGCGTCGACAAGCACGCCAACGTGCACTTCG
>CAMLMQ010000040.1 GCA_946481135.1 uncultured Microbacteriaceae bacterium
GTCGTTCACGAGACCACCGAGGTCGAGGGCATCCTGCACCTCGTCGGACTCCGCGAGCTGCTGCTGGATGCCGCCCGTGTAGTCGGGGATGAGTCGCTGCAGCAAGGCCGGCAGGTTGAAGACGAGGCCGATGGCGAGCGCGAGCATCGTCACGCCGCCGATCGTGCGGATGAGCGCCTGGCGGCGGCGGAACGTCTTGATCCGCTCCGCGACCCCGCGGCCCGCGAGCGCGAAGATGAGCAGCGGGATCGAGGTGCCGATCGCGAACGACGCCGTGAGCACGACGGTGTCGAGTCCGATCCTGCCGGTCGAGCCGGCGACGGTGATCGCCGCGAGCACGGGCCCGGCGCACGGCACGAAGACGGCGCCGAGGGCCAGTCCGAGCAGGAAGCCGTTGCGATCGGGGCTGATGTACTTCTGCGGCACCTTCGAGAAGGGGAGCTCGAGCAGGTGCTGGAACCTCGGGATGATCAGCCCGAGGCCGATGATGGTCAGCACGACGATGCCGGCCCAGCGCAGCACGTCCTGAGGCAGGCCGAGCAGCGAGAGCAGCAGCGACCCGACGAGGGTCACGACGCTGAAGCTCAGCGCGAGACCGGCGATGACGAGGAACGGTCGCCAGCGCGACGGTTTTTTCGCGGCCCCCTCCCCCGTACGGGCGCTCGCGGCGCCGCCGGACAGGAAGACGACCGGGAGCACGGGCAGGATGCACGGCGAGATTCCGGTCACGAGGCCTCCCAGAAGCCCGATGAGTACGAGGGTGATGGACATGGCGGTGGTTCGGACCCGACCCCCGGATCGACGGGTTCGGCTCTTGGACCCATCCCCACGACGGGGGGCTCCGAACCCCCGTCAAGCGATCGCCATGGGGGCGGCCGTGGGGGATCTGGGCCCCTTCACCACGAAGGGAAGATCATGCGAATCACGTCACGAATCACCGGCCTCGCACTCGTCGCGGCGGTCGGCCTCGGCCTCGCCGCCTGTGCGCCGATGGACACCACCACCGAAGAAGAACCGATGAACACTCCGAGCGCGGAGGCGATGGACCCGGCGTTCGACGACCTCGTGGGCTCGGGCTGCGCCGCCTACGCGGAGGCCGTGCCGGACGGCGGCGGCTCGATCGTCGGCATGTCGCAGGACCCGGTCGCCGTCGCGGCGAGCAACAACCCGCTGCTGACGACGCTCGTCGCCGCCGTGTCGGGTCAGCTCAACGCCGACGTCGATCTCGTCGACACGCTCAACGGCTCCGAGTTCACGGTGTTCGCGCCGGTCGACGACGCGTTCGCCAAGATCGACGCCGCGACCATCGAGGCGCTCAAGCTGCCGGAGAACGCCGGACTGCTGTCGAGCATCCTGACCTACCACGTCGTGCCCGGCCAGATCCTGCCGAGCGACATCGCCGGCACGCAGACCACCGTGCAGGGCGGCACCGTCGAGGTGACCGGCTCGGGTGACGCGCTCATGGTGAACGACGCCAACGTCATCTGCGGTGGCGTGCACACCGCCAACGCGACCGTGTACCTCATCGACACGGTGCTCATGCCGGCCGAGTAACACCCGCTCCCTCGGAGGACCCCACGCGGCACACGGCCCGCGTGGGGTTCTTCGCGTGCGCACGACCGCCCAACAGGGCGAGGGAAGAGGGGAACCGAGCCGCAGAAACGCCTCTCGGCGCAAGGCCGCTCGAAGCGGCGGATATTGGAGCCCGGGGTTTACTGCGGCCCGGCCGGGACAGTCTAGCTCGGGCTAGTCGAGCCGGTCGGATCGGGCGAGACGCGCGCACGCGGCGAGTTCCTCGGCCGTCGTCGTGAGACGCAGGGCCCGGCGGGTGAGCTCCGACGCGCGGTCGGGATGCGTGCCCTCCTGGTCGTCGGCGATGCTCGACGCCCCCGCGGCGGTGACCCGGCAGAAGGCGGCGGCGCGGTCGAGGGCGAGTCCGAGGTCGCCGTCGAAGACCCCCCGCAGGATGCGGTCGGCGAGTTCGGTGATCTCGTCCGGCCCGGCGGGCGTGGGCGCCCCGGCGATGAGCGGGTCGATCGTCGAGAGCACCTCCGTGCCCCGCCGGAAGAGCAGGCTCACGCCGTCGGGGTCCTGATGGATGAGCACCCGTACGAGGTAGAGCCGCCACAGGGCACCGGGAAGGGTGTGCGGCCCCGAGCGCGCCCACAGCTCGGCGAGCGCGTCGATGCCGTGCTCGTCGGTGTAATGCACGAGGCGCTCGACCACTCCGGGGTCGTCGGACGCGCGCGCGCGGGACAGCAGCGCCCGCGCGGTCTCATGGGCGACACGCATGACCGCTGCGGGGTCGGCCGACCCCGCGAACGCCTCGAACTGGTGGCCCTCGAAGAGCGCGGGTTTGCGGAAGTGGTCGGCCACCCCTCCACGCTACGCCGCGTCGGTCGAGGAGAGCAGGCTCACGGGGTCGACACCGAGGCGCACAGCCAGCCGCTCGAGGGTGCGCAGGGTGAGGTTGCGCTCGCCTCGCTCCAGACCGCCCATGTAGGTGCGGTGCACCCCGAGCTCGTCGGCGAGTTCTTCCTGGCTGAGCCCTCGCGCCCGACGCAGGGCTCGGATGTTGCGGCCGACGACGCGCTGCAAGTGACCTTCCACATCCCGTAACGTCCCCTGCCGCTACTTGAAAGTCTACATACCGATGAGTAGCATTCGAGCGTCGCCCGGGGGTGGCGGCCTCCGGGCCCGATCCAGCCCGCCTCCGCCCCCGGGCCACGTGATCCCTCCCCCGACCCGCCGCTCCACGGCCGTCCCCGGCCACGGACCGGGTGTCCGACATCTCGTCTAGCGTGCGAACACCCGATCGAGAGGCGAAGGAATGAGACGCCAATGCCCGCCGTGGTGCGTCGCCGACCACGCGGCCGAAGACGAGCCCGGCCACGTCCGGCACCGCTCGGTCACGCGTGAGGTCCCGGTCGTGCGCGAGGGACGCGGCGCCGACGGGCCGCACGCGGCCGAACTGCTCGTCGAAGTGTCGCGTCACGCCGACGAGGCTGCCGTCTGGGTCTACCTCGGCGACGGGTGGACGGGGTTCTCGCTGTCGCTGGAGTCGGCAGCACGGCTGTCCGACGCGCTCCAGTCCGCCCTTCGAGACGCGGGTACTCTGGACGCCACGGGCCTGTAGCTCAGTCGGTAGAGCATCGGACTTTTAATCCGCGGGTCGAGGGTTCGAGCCCCTCCGGGCCCACGGTTGGCGCCACTCGCTGGATGCCTCTTGGCACCGTTGGGCCGAGCAGTAGCCTGAACAGGTGAGCCTCGAGAACCAGCGCACCGCCGCCCGCCGCCTCAACGACCGCCTGAGCGCACTGCACGAGGGCTGGGGATCCGGGGAGCTCTTCGACGCGCATCCGCAACTGCTCGGCCAGCTCGTGTCGCGCATCGCCCTCGCCGAGAACGGCCGCGACGCGCAGTACATCCGCACCGAGGTGTCGGAGCAGGCGCTGCGGGTCACGGTGTTCCTCGAGCGCACGGTCGTCGACGCGTCGTTCAAGGAGGGCGCGCTCGTCGTCGACGTGCTGCCGCTCGACATCGCGTCGATGCGGATCACGTCGACCCAGGACGCGTACGACGACGAGCGGGTCGACCCCGAGAAGCCGCTCGCCGTCAACGTGACCCTCGCGGAGGGCCGCACGCTCACGCTACGGGGCACGGGGGCCGACGACGACGACCTCACCCGGTACCTGCCGCAGCTCTTCGCCCGGCTCGGCGGCGAGTGACCGATCCGCGCACGCCGCACCCCACCCGGCCGCCCTACTTCTGGCTGTCGGTCGCGGGGGCGCTGATCGGGCTCGTGCTGCTCGGCGTGCGCGTCGCGACCCTGCCCGACGGCGGACTGCGCAGCCTCCTGCTCGGCGTCGCGGTGGCGGTCGCCGTCACGGTGGGCATCGCCGTCGCCGCGATGCTGCACCTCCGGTCCCGGGTCGATGCGGCGGCCGCCGCCTACCCGAGCGCGATGGTGATCCCGATCGTCGTCGGAACCGCCACCGCCGTCGCCACGCGCTGGCTCGCCGCGCGCGTCGCCGACCCCGCGCTCGCGCTGCGTCCCGGCACCCGGGCGGCGGTCGCGATCGACGCGGCGGGGCTGCACGTCGTCGGGAACCCGCGCGGCCGGCACGGCCACCTCCCCTCCTCCGCCGTGACCCTCGGGCCGCTCGGGCGCACCGTCATCGGCGTGCGCGAGGTGGATGCGCTCGTGCTCGAGGTCGAGGCCGGCGACGTCTCCGCCCCGCTCTCCCTCGTGCCGATGCGGTTGCGCGGCAACCCGTTCGCGACGCTCACCGATCGTGAGTTGCTCGACGTCTCCGCCCGCATCGAGGCGGCGCTCGCCGGGCGCCCCGTGCGGCCCGGATGGGAGTTCTGACGCGTCGGATCAGCCGGCGACCGTGCCGAACAGCATCCCGAGCAGGTAGGTGATGCCGGCCGCGCCGATGCCGATCGCGAACTGCCGCAGGGCACGTCGCAGCAGCGATCCGCCCGACAGGAGCCCGACGATCGCGCCGGTGGCGAGGAGCGCGATCCCGACCGCGGCAGACGCGATCGTCACCGCCGTGAAGCCCGTCGCGCCGAGCAGGTACGGGACGACCGGGATGAGCGCCCCCGAGGCGAAGAACAGGAAGCTCGACAGCGCGGCGCCGAGCGCCGACCCGATGCCGTCGTGGTCGCCGGTCCCGTCGTCGGCCGCGGTCTCACCCTCGAGGTGAAGGGTCGCGAGTACGTCGCGGGCGTGTCGACTCGCCTCCTCGGCATCCATTCCCCGCGCGCGGTAGACGAGCGCGAGCTCGTTCGCGTCGACGTCGAGGTGCGGCAGCGCGTGCTGCGACGCGGGGTCGGGCAGGGATGCCTCCAGCAGTTCGCGCTGGGACCGCACCGACACGAACTCCCCCGCCGCCATCGACAGCGAGCCGGCGAGCAACCCCGCGACGCCCGTGACGAGCACCGTCTGCGGGGGGAGCCCCGCGGCGCCGACGCCGAGCACGAGGGCGAGATTCGACACGAGCCCGTCGTTGATGCCGAACACGGCGGCGCGCAGCCCGCCCGCGAGCTTGCGGCGGCCCCGCGCGGCGAGTCCCCGCAGCACCTCGCCGTGGATGCGCTCGTCGGCGGCCATCGCCTCGGTCGCGTCCGCGTCGGCGTCGTAGGGGGAACGACCCTCGGCGCGCTGCGCGAGGGCGATCACGAAGAACGACCCGAAACGCCGAGCCATGACGATGAGCATCCGGCTGCCGAGGCTCGCGCGGCCGGGGTCGCGGGCGTCGTCGCCGAGCAGGCCCACCCAGTGCTCGGCGTGCCGCTGCTCGGCGTCGGCGAGTCCGCGCAGGATCTCGCGCTCCTCACCGGAGGCGCGGCCCGCCAACTCCCGGTAGAGCGCCACCTCGGCGAGTTCGTCGGCGAGGTACCGGCGCCAACGCCGACGCCGTGCGCGTTCCGGTGCCGTCGACACCTAGCGTCCCGCGGCGGTGTACCGCAGACCCCAGGAGCCCTCGGTGCTCGCCCCGGGCTCGAGCCACTGCAGGCCCTGCCCGGTGTTGAGCGCATCCGGCGGCGCCGTCATCGGCTCGACCGCGACCGCGCGTCCGAGCACGCCGCCCCGCGGGAACAGGTCGGTCGTGAAGACCTGCACGTAGCCCCAGTCGACGTCCTGCACGAGCTCGACGGTCGCGCCGTCGGGTGCGGTCAGCCACGCGCTCGCGCCCTCACGGTGGGTCACCCCGCCGAAGGCGGTGTCGAGGTCGAGGTCGCCGACGCGCTGCCCGGTGCGCAGGTCGAAGCGCGTTCCGTCGACGGGGCGCTCGGCGATGGGGTTGAGACGCTCGTCGACGTCGATGTAGGTGCCTGCGGCGACGAAGAGCTCGAGGTCTTCGACGGGCGTGTCGCCGACGCGGAGGAACGGATGCGTGCCCGCGGCATACGGCGCGCGGCGGTCGCCGAGGTTCGTGGCCCCGTGGGTGACGGTGATGCCGTCGGGACGCACGGCGTAGCGCACCCACGTGTCGAGCAGGAACGGCCAGCCGTGCTGGGGCGCGACGAGCGCAGCGAGCGTCACCGAGGTGGCGGTGCGGTCGCGCACGACGTAGTCGGTCGACCGCAGCAACCCGTGCAGCGCGTTGCCGCGGGCGCGTTCGGTGAGGTCGAGCTCCAGTTCCTCGCCGTCGTACGTCCAGCGTCCGTCGCGTACCCGGTTCGGCCAGGGCACGAGCACGATGCCGTTGCCGAACGGCGGCGGACCCGACCCCTCGGTGGCCTCGGTGAGGGCCACGCCGCCGACGGTCACCGACCGCAGCGCGGCGGCGACGGTGCCGACCTCCACGCGGGTTCCGTCGGCGTCGATCACGAGGGGCTGCCCGAGGGCGTCGATTCCACTCACGCCTCCCAGCCTAGGGTTGTCGGGTGATCCTCCGATGAGCGACCTGCGCGACGACGTCTCCGCCCTCTTCGAGGCGCTCACGGGATCCACACCGCTCGGCGTCTGGTCGGCTCCCGGTGCGGTGACCATGCTCGGCGACCCGACCGGGCAGGGCCCGTCCCTCGCCGTCGCGATCGACCGGCGCACCGTGGTCGCCGCGGGGCCGCGGGAGGATGCCGTGCTGCGGATCGTGAGCGTCGTCGCCGACGCGGGCGTGGAGGTCGCCCTCGCCGACCTCGACGCCGTCCGCGGCGCGGCGGGGTGGGCCGAACCGGCCCTCGGCGTCGCAGGGGCGCTCGGCCGTGCCGGAGTGGACCTCGACGCGGTTCCGGGCGTCGACCTCGTGATCGACTCGACCGTGCCGGTCGGCGCCGCGCAGGGCTCGTCGAGCGCGCTCGGCGCGGCGATCGCGCTCGCCCTGAACGACCTGTGGCGGCGCGGCGCGTCGCCCCGCGAGCTCGCCGCGATCGTGCGGCGCGCGGAACTCGACGACGCGGATGCGGCGACGGGGTCGTCGGCCGCCGCGACGCTGCTCGGCCGGCCGGACGCCGCCGTGCTCGTGGACGATGCCGGAGAGCCGCGCTCCGTCGACCTCGGGTTCGACCGGGCGGGTCTCGCAATGGTCCTGCTCGACACGGGCGCCGGGGTCGCCTCGACGCCGTCCGTCGCGGAGGCGACCCTCGTGACGCGCGCGATCGACGCCCTCCGGGCCGGACGACCCGCGGAGCTCGGCCCGCTGCTCGACGCCGCCGACGACGGCTCGGAGCCCGCGTCGCCCGAGCTCGCCCTCGCCCTCGACACCGCGCGGGCGAACGGCGCACTCGGCGCCCGGGTTCTGCGGTCGGGGGTCGCGGTCGCCCTCGCCCCGCTCGACGCGGTGTCGCGCATCCAGGTCAGCCTCGACGGCGCGTTCGCCGAGCACGGCTACGCGACGCCGGAGGTCACGACGGTGCGGGCGTCGGCAGGCGCGGTGCGCGACCGCTGAGGTCAGCGCTGCGCGCGCTCCGCGGCGGCGACGACGTTCGAGAGCAGCAGCGCACGGGTCATCGGCCCGACCCCGCCGGGGTTCGGCGACATCCACCCCGCGACTTCGGCGACAGCCGGGTCGACGTCCCCGTGGAGGCGCGCGCGGCCGGAGTCGGTCATGCCGACGCGGGTGACCCCGACATCCAGCACGGCCGCGCCCGGCTTGATCCAGTCGGGCTTGATGAAGTGCGGCACCCCGATCGCCGCGACGACGATGTCGGCCCGCCGCACCTCGGTGGGCAGGTCGGGGGTGCGCGAGTGGGTGAGGGTGACGGTCGCGTCGACGCCCTTCATCGTGAAGACGAGCCCGAGCGGGCGGCCGACGGTGAGGCCCCGGCCGACGATCGTCACGTGCTTGCCGGCGATCGGCACGTCGTATCGTCGCAGCAGCTCGACGACGCCCGCCGGGGTGCACGGCAGCGGCGAGTCGAGGTCGCCGCCGACGCCGAGCACGAGGCGGCCGAGGTTCGTCGGGTGGAGCCCGTCGGCATCCTTGTCGGGGTCGATGAGTTCGAGGATCGGGTTCTCGTCGATGCCCTTCGGCAGCGGCAGCTGCACGATGTAGCCGGTGACGCTCGGGTCGGCGTTGAGCCCGGCGACGGCGGAGCGCACCTCGGCCTCCGACGCGGTCGCAGGCAGCTCGACCGGGATCGACGCGATGCCCACCTCGGCGCAGTCGCGGTGCTTGCTGGAGACGTACGAGATCGATCCCGGATCCTCGCCGACGAGCAGCGTGCCGAGACCCGGCACGACCCCCTTCTCGGCGAGCGCGGCGATCCGGCCGCGCAGTTCGTCCTTGATGGCGGTCGCGGTCGCGACGCCGTCGAGCAGAATGGCCGTCATCGCCAGCTCCCGGGGCTCTCGAGGCCGGGGTAGAGCGGGAAGCGCGAGGCGAGCGCCTCGACGCGCGACCGCAGTCCCGGCAGGTCAGGGTCGGGTAGGAGCGTAGCCGCGATGATCTCCGCGACCTCGCCGAATTCCGCGTCCCGGAAACCGCGGGTCGCCAGCGCCGGCGTGCCGATGCGGATGCCGGACGTCACCATCGGCGGCCGGGGATCGTTCGGCACCGAGTTCTTGTTGACCGTGATGCCGACCTCGTGCAGCAGGTCCTCGGCATCCTGACCGGTGAGCGCCGAGTCGCGCAGGTCGACGAGCACGAGGTGCACGTCGGTGCCGCCGGAGAGCACCGAGACGCCCGCCGCCGCGAGGTCGGGCCGGGTGAGCCGCTCGGCGATGAGCTTCGCGCCGCTCAACGTCGCCTCCTGCCGCTCGACGAACTCCGGCTCCATCGCGAGCTTGAACGCCGTCGCCTTCGCCGCGATGACGTGCATGAGCGGGCCACCCTGCTGCCCCGGGAAGACGTTCGAGTTCATCTTCTTCGCGATGTCCGGGTCGTTGGTGAGGATGAACCCCGACCGCGGGCCGCCGATCGTCTTGTGCACGGTCGACGACACGATGTGCGCGTGCGGCACGGGGTTCGGGTGCAGCCCCGCGGCGACGAGTCCGGCGAAGTGCGCCATGTCGACCCAGAGCTTCGCGCCCACCTCGTCGGCGATGGCGCGGAACGCCGCGAAGTCGAGCTGCCGCGGGTACGCCGACCAGCCGGCGATGATCACCGTCGGCTTCACCTCGTGGGCGCGCTCGCGCACGGCATCCATGTCGATCGTCATCGTCGCGGGGTCGAGGCCGTACGCGTGCGCGTCGTACAGCTTCCCCGAGAAGTTCAGCCGCATGCCGTGCGTGAGGTGGCCGCCCTGGGCGAGCTCCAGTCCGAGGATTCGGTCGCCCGGTTCGGCGATCGCCGACAGCACCGCGACATTGGCCGAGGCGCCGGAGTGCGGCTGCACGTTGGCGAACTCCGCACCGAAGAGCTTCTTCGCCCGCTCGATCGCGAGCGTCTCGACGACGTCGACGAACTCGCAGCCGCCGTAGTAGCGCTTGCCCGGGTACCCTTCGGCGTACTTGTTGGTGAGCACCGAACCCTGGGCTTCGAGCACGGCGCGCGGCACGAAGTTCTCGCTCGCGATCATCTCCAGCGTCGAGCGCTGACGGTTCAGTTCCTGGGCGAGAGCCTCGGCGACCTCCGGGTCGACCTCGGCCAACGGCGCGGTGAACGTGGACATTCGGAATCCTCCAGACGCAGTGCGGTTTCCACCCGGCCCAGGCGTACGGCCGAGTTCCTCTGCTGCGTCGCTCCCCGATGGTGACCCATCCGAACGCCAGTCGCGACGGTTCTAGCTTAGCGTCGCGAGCACGGCATCCACCGTGGTGAGTTCGATGAGCGGCGCGTACATGCCCATCGTGAGCACCGCCCGCTCGTGGTCGGTGAGGGTCGGCGCGGCGCACGCGTCGACGACGACGCGCACATGGATGCCGGCGTCGGCCGCCGCGAGCGCCGTCGAGAGCACGCAGCAGTCGGTCGACACCCCGGCGAGCACGATCTCGGTCGACCCGCCGACGGCGGCGTGCAGGCCCGCATCCCATTTGCCGAACGTCTCGCGGGTCTCGATGCGCGGCGCGTCGCGGAAGCGTTCGTCGAGGTCGTAGAGCGGGTCGTGGGGTGGCACGAGCGCGAACGGCCAGACCTGGAAGTAGTGGCGCCATGCCCCCTCGGGCCGCGTCGGCGCGACGTACCGCGTGAACACCGTGCGCTCGCCGAACGCGGGTGCGAGCCGGGCGACTCCGGCCGCGGCGGTCTCGAACGTGGGTGACGACCAGGGACTGCCTGAAGCGCCGAAGACGTGTTGCAGATCGATCGCGACGAGCCAGGGATCGGCCATGTCGCGAGGCTACCCGAGGTGTGCGTCCGCGGGGTGGAAGCGGATCCGCGCCCGGTCGGTGAGCACGACCCAGAGGAGCCCCGCGGCGACGACGATCGCGGCCGCCCAGGGCACGAACTCCAGGCCGAGGCCGTCGAAGACGACCCCGCCGAGGAGGGCGCCGAGTCCGATCGCGATGTTGAACGCCGTCGTGACGATCGCGCCGGTGAGGTCGCGGATGCGGGCCGACGCCCCGTGCAGGGCCCGGGTCTGGAAGAGCGCCGGCAGGCCGCCGAACGACGCGCTCCAGAGCATCATGAGCACGATCGTCACGACGAGGCCGCGAGCCCCGAGGGCGGTCGCGATCATGAACACGACGAGGCCGACGACCATGAGGTTGAGCGTGAGACGCGGGAAGCGGTCGCCGAAGATTCCGGCGAGCAGCAGGCCGCCTCCGCCGGCGAGCCCGTAGAAGAGCAGCAGCAGGCTGACCTGATCGTCGCCCACCTGACCGATCGCGATCGCCCACGGCGCGATGTACGTGTAGAAGAGGTTGTGACCCGTCGCGACGAGCACGACGGTGACGGCGACGATCCCGACCGCGAGGATCGAGCGGTCGCGCACGGAGCGGATCGAGCCCGTGTCGGTCGTATAGGTCTGCGGCTCGCGCGACACCCGGTGATCGACGGCCGGCAGCAGCACGACCGTCAGCACCGCGAACACGACGACGAGCACCGCCATCGTCGCGAACGCCCACCGCCATCCGATCGCGTGCCCGATCGCGGCGGTGAACGGCACCCCGAGGATGAAGGCGAGCGACCCGCCCGCCGTCGTCACCGACACCGCCCGCGCGAGTTGGGTCGGGGGCACGAGCAGCGAGACGTACGGACCGGCGACGGCCCAGAACAGGCCGTGGGCGAGGCCGCCGAGCACGCGCGCCGCGGCGAGCAGCTCGTAGGTCGGGGCGAGCGCGGCGAGCACGTTCGCGACGGCGAAGACCGCGAGCATCGTGACGAGCAGCCACTTGCGCGAGAACCGACGGGTGACGAGGGTCAGCGGAGCCGTGCTCACGACGACGGTGAACGCGAAGATCGTCACGAGCAGTCCGACGCGCGACTCCGAGACGTCGAGGTCGGCGGCGATGTCGGGCAGCAGGCCGGTGGGGAGGAACTCGCTCGAGACCGAGACGAAGATCGCCCCCGCGAGCACGAGCAGACGGAACAGGGGGAAGCGGTCGCCCGAGGTGGCGGACATGGGTGCGGAGCCTTCGAGACGGAGTGGGCACGGAACGCCGGCCGCGGGAGCCCGAGGGATGCCGGACTCGCGTTCCAGGATACCTACCGCCGGTAGCCTGGGACGGTGACGACGCTGCTGCACTCGGCCACCGCCGTCGACGCGCGCGGCGAAGTGCCCGACGCCTGGGTGCTGCTCGACGGCGACGTCATCCGCGCCGTCGGCGACGGCCCCGAGCGCCCCCAGGCCGACGAGGTCGTCGACCTGGCGGGGGAATGGATCACGCCGGGATTCGTCGACCTGCACGGCCACGGCGGTGGCGGCGAGGACTACGGCACGGGCGACCTCCCCGCGGCGCTCGCGGCGCATCGCGCTCACGGCACGACGCGGGCCGTCGTGAGCCTCGCGTCGGAGGCGCTCGAGGTGCTCGAGCGCCAGTTGCGCGCGGTGGCCGCCCTCGCCCACGACGACCCGCGCGTGCTCGGCAGCCACCTCGAAGGGCCCTTCCTCGCACCCGCCCGCCGGGGCGCGCACGCCGAGACGGCGCTGCGGCATCCCGACGCGACCACGATCGACCGGCTGCTCGCGGCGGCCGACGGCACGCTGCGCCAGGTGACGATCGCGCCCGAGCTGCCCGGCGCGCTCGACGCGATCCGCCGGTTCGTCGCGGCCGGCGTCGTCGTCGCGATCGGGCACACCGACGCCGACGCCCCGACCGCGCGGGCCGCGTTCGACGCGGGCGCGACGCTGCTCACCCACGCGTTCAACGCGATGCCCGGCATCCACCACCGGTCCCCCGGACCCGTCGTCGCGGCGTTCGACGACGATCGGGTGTGCCTGGAGCTCGTGCTCGACGGCCACCACGTCGACCCGCACGTCGCCGCCGTCGCCTTCGCGTCGGCACCGGGGCGGATCGCGCTCGTGACCGACGCGATGGCCGCGGCGGCCGGCGTCGACGGCACCTATCGGCTCGGCGCCCTCGACGTCGACGTGACGGGCGGGGTCGCGACGGTCGCTGGCACCGACACCCTCGCCGGATCGACCCTCACACAGGACCTCGCGCTGGGCCTCGCGATCGACGGCCTCGGCCTCTCCCGGCCCGACGCCGTCGCCGCCGTCACGTGCACCCCCGCCCGCATCCTCGACCTCGACGATCGGCTCGGGCTGCTCGAGCCCGGCTACGCCGCCGACGTCGTCGCCCTCGACGAGACGTTCGCCGTCACCGCCGTCTGGGCCGCCGGCCGCCGCGACTGACCGCTCCCTTCGCCGAGCCGGCGGAGTTCAGAGGCGGTTCGTCCAGGCGGAGCGGTAGTAGTCGGCGTAGCGCAGGCGGGAGGCGGCGGCCTCGTCGAGCAGCACCGTCACCTCGGGGTGGAGCTGGATGACGGAGGCCGGCAGCGACGCCGACACCGGCCCCTCGACGGCCCCGGCCACGGCCTCAGCCTTGGCCTCGCCGAACGCGAGCAGCACGAGCTCCCGGGCGTCGCTGATCGTGCCGAGACCTTGCGTGAGGCAGTGTCGTGGCACCTCGTCGAGGGAGTCGAAGAACCGGGCGTTGTCGCGACGGGTCTGCTCGGTGAGGGTCTTCACGCGCGTGCGGGACGCGAGCGACGAACCGGGTTCGTTGAACCCGATGTGCCCCGTGCGACCGATGCCGAGCACCTGCAGGTCGACGCCTCCGGCATCCCGGATCGCCGCCTCGTACCGCTCCCCCGCGCCGTCGACGGGACCGTCGTCGCCCGGCACCCGCACGAGCGCGGGATCCATCCCGAGCGGCTCGACGACCTCGCGCGCGATCACGTCGTGGTAGCTCTCGGGATGCCCGGCCGGCAGCCCGAGGTACTCGTCGAGCGCGAAGCCGCGCACGCGCGACAGGTCGAGCCCCCGCTCGCGCAGCGCCGCCCACACGGGCAGCGGCGTCGACCCCGTCGCGAGGCCGAGCACCGCATCCGGCTTCCGCCGGACGAGCGCCTCGATGCGGTCCGCGGCGAGCGCACCGGCCTCCTCCCGGGTGCCGACGATCACGACCTCGGCCATCAGCCCTCCCCGGCCGCGGCGCCCACGAGTGCCGCCCCGACCGCCGCGGCCGGGAAGTCGCGCGGCAGCACCTCGACGCGGCTCGGCAGATCGAGCATCGCGAGGAAGCCGCTGGATGCCGCCCAGCCGCCGAGCACGTCGCGCACAGCGTCGAGCAGCCCGTCGCCGAGCGTGCTGAGTCCGCCGCCGATGACGACGCGGTCGGGGTCGACGGTGAGCACGAGCAGCCGCACCGCCGCGGCGACGTGCTCGACGAATCCGGTCCACACGCGAAGGGCGACCTCGTCGCCGCCGGCGGCCGCGGCGTGCAGGTCGCGTACCGAGTCGCCGCCCCATGTGCGGGCGAGGCCCGACCCCGACGCCGTGAGTTCGAGGCATCCGCGCTGCCCGCACGGGCACGGCGGTCCGTTCGGGTCGACCGGGATGTGTCCGATCTCCCCCGCGACGCCGCGCGCCCCCCGCCAGAGGCGCCCGTGCAGCACGAGCCCGGCCGCGAGACCCGTGCCGAGGTTGAGGTAGGCCATCGACTCGGTCGCGCCGCCGCCGAGCGCCTGCCAGGCGCCGAGCGCGGCCGCGTTGACGTCGTTCTCGACGCGTACGGGGCGACCGAGCCGTGCGTGCAGCTCCCCGCCGAGGTCGAGGTCTTCGAGCCCGAGGTTGACGGCGTGGGCGACCCGGCCGGTCGCACGGTCGACGGCACCCGGGATGCCGACCCCGATCGTCGTGAAGTCCGCCGGCGCGACGCCGAGCTCCGCTGCGAGCGCGCGAGCGGCGCTCTCGGCCGAGGCGAGCACCGCGGCCGCGCCGAAGCCGGTGGCACGCCGGTGCTCCGCGGCGACGGACCCGTCCGCGGCGAGCGCGACGGCATCCGTCTTCGTGCCGCCGATGTCGATCCCGATGCGCAGGCTCACGCGCGCCACCCCACCGACTGCAGCCAGTGCACGAGCGCGAGGCCGACGCCGCGCGAGGCGCCGTAGGTCGCGACGTCCACGGGACCCGACGGCCAGCCCATGTCGACGACGATGCTGCCGGGGCGGCTCGCGCGCACGACGTCGGCGAGCGCGGCGACGTCGGGATGCCGGTGCACATCCTTCGCGACGAGCACGACGGGCGCGTCCGCGGCGAGGTCGGCGGGCAGCGGGTCGCCCGCGGCGATGCGCCGCACAGGGATGCCGTCGATGTCGTCGGGCAGGCCCCACGGGGCGTGACCGACGGCGATGTTCGCCTCCGTCTCGACGAGGACGATCGCGGCCCCGGGGGCGGGCGCGACGCCCGGAGCGACGTCGAACGCCGCGACGAGCCGGTCGACGTCCGGTCCGACGGGCCCGCTGACGGGTCTCGCGCGCTCGCCGCGGAGCGAATCCACGAGGGATGCGACGCGCGCGGCCGCGTGGGCGAGCCGCGCGGGATCGACGCCCTCCGCGACGGCCGCGGAGATCGCGTCGAGCTGCTCGGGCGAGCCGCCCGTGCCGAGGCACAGCAGGTCGCACCCGGCCTCGAGGGCGCGCGCGGCCGCGGCCGGGATGCCGATCTCGCCCGACGCGCCCGCCATGTCGAGGGCATCCGAGACGATGACCCCGTCGAAGCCGAGCTCGTCGCGGAGGATCCCCTGGAGGATGCGCGACGAGAAGGTCGCCGGACCCGACGGGTCGATCTGCGGCAGCAGGATGTGCGAGGTCATCACCGTGCGCGCGCCCGCCTCGATCGCGGCACGGAACGGCGGCAGGTCACGCTCGCGCAGCACCTCGATCGACACGTCGACGACGGGCAGCGCGAGGTGCGAGTCGGCGGCCGTCGCGCCGTGGCCGGGGAAGTGCTTGACGCTCGTCGCGATTCCGACGGCCTCGTGGGCGCGCGTGAACGCCGCGACGTGCCGCGCCACGAGCGCGGGGTCGGCTCCGAACGACCGCACCCCGATCACCGGGTTGCGCGGATCGGAGTTGACGTCGGCGACGGGCGCGAGGTTGAGGTCGGCGCCGATCCAGCCGAGCACGTCGGCCACCGCACGCCCGACGCGCGCCGTCTCCGCGACGTCGTCGACCCGGCCGAGCAGAGCCGCGCCCGGGTAGGGCGACCCGTCGACGTAGTGCACGCGCGTGACGTCGCCGCCCTCCTCGTCAATCGCGACGATCGCGTCGGGCCGCGCCTCGCGGATCTGCGCGATGAGCGAGCGCAACTGCCCGTCCGATTCGACGTTCTCGCCGTAGAGGCAGACGCCGATGAGGCCGCCGCGCAGACGGTCGGCGACCCAGGCGGGCAGGGTCGTGCCCCGGAATCCGGGCAGCAGCACGGCATCCACGGAGGTCATCCCTTCACCGCCCCGGCCGCCATGCCGCCCACCATGCGGCCCTGCACGAGCAGGAAGAAGATGATCACCGGCACGGCGATGAGGGTCGAGCCGGCCATGATCGCCGCCCAGTCGGTCGCCTGGGTCGCCTGCACGAACGCGCGCAGCCACACCGGGAGCGTGCGCGCCTCGGGCTTTTGCATGATGACGAGCGCGAAGAGGAACTCGTTCCACGCCTGGATGAAGGCGAACACCCCGGTCGCGGTGAGCCCCGGCCAGAGCAGCGGCAGCGTCACCCGGAAGAACGCTCCGAAGCGCGAGCATCCGTCGACCATCGCCGCCTCCTCCAGCTCGACCGGGATGCCGGCGACGAAGCCGCGGAGCGTCCAGATCGTGAAGGGCAGCACGACGGCGAGGTAGACGAGGGTGAGGCCGATGATCGAGTTGAGCAGCTGCCAGCCGTCGAGCACGCGGAAGATCGACACGATCATCGCCTCGGCGGGGATCATCTGCGCGACGAGCAGCGCCACGATGAGGGTCTTCTTCGACCGGAACCGGAAGCGCGACAGCGCGAGCGCGGCGAAGAATGCGAAGAACGCGGCGAGCACGACCGTGCCGAGCGTGACGAGCAGCGACGTCGTGAGCGCCGGCAGGAACTCGATCGTGCCCGACGGCTGCGTGATCACCTTCACGAAGTTGTCGATCGTGAACCGATCGGGGAAGAAGTGCGGCGTCTGCTCGCGGATCGCCGAGTTGGGCAGGAAGGCGGAGTTCACCATCCAGTAGACGGGGAACGCCGACGCGACGAAGACGATCACCGCGATGACGTTGAGCAGCGCCCGCACGGCCGCGGAGCGCGGTCGCCCGGGGGCGAGTTCTCGAGAGCCGCGGGTCATGACTCCTCCTGCTTCAGCAGCGAGCGGATGTAGTAGCCCGACAGCGCGAGCATGAGGATGACGAGCAGCACCGAGATCGCGCCGCCTGCACCGAGGTCGCCCGTGCCGATCGAGACCTTGAAGATGTAGACGCCGATCGTGTTGGTCTCGGCCGCGATGCCGCCGACGGTCTGCAGGGCGTAGATCTGCGAGAAGACGCGCATGTCCCAGATGATCTGCAGGATCAGCAGGATGACGAGCACGCCGCGCAGGTACGGCACGACGATCTGCACGAAGCGCTGCCATCCCGTCGCGCCGTCGATCTCGGCGGCTTCGAGCACCTCCTGCGGCACCTGGGTGAGGCCCGCGAAGACGGTGAACGCGACGAACGGGATCGCCTGCCACGTGACGATGATCGTCGCGACGAAGAAGAACGAGAGCGGGTCGATGAGCCACGAGCGGCCGACGAAGTCGACACCGGTGATCTGCGTGAGCAGGTAGTTGACGACGCCGCGGTCGGTGTCGAACATCCATCCCCACACGACGCTCGCGGTGACGGGCGGCATCGCCCACGCGAGCAGCAGCCCGACCGAGACGAGCAGCTTGAAGCCCTTGCCGAGCTTCGTCATGAGCACGCCGATCGCGATGCCGAGCAGCATCGTGAGCAGCACGTTGACGAGACAGAAGGCGACGCTGCGTCCGAGCACCTGCCAGAACTCGGCATCCGTCAGCACGTCGCGGTAGTTGTCGAGTCCGACGAACTCGGGGGGAGCCCCGAAGATCTGGGCGCGGCCGAACTGCAGGAACGACGTGACGACGAGTTGGATGAGCGGCCAGGCGGTGAGGGCGAGCAGCACCACCCCGGCCGGAAGCAGCAGGAACAGGGGGGTGAGGTCGCGCTTGCGCCGCACACGGGCGGGGGCGAGCGAACTCATGGGGAGCCCTTTCGGATAGGTTCGGTCACGTGCCCCGGAACCTCTCCTAGGGCGACGGGCGCCGGCGGGGGGGGCCCCCGCCGACGAGGCGCCCCCCCCCCCAAAAACACACAGTATGATTTAAAAAAAAAAAAAGAACCACAACGC
>CAMLMQ010000041.1 GCA_946481135.1 uncultured Microbacteriaceae bacterium
CACGACCTCAACGAGGCGATGTTCCTCGGCGACCGGATCGCGGTGATGCGCGACGGGCGCATCGTGCAGATCGGCACGCCGGAGGACATCCTCACCGACCCCGCCACCGACTACGTCGCGCAGTTCGTGCAGGACGTCGACCGCGCCCGCGTGCTCACCGCCGCGAACGTGATGGAGCGCCCCCGGCTCACCGTCGCCGAGAACGCCGGTCCGCGCTCGGCACTTCGCGCGATGCGCGACGGCTACTCGTCGGCGGTCTACGTCGTCGGCCGCGACCGGCGCCTGCTCGGGATGGTGCGCGACCGCGACGCCCTCCGGCAGGTGCAGCGGGGCGAGAACGCGCTGAGCGCGATCCTCCGCCCGGTTCCGCAGGCGGTCAGCGTCGACGACGTGCTCATGGACCTGTTCGTGCCCGCCGTCGAGTCGCCGCTGCCGCTCGCGGTGACGGATGCCGACGGCCGGCTCGTCGGCGTCATCCCGCGCGTCACCCTGCTCGCGGCGCTCGGTCCGGGTTCGAACGCGACCGGAGAGATCGCCCTCCCGGGTCCGCCGGTACCGATCACGGTCATCGACGAGGTGCTCGCGAGCGGCGAAGCCGACGACGAGCCGACGACCCCCGAGGAGGTGCGCTGATGGACGGCTTCCGCCTGCCCGTCGGGGAATGGATCGACGCCGCCCTCGACTGGGCGAAGGAGAACCTCGACCTGCTGTTCGACGCGGTCGACACGAGCTTCGAGTGGATGGTCGAGTCGCTCACGGCGCTGCTGCTGCTCGTGCCGCCTCTCGGTCTGATCGTCGTCTTCGCGGCGCTCGGCTGGCTGCTGCGGTCGTGGAAGCTCGCCGTCGGCACCGTCGTCTCGTTCCTGCTCATCGTCGCGATGGACCAGTGGGAGACGTCGATGCAGACGCTCGCCCTCGTTCTCGTCGCCGCGCTCATCGCGGTCGTCGTCGCGGTGCCCACCGGCATCCTCATGGCCAAGAGCGACCGGGCGAGCGCCGTGCTGCGCCCCGTGCTCGACTTCATGCAGACGATGCCCGCGTTCGTCTACCTGATCCCCGCGATCACGTTCTTCAGCATCGGGGTCGTGCCGGGCGTCGTCGCGACGATCATCTTCGCGCTGCCTCCGGGGGTGCGCTTCACCGAGCTCGGCATCCGCGGCGTCGACTCCGAGCGGGTCGAAGCCGGGCAGGCGTTCGGCGCGACGCCGGGACAGATCCTGCGCGGCATCCAGCTGCCGCTCGCGGCCCCGACGATCATGGCCGGCATCAACCAGGTCATCATGCTGTCGCTGTCGATGGCGGTCATCGCCGGCATCGCGGGAGCCGACGGACTCGGCAAGGAGGTCGTCGCCGCGGTCTCGACGCTCAACGTGCCCCGCGGGGTCGAGGCCGGCCTGAGTGTCGTGATCCTCGCAATCTTCCTCGACCGCGTCACCTCCGCACTCGGCACCCCCGCCGACCACCCCACCTCGCTGCGCGCGATGATCGCGGGCCGCCGTGCCCGCGCCGCAGCCTGAGCCGTTCCGGCTCACCTCGGGCCGGACATCCAGACCCGCACACCGGGATCCCAACACGAGAGGACACTCACATGACGAACCGACGCACGTTCGCACGCCGCGGCGCCGTGATCGGAGGTGCTCTGGGCCTCACGGTCGCCCTGGCCGGGTGCGCTGGCGGCGACCCCGCCGACAACGGCAACGGCAACGGTGACGACAAGGGCACCATCACCCTCGGCTTCATCCCCAGCTGGACCGACGGGCTGAGCACCGCCTACCTGCTCGAGGACCAGCTCACCAAGCTCGGTTACACCGTCGAGATGGAGACGCTCACCGAGGCGGCGCCGCTCTACACCGGACTCGCCAACGGCGACGTCGACATCTACCCGTCGGCCTGGCCCGAGGTCACGCACGCCGACTACATGGCGGAGTACGGCGACGACATCGAGGACCTCGGCGCGTACTACGACAACGCGAAGCTCACGATCGCGGTGCCGTCGTACACCGACATCACCTCGATCGACGAGCTCGCCGGCAACGCCGACCGCTTCGACGGCCGCATCGTCGGCATCGAGCCGGGCGCCGGCCTCACCGGCATCACGCAGGACTCGATGATGCCCGCCTACGGGCTCGACGGCGAGTACGAGCTCGTCACCTCGTCGACCGCGGCGATGCTCACCGAGCTCGGCAACGCGATCGACGCGGGTGAGGACATCGTCGTCACCCTGTGGCGGCCGTTCTGGGCCAACTCGGCGTTCGACATCAAGGACCTCGAGGACCCGCAGGGTGCGATGGGCGACTCCGAGGCGCTGCACTTCCTCGGGACCGCCGGCTTCGCGGAGGAGTTCCCCGAGGCGGCCGAGCTCATCGCCAACATCCAGCTCGACGACGCCCAGTACGGCGCGCTGGAGGACCTCGTGGTGAACGAGTTCGGTGAGGGCAACGAGGCCGAGGCGATCGACGCCTGGCTCGAGGCGCACCCGGACGCTTTCGAGGGCATCCTGCTCGACTGAGAGCCTCACACCGCGAAGGGCCGCCCGGAGGAATCCGGGCGGCCCTTCCGCGTATGCGGATGCGCTCCGCTCAATCGCGCGTGAGGCGGCGGTGCGTCGTGCGGTGCGGGGCCGCGGCCTCCGGGCCGAGACGCTCGATCTTGTTCTCCTCGTAGGCCTCGAAGTTGCCCTCGTACCAGTACCAGTTCGCGGGATTCTCGTCGGTTCCCTCGTACGCGAGGATGTGCGTCGCGATGCGGTCGAGGAACCAGCGGTCGTGGGTGATCACCACGGCGCAGCCGGGGAACTCCAGCAGCGCGTTCTCGAGGCTCGACAGCGTCTCGATGTCGAGGTCGTTGGTGGGCTCGTCGAGCAGCAGCAGGTTGCCGCCCTCCTTGAGCGTCAGCGCGAGGTTGAGGCGGTTGCGCTCACCACCGGAGAGCACGCCCGCCTTCTTCTGCTGGTCGGGCCCCTTGAAACCAAACTTCGACACGTAGGCGCGCGACGGGATCTCGGTCTTGCCGACCGTGATGATGTCGAGCCCGTCGGAGACGACCTCCCACAGCGTCTTGTTCGGGTCGATGTTCGCCCGGCCCTGGTCGACGTACGAGATCTTGACGGTGTCGCCGATCTTGAGCTCGCCGCCGTCGAGCGGCTCGAGCCCGACGATCGTCTTGAAGAGCGTCGTCTTGCCGGCGCCGTTCGGGCCGATGACGCCGACGATGCCGTTCGGCGGCAGCGTGAAGGACAGCCCGTCGATCAGCATGCGATCGCCGAAGCCCTTCTGGAGCTTCTTCGCCTCGATGACGACGTTGCCCAGGCGCGGCCCCGGCGGAATCTGGATCTCCTCGAAGTCGAGCTTCCGCGTGCGGTCCGCCTCGGCGGCCATCTCCTCGTAGCGGGCGAGACGCGCCTTCGACTTCGTCTGGCGACCCTTCGCGTTGGAGCGCACCCACTCGAGCTCCTCCTTGAGCCGCTTCGCGAGCTTGGCATCCTTCTTGCCCTGGATCTCGAGGCGTTCGCCCTTCTTCTCCAGGTAGGTGGAGTAGTTGCCCTCGTAGCCGATGAGCCGGCCCCGGTCGACCTCGGCGATCCACTCCGCGACGTTGTCGAGGAAGTACCGGTCGTGGGTGATCGCGATGACGGCGCCCTTGTACGACGACAGGTGCTGCTCGAGCCAGAGCACGCTCTCGGCATCGAGGTGGTTGGTGGGCTCGTCGAGTAGCAGCAGGTCGGGCTTCTGCAGCAGCAGCTTCGCGAGTGCGACGCGGCGCTTCTCACCACCCGACAGATGCGGGATGCGGGCGTCGCCCGGCGGGGTGCGCAGCGCATCCATCGCCTGCTCCAGCTGGGAGTCGAGGTCCCACGCGTCGGCGGCGTCGATCTCCTCCTGCAGCGTGCCCATCTCGGCCAGGAGCGCGTCGAAGTCGGCGTCGGGATCGGCCATCTGGGCCGAGATCTCGTTGAACCGGTCGAGCTTGACCTTGATCGCGACGCCGTCCTGGATGTTCTCCAGCACACTCTTCGACTCGTCGAGTTCGGGCTCCTGCATGAGGATGCCGACGCTGTATCCCGGCGTCAGCTTCGCTTCGCCGTTCGACGGGGTGTCGAGCCCCGCCATGATCTTGAGGATCGTCGACTTACCGGCCCCGTTGGGGCCCACCATGCCGATCTTCGCTCCCGGGAGGAACGCCATCGTGACGTCGTCCAGGATGAGCTTCTCGCCGACCGCTTTGCGGGCGCGCACCATCGAGTAGATGTATTCGGCCATGACTCCAGCTTAGGAGCGGGCCGTGCGCGCCCCGACCACGGGGGCGTCGGACACCTCCCCGTCGATGGGGCGGGCTACCAGTCGATGGGACGTGTCTGCCCGACGAGGCATCGCCCGGTGGCGAGCAGCGGCGCGGTCGTCGAGGCGTAGCCGATGTTGCCGTACTGCCCGATGAGGCACGTGCCGTTGATGCGCACGGCGAACTGGATGTTGTCGGCCGCCCCGTTGATCGCGGTGCGGTCGTTGGTGACCTCCATGTCGGTCTTCGGGAAGCCGGCCGCGACGAGGTTGTCGATGAACGCGCGTCCGTCGAGGGCTCCCGCCGCCGCGATCAGTTCGGCGTTGACGGCGTCGAAGTAGGGGAGGTTGTCGTCGGCGGTGCCCTCGAGGTCGAGCTCCGGTTCGGCGGGTTGCACGGGGGCGTCCGACGGCGGGCCGCTCGGCTCCGGGGCGGGCTCGGGTGCGGTGACGCATCCGGCGAGCAGGAGGATGCCGAGTGCGGCGCCGAGGCCCAGGATCCGTACCCGCATGCGTGAAGTCTACGGGCGCAGCCGACCGTGCCCAGGATCTGCCCAGCGCCGTGGCCTATCGTCGCGGTCGGCGGCATCCGCCACCGGACGAGGGAACCCAGTACCCGGACAGACACGACTGGCCGAAAGGTGCCGGTCATGTCGTGGATCATCCTCATCGTCTCGGGCGTTCTCGAAGCCGTCTGGGCGTCGGCCCTCGGACGCAGCGAGGGCTTCACCAAGCTCTGGCCGTCGATCGTGTTCGGCGTCGCGCTCGTGTTGAGCATGGGCGGGCTCGCCCTCGCGCTGCGCGAGATCCCCACCGGCACGGGCTACGCCGTGTGGGTGGGCGTCGGCGCGACGCTCACCGTCGCCTACGCGATGGCGACGGGCGCCGAAGCGGTGAGCGTCGCGAAGGTGCTGCTCATGCTCGGACTCGTCGGCTGCATCGTGGGGTTGAAGCTCGTGAGCGACGCCGAGCACTGAGTCGACGGCGAACGCGAGCCGGCCGACGCCCGGTAGCCTCGGAGCACGAGGATCGGAGACCCATGACCATCGACGTGCGCGGCTACAGCTACTTCATCGAGCGTCGCGCGGACGACAAGCGTTGGGTCGCGACCGTCGCCGAGTACCCGGAACTCTCGGGCGTCTCGCGCATCCACAACCGCGCCCTCAACAACCTCTATGCGGCCGTGCGGGCCGAAGTCGTGAGGCGCTACCAGGCGGGCGAGCCCATCCCGCCGGCGCCGAAGAAGCAGCCGAACCTGCTGAAGACCCTCGGGCTCAACTGACGTCCGGTCAGAACGGGACCGGCAGCTCGCTCGGTCGCTTCGCCCGCGCCTCGGCGAGGTCGTCGACGCTCGCCTCGGGTGCCTCCGGCGCGTCGGGCACCGGCTCGGCGGCCGCGGCGCTCTCCGGAGTGTCGGGGACGGCGGTCGCGGCGGGCGTGCGCGTGAACTGCGACGTGCCGAACGTGAGGTCGTGGCCGAGCGCATCCGCGTCGACCTCGACGACCGTGCCGGCCTTCTCGCCGTTCTGCCAATCGCGCACACGCAGTCGGCCCGAGACGACGACCCGCTGACCCTTGAGGATCGAGCCGATCGCGTTCGTGGCGAGCGAGCGGAAGGCGGTGACGGTGTACCAGTTGGTGTCGGCGTCGACCCACTTCTGCTCGGTCTTGTCGAACCGACGCTGGGTGGAGGCGAGCCGGAACGACGCGATGTGCAGGCCCTCGCTCGTGACGATGTGCTTGGGCGGCGTGGCGACGAGGCCGGTGAGGGTGACGGTGTCGGACATGCGATCTCTCCTTCGGATGGGATCGGATGCCGGCGCCGCCCCGTGCCGTGAAGGAGCGCCGACATCCGATGACCCCACCCTCGCGTCCCGGCGCGGACACACCGACGCCCGGTGCGCGATCTGTGGATCGCGACCGGGCGTCGTGGTCGGGGAGGACTTCGCCGTCCTCAGGTCAGCGGATCAGTGCTCCCGGAACTCGGGCCAGTCGGAGCCGGCGGGGAGCGAGGCGTGCAGCGCGCTCTTCGCGACGTCGAGCGACGGATAGCGACGCTCCTCGGAGCCGTCGAGCAGGCGAACCAGGAATCCTTCGTCGGTGCGGTGGATGGAGCCGACGGCCCCCGCGGGCCCGAAAGCCACCCAGCGCTGACCCGACATCGTCGTGTTCTCGGTCATGTCGCCGACCATAGCTCCGCTCCGCGACGACGGAAGGGGGTTGACAGGTGAGAGTCCTGCTGGCCCCCGGGTCGGACGTTCGCTGGAGCGAACATCCGAGACACCACGGCGTTGCGCCGGTTCCCGGGATGCGCGACATTCGGTGGGGAGGGCGCCTGACGGTTCGGGGGAACCGTCGGGCCTCGCACCCCAGCGCGAGGCCCAGCGCCACGGGCCGACTCCGCGAACAGGATGTGAACGGAGTCGGCCTCTCCTCGGGGGACAGGGAAGCGGCACTCGACGAGGAGCGGAGAATGCTCGAATGAGCACCCCGGAGCGCACGGAGACGACCTGGATGTCCCTGCGCCGGGGCCTCACCGGCACCAACTCGATCAGCATTGCGGGATGGCTCGGCACCCTTCTCCCGGCCACGGTGCTCGTGGTCGTGCAGGAGGCCACGACGCCGTATCCGACCGTGGTCCTCGTGCTCGCCTCGGCGCTGCTGCAACATGCCGCGGACGGTGTGCTCGCGGCGCTCGCGCTCGCCGCCCAGCGCACCTTCTCCCGCATGGATCGGCTGCTGATCCGGCTGCTGCTCTGGACGGCGATCGGCGTGAGCCGGGGGCTCATCGGCGGCGCGTGGGCGGCATCCTTCGCGGACGTGGCCCCGGATTTCGGCCATCGGATCGTGTTCTGGCTGCTCGTCACGTGGGTCTGGATGCCGACGCTCGGGTACACGCTGGCGCAACTCGACGCGCGGCGCGGCCTCCTCGGGCGACGCGAGGCGGAGCGCCGCGCCCTCGTCGAAGCGGGCGAGCACGACGACGCCCGGCAGGACGACCTCCGGCAACGCCTGCTCGAGGCGGTCCGCGCCAGTGTCACGCCCGCGGTCGAGGAAGTCCGGGTGCGGCTTCTGCGACTCGACTCCGGCCTGGACCCCACGACGACGCGCGAGATCGGCGCACGCATCGGCGGCATCCTCGACGAGACGACTCGGATCGTGCGGGGACTCGGGCGACCCGCCTCGGGCGGCATCCCGACGCCGCAGCCGCGCGCCCCGATCTGGGCGGCACTCTCGGTCACGCAGCGGCGACCGTTCCGCGCGGCGGGTGTCATGACGGTCGGGATGGCGACGCTCCTGCTGCCCGAGGCGCTCCGCGTCGGCGGGCCGACCGATGCCCTTTCCGTAGCCGCAGGGATCGCCGCGAGCGTCAGCGTCGTGCTGCTCGCCGCGTTCGTCGAACGCCGCATCCCGGTGCGCTCTTTGCGCGCGCAGGTCGCGGCGTTCGTCGCCCGAGTGATCGCCGCCGGAGCAGCGGGAGCGGCGACGATCCTCCTGCTCGGCGACCCGGAGCGCACCGATGTGCGACTCGCGGCCATCATGCTCCCGCTCGTCGCCGGGCTCGCGGCGGCGGTCGTGCCGACGATCGTCGGGATCCGGCGCGCCAACGACCTCCTCCGTCGGCAGATCGAGGAGCTCACCGAGGAACGTCGTCTGCTCGATCGCTGTGCTGCGGCTGACGAGGAGCGCGTGCGATCGCACGTCTCCCACCTGCTGCATGGACCCATCCAAGGCCGCTTGAGCGCATGCGCGATGGCCCTCAGCTTCCACGGCGCGGCCGAGTCACCGCCCGATCCGGAACGCACCGCCTACATCACGACCTCGGTTCTCGATCATCTCGAGGCCGTCGAGCGTGACCTCGAGTCACTCGCCGGAGGACCGCGCGAACCGGACCGACACCCCGGAGGGGGGGATGCCGCACGCGAGGGCCGTCGATAGACTGCCTCGCATGGTCGAGCGGGCCAGCCCGAACCGAATCGCCCTCGTCGCCGACGACGATGCCCTGGTCCGGCGTGTCCTCGGAATGGCCCTCGAATCCGACGGCTGGACGGTCGTCGAAGCCCCCGACGCCGAGGCGGAACGCGCGGTCCTCGAGACCGCCCCGATCACGCTGTGCGTCATGGACCGATACCTCCCCGGGCCGGAGCTCGACATCCGACTCGGCGATGTGATGCGGCGTCACCCGGACGTGGCTGTGCTCGTCCTCAGCGGCGACCCGGAGCCGACGTCTTGCGACGCCGTGCAACTGACGAAGCCGGTCGACCTCGCGACCTTCCGGGACGGCGTGCGGCGGGCGATCGACGCCGGGCGAGCCCGCGCGTGACCGAACATGCTCGCCTCGATCCCCTCGCCGCGAGCGGGCTGTTCTCGGCGAACAGCGACGCGATCTATCAGCTCGACCTCGAGGGTCGATTCACGAACGCCAATGAGGCGCTGTGCCAGCTCACGGGCTACGGCCTCGACGAGCTGACGAGGCTCGGGTACCGCGACGTCATCCATCCCGCCGATCTCCCCCGCATCGAGGAGCACTTCGCGGCGGCGCTCTCCGGCGAGCGCCGCCGCTATCAGACGCGCGTCGTCGCGAAGGACGGACGCACGCTCTCTGCCGACGTCACCAAGTTCCCGGTGAGGGATGCCGACGGCGCCGTCACGGCGATCCTCGGCGTCGCCCGCGATCTCGAGCCGCTGCGCGAGGCCGTCCTCGAGAGCGACCGCGTGTCGACGCTGCTGCGGATCGCGAGCCGGTTGAGTCGACTCGCGGGGTGGTCGCTCGATGTCGCTGATGCCCGCTTCGCGTGGTCGCCGGAGCTGTACGACCTCATGGGCGCGACTCCCGACGACGGCTCGCCGGAGGAGCTGAGCCGACGGCTCGTCGAACCGGACGACCTCGCCCGGCTGGAAGCCGCGATCGGGGCGTCGGCGCGCACCGGCGAGCCGCTGGAGCAGCTCGTCTCGGCGCGCACCCTCTCCGGTCAGGAGCTCGTGATCCAGGTGATCGGCGAGTCCCTGCGCGACGAACATGGAGCGGTGACGCGCCTGCACGGCGGGTTCGTCGACATCACGAACGCAGTCGCAGAACAGGAGGAACGGCTGCGCGCCGAGCGGCGGTTGCGCACGACACTCGACCAGATGCCCGACGGCATCGTGTTCCTCGACCGCGATTGGCGCCTCACCTTCCTCAATCGCGCCGCCGTGGCGACGTCGGGTGTCACCGCGGTCGACGCGGCGTCGGGCACGGTCTGGGATCACTTTCCCGAGATCGTCGACAACGAGGTGGGTGACCTCTACCGCCGGGTGATGTCGAGCGGGCGCCCCGAGACGATCCGGTCGCACGCCGACCGATTCGGCATCTGGCTCGAGATCACGGCGGCGCCGACCGACGACGGGATCGCCGTCGTACTGCGGGATGTGACGGGTGACCAGCGGCGACGCGAGCAGATCGCAAACTACACGCGCGAGCTGGAGTGGCAGGCGGGACTGATCGAGGCGACGAGCGACGCGATGATCGTCAGCACGCGCGACGGGATGATCGAGTCGTGGAACGCCGGCGCGGAGAAACTCTACGGGTGGACCCGCGACGAGGCGATCGGTCGGAACGTGCTCGACCTCGTCGGCGACGACGTGCCCCGAGAGGCACGGCGGGCGATGCGCATCCATGGCCGATGGTCGGGCGAACTTGCGACCCGGCATCGCGACGGTCACTCCCTCGTCGTCGAGTGTCGTCTCCAGGTGCTGCCCGACGAGTCGGGTACACCGGTGCGCGTGATCCGCGTGGATGTCGACATCACCGACCACTTCGTCCAGCGCCAGGCCGCCCGCGCCCTCGAGGTGCGGCTTCAGACGACGCTCAATCAAATTCGTGACGGCGTGGTCTTCTTCGATCGGGACTGGCGCATCACCTTCGTCAACGACGCCGGCGAGCGCTTCATGCAGAAACCTCGATCCGAGACGCTCGGCGGGATCCTCTGGGACCTTTACCCCGGTCTCGAGCAGACCGAATTCGGCGTCGCGTACCGGCGCACCATGGACGACCGGGTCGTGTCGACCGCACGAGGCTTCTATCCCGAGCTCGAGACGTGGTTCGACATGACGTCGTATCCCACGGCGGAGGGCGTCATGGTCTACTTCCAGGACGTCAGCGAGCGCGAGGCGGTGCGCGCCGAACTGGAGGATCAGGGCCGCCGTCTCGGTCTCCAGCGTCGCCTCATCGACGCGGCACGCGATGCCATGCTCGTGCGCGATCTCGACCACGTCATCACCTACTGGAACCGAGCCGCGGAGGAGGTCTACGGGTGGACGGCCGACGAGGTGGTCGGCCGCTCGATGGTGCACATCGTCTACACCGACACCGCGCCCTACGAGCAGGCCCACGCCCAGGTCCTGCGCGACGGCTACTGGGCGGGCGAGTTGCAGCAGGTGCGCCGCGACGGCACCCCCCTCATCGTCGATTGCCGTTGGCAGCTCATCGTCGACGACGACGGCACACCGACCGGGGTCTTCGCGGTCAACTCGGATGTGACCGAGGCGCGCAAGCGTCAGGAGCAGAGCATCCGCGCGCAGCGGATGGAGAGCCTCGGAACCCTCGCCGGCGGCATCGCGCACGACCTCAACAACGTCCTCACCCCCATCCTCATGTCGGTGCAACTGCTGCGCACGGGCGAGACCGACCCGGCGCGGCTGTCGCTGCTCGACACGATGGGGGCCGGGGTCAAGCGCGGTGCCGACATGATCCGGCAGGTGCTCTCCTTCGCCCGAGGGATCGACGGGGAACGAGCGCCGCTCCGGATCGAGGAGCTCCTCGACGACCTCACCACGTTCTGCCGTGACACGCTGCCGAAGTCGGTCGTCGCCGACACGCGGATCGACGGCGAGTTGTGGCCCGTCGTCGGCGACCGCACCCAGCTGCTGCAGGTGCTCATGAACTTCGTCACGAACGCCCGTGACGCGATGCCCGACGGCGGCACGATCAGCGTGCGCGCCCGCAACGTCGAGCTCACCGAGGAGTACCGCTCGGTCACGAGCCTCGCCCCGCCGGGACGTTACGTCGCCATCGACGTCGAGGACCACGGCATCGGGATGGACGCCGACACGATGTCGAAGCTCTTCGAGCCGTTCTTCACGACGAAACCGCAGGGCGAGGGTACGGGCCTGGGCCTGCCCACTTCGATGGCGATCGCGCGCAGCCACGGCGGCTACATCCAGGTGTACAGCGAGCCGCGGAGGGGGTCGCGCTTCCAGTTGCACCTGCCGGCATCCGACTCGGCCTGCCCGACGACCTCCCCCGAGGAGCCGGTCGCCGAGATGCCCCGCGGCGCCGGCGAACGCGTGCTCGTCGTCGACGACGAGGCCGCGATCCGCCAGATCGTGCGGCAGACCCTCGACGCCCACGGATACGCCACCGCCGAAGCGAGCAACGGCCGGGAGGCGATCGACCTCATCGAATCCGGTGGCGAGCCCTTCGACCTCGTCCTGACCGACATGATGATGCCCGTGATGGACGGAGCGGCGACCGCACGCTACCTCGTCGAGCACCATCCGGGCATCCGCGTCGTCGCCGCCAGCGGGTTGAACGCCAATGGCGGCGTTGCGCGGGCGCGAGAACTGGGAATCTCCCACTTCATCGCCAAGCCGTTCACGACCGACGCCCTGTTGCGCGCTCTGCGAGAGGCGCTCGAGGATCGAGAGGCCCCGGATGGAAGCTGAGTATCCGGGTGCGGGACTCACCGTCGTGGTTGCCGAGGACGATCCGTTCACCCGCTCGCTCGTCGGCGACGGCTTGCGTTCGGAAGGCTTCGAGGTACGCACCGCCGCCGACCCCGACGCGGCGTGGGAGCTCCTCGCCGCAGACGACGTGCACGCCCTCATCTGTGACCTCGATTTCGGCGACGGGGTCTCTGGCGCCTCGCTCCTGCGTCGGGTCGCCACGGAGCAGCCGTGGCTCGCCCTCGTCGTGCTCACCTCCCACATCTCCCCCGAGCTCGCGGTCAGCGACGCCGACGCGCTGCCCGACGACCTCGTCTACCTCGTGAAGTCCCGATTGCGGAACGTCGGCGACATCACGGCCGCGGTGCACGAAGCCCTGACCGGCCGTCGCGCGGGTACCGGGGACGACGAACCGATCACCGAGACCGGGACGGTGGCGATCACCGCGGCTCAAGCGCATGTGCTGCGCATGCTCGCAAGCGGGATGACGACCCGAGCGATCGCCGACCAGCGCGGCACCTCGGTTCGCGCCGCCGAGACCATGATCGCGCGCCTCTATGCAGCGCTCGGCCTGCACGACGAGACCTCCAACCCGCGGGTGGCGGCGTTGCGCCTGTGGCAACAGGGACGCGTGCGCGTGCGCTGACGTGCGCGTTCGCTCTACCGAATACCCGACGTCGGGGCCGATTGCGGCGGATGCCAAGGGGGAGGAAGCTTGTCTTCGGCGAAGTGCGCGGGCGACTCGGGGGAGTCGCCGGATCCGAAACCGAGGGGATGACGGATCGCGTGCACGGGTCCGGCCGCTTTCGGGGGATCGCGACCGGACCCTTCGCCGCCGGTTTCGGGGCCGCCAGGCCTCGCGAACAGGCCGGTTGCTCGGCGTGCGGGGCACGGGGACGGAGGCAGCATGCGATCAGGGAACGATCTCACCGGTACTCGGGTGCTCGTCGTCGACGACGACGACGACGTCTCCGCCATCTGCCGGCTCACGCTCACGACGTGGGGAGCCGACGTCACGGTGGCGCGGGGCGCCGAGGAGGCTCGGGGCCTGCTCGACACCGACGAAGTGGATGTGATCGTCACCGACCTCGTGATGCCCGGACTCACCGGACGGCGCTTCCTCGACTGGCTCGAGCAGGCGCATCCGATGCTTCCCGTCGTCGTCATGTCGGGCGTACCGGATCAGGTGCGCGCCGCCGCGGCGAGGCCCAACGTGCTCGCCGTGCTCGACAAGCCGTTCACGGTCACCGGGCTGACCGAGGCGGTCGCCGCCGCGACGGCGGCTCCCGCCCGCTGACTCAGGACGCGAGCACGTACTCGGCGTACGACTTCCGGATCTTGTTCACCTTCGGCAGCGCCACCGCGAGGCAGTAGCCCTGGGTGGGGTTCTTTGCGAAGAAGTCCTGGTGGTACTCCTCGGCGTCGTACCAGTCTCCGAGCGGCTCGAGCGTCGTCACGATGCCGCCGTCCCAGTACTCGGCAGCGCGCTCCAGCGCCTCCTCGAAGAGCTGCTTCTCCTCGTCGGAGGAGTAGAACATCGCCGACCGGTACTGGGTGCCGATGTCGTTGCCCTGCCGGTTGAGCTGGCGGGGGTCGTGGAGGGTGAAGAAGACGTCGAGGATGACCGACTCGGGGATGACGGTCTCGTCGAAGACGACCTTGACCGCCTCGGCGTGGCCCGTGCGGCCCGTGCAGACCGCCTCGTAGCTGGGGTTCGCCGTCTCGCCTCCGGTGTAACCCGAGACGACGTCGTGCACGCCCTTGAGGGTGCGATAGACGGCGTCGAGACACCAGAAGCAGCCGCCGGCGAGAACGAAGGTACGCATGGGGAGGACCCTACTTTCTGCGACCGGGAGGTCGCACTCGATGCAACCGACACGGGGCTCCGAAAGTTCCTAGAGTGAGCGGGTGCCCCTGCATACCTACGCCGCCGCATCCGACCGCTACGACCGCATGACCTACGCCCGCTCGGGCCGCAGCGGTCTGAAGCTGCCCGAGATCTCCCTCGGCCTCTGGAACAACTTCGGCGACGACCATCCGCTCGACACGCAGCGGGCGATCCTCCGGCGCGCGTTCGACCTCGGCGTCACCCACTTCGACATCGCCAACAACTACGGTCCGCCTGCGGGCAGCGCCGAGTCGAACTTCGGCCGCATCTTCGCCGAGGACTTCCGCGCCCACCGCGACGAGCTGCTCATCTCGAGCAAGGCCGGGTACCACATGCACGACGGGCCCTACGGCGAGTGGGGATCGCGCAAGTACCTCCTCTCCTCGCTCGACGCCTCGCTCGCCCGCACGGGACTCGACTACTTCGACATCTTCTACTCGCACCGCCCCGACCCCGAGACGCCGATCGAGGAGACGATGGGGGCCCTCGCGCACGCGGTGCGCAGCGGGAAGGCCCTCTACGTGGGCATCTCCAACTACGACCCCGAGCAGACCCGCGCGGCGGCTGCTGCGCTCGCCGTCGAGGGCGTGCCGCTGCTCATCCACCAGCCCCGCTACAACATGTTCGACCGCCACATCGAGCGCGGGCTCTTCCCCGTGCTCGACGAGGTGGGCGCGGGATGCATCGTGTTCTCGCCCCTCGCCCAGGGGATGCTCACCGACCGGTACCTCGACGGCATCCCGGCCGACTCCCGCGCCGCCGAGGGGCGCTGGATCACCTCGACGAACATCTCCGACGACTACCTCGCGCACGCCCGGGCGCTCGACGAGATCGCGCAGGGCCGCGGTCAGACGCTCGCGCAGCTCGCCCTGCGCTGGGTGCTGCGGCATCCGCAGGTCACGAGCGCCCTCATCGGCGCGTCGAGCGTGCGGCAGTTGGAGTCGAGCCTCGGAGCGCTGCAGTCGGCTCCGCTCACCGACGACGAGCTCGCGGCGATCGAGCCGCACGCCGTCGACGGTCTGGGTCGCTGACCCCTCCGTGGGCTACCTGTACGCGCTCCTCGGAGCGCTGCTCTTCGGCGCCAACGGAAGCCTCACGAAGCTGCTCATCGAGGGCGGGCTGACGGCGACGCAGCTCACCCAGTTCCGCACGCTCGGCACGGCGCTCGTCGCCGGGGCGATCCTGCTCGCCACCGACCGCCGGGCCTTCCGCGTCTCGCCGCGGCGGATCGCCGTGCTCGCGTTCCTCGGCATCGCGGGCGTCGCCGTGCTGCAAGCGGGCTATGCGGCGGCGATCGAGCGGCTCCCCGTCGGTGTCGCGCTCCTGTTGGAGTACCTCGCGGTGCTGTTCGTGCCCCTCGTCGCCCTCGTCGTCTTCCGCGAACGCGTGCGCCCGCGGCTGTGGGGGGCGATCGTGCTCGTGCTCGCCGGGCTCGCGGTCGTCGCCCGTCCATGGGAGGCGCGCCTCGACCCGCTCGGGGTCGCGTTCGCGCTCGCCGCCGCGGCGGCGCTGACCCTGTACTTCGTCGTGGGCGAACGCCAGGTCGCTCGGCAGTCGCCGCTCGCCGTCGCATTCTGGACGACGCTCTTCGCCGGTGTCTTCTGGGCGTTCCTCAGCGGCTGGTGGGAGCTCGAACCCGGGATCTTCGTGGCGCCGGTCGCCCTCGGCGGGCAGTGGGGCGCGCTCGAGCTGCCTCTTGTCGTTCCCCTGCTGCTCACCATCGTCGCGGGCTCGTTCCTGCCGTTCTGGCTCTCGTTCCTCGCCCTGCGGCACCTCACCGCGACCGCCGCGGGGGTCGTCGCGTCGGCCGAGATCGTCTTCGCGTTCGCGGTCGCGTGGCTGTGGCTCGGCGAGGCTCTCGACGGGCTCGGACTACTCGGCGCCGCGGTGGTTCTCGGCGGAATCGTGATCGCCCAGACGGCGCGCGCGTCGAAGACCGTCGTCGACGCCGAGCTCGTGCTCCCGACCGCGTCGGAGGTCGGTGGTCGCCCGTAGTCTCGGGCCGTGAACCTCCCCGCGACCGCAGTCGACATCCGCACGCCCGGCGTCGCCGTGGTGCCGCTCGCGAGCGGCAAGTGGCGCGTCGTCTCCCGCTCCGGGGCGCTCCTCGGCCACGTCGAGCCCGCCGACGGGGGCTACCGCGCGATGCGGTTCAGCGTGCGCGAGCGGCGGTTCCGGATGCTCGGCGAGTTCCGCACCGCGACCGACGCGGCCGACGCGCTGCGTTTCGGCTGACTCCCTGCGTTTCTCCCCGGTTGCGTGTCAGCCGGGGTTAGGGTCCGCATCATGCAGTGGTGGAACGATCTCCTGGACTGGCTCTCCTCCGACGACGGCTGGCGCATCCTCTCGGGCGCCGTGATCCCGTTCGTCGCGATCGTGCTCGCCGGCATCCTCGGGGCCTCGATCGGGCGCAGCGGCATCAAGCGACTCGTCGCGCAGCGCGACTTCGAGACCCGCGTCGCGGCCGTCGCGGCCCTCGTCTCCGCCGGGCAGAATGCGGCGCGCTGGCACAGCCAGGGCCCGGAGGCACGCGAGCACGCGCAGCAGGTCGCGACCGAGGCGCACGTCGCCGCGCGGCTGCTGCCGGTGCCGGGCGCCGACCTCGCGGCCGACTGGGCGGCGCACCAGCTCGAGGCGATGCGCGTCAACTCGGTCAACTTCGGCCTCGCCTCGGATGCCACCCTCACCGAGTACCAGAACCGTCTCGTCGAGTGGGTGCGGCATCCGCGCCGGGCGAAGACGCTGTTCGCCTCCGACCTCGACCGCTGGGACTACGAGAACGTCCCCGTCGAGGAACTGCAGAAGCCCTCCCCCACCGCGTAGGCGCTCAGCGGTCGATCGAGACGATCTCGGCGCTCCACGGGCAGTAGTCGGGGCTCGTGACCGTGCCGTCCTCGACAGAGGAGGGCAGCCCGTCGCAGACTTCGATCGTCACCTCCGCGAACTCCAGCGTCGCGGGGTCGATGTGCCACGACCAGGGCGCATTCGGGCCGGGATCGTCGCGCACGACGCGACCCAGCGGGATGGACGCGACATCCTCTCCCGCCAGCAGTGCTTCGGCGTGCTCCACGAGCTCGGGCGTGGCCAGTTCGATCTTGTACTCCTCGTCGACCACCCGGAAGGTCGCCACCGGGTTGCCGACGGGCGCGCACCCGGCGAGCGCCGCGACGACGCCGGCGGTGAGCAGAGCGAGGCGGAGCGGCATCCGGATGTGCACGTCCCCCTGGAGAGATTCGAACTCCCGGCCATGTGGGTAGAAACCACGTGCTCTGTCCACTGAGCTACAGGGGGCTGCCGACAGTCTAGGGATTCGGGGGGTGCTGAACGCCCGCTTGCGACGGATGAACTCTCCGTGACGAGTGGGCGATGACGCCCCGCCGCGCTCCCCCGCCGCGGCCCTCGCCTCCACACTGGTGCCGTGACCGACGCCCCGCCCCCGCGTTTCACACGGTTCGCCGCCCTCGGCGACTCGATCACCGAAGGCTGGTGCGACCCGGTCGTCGGCGACGGCGAGCCCTGGTTCGGCTGGGCCGACCGGTTCGCGCTCGAACTCGACCGCATCCAGCGCACCACGGGCGCCCCGCGCCTGCAGTTCGCGAACCTCGCCGTGCGCGGCCGCCGCATCCGCCACGTCGTCGAGGATCAGATCCCCGCCGCGATCGCGATGCGGGCCGACCTCG
>CAMLMQ010000042.1 GCA_946481135.1 uncultured Microbacteriaceae bacterium
GCGCGATCGCGCACGAGGGCGCGACGATGGAGTGGATCGACGGCAACATCGGCTCGAAGGTCACGATGAAGTACCCGTCGATCTTCCTCGTGGGCGAGCACGCGAAGGGCGAGACGCTCTCGGTCGCGTTCGCGGGTCCGGGCCAGCACCAGGATGCCGGCGCCAAGATGATCCACCTCGCACCGCACACGACGAGCTCGATCGTGTCGAAGTCGATCGCGCGCGGCGGCGGTCGGGCCGGTTATCGCGGTGAGGTGCGCGTCGCCGAGAACGCCCACCACTCGGCGAACACGGTGCGCTGCGACGCCCTGCTCGTCGACACGATCTCGCGCAGCGACACCTACCCCGCGATCGACATCCGCGTCGACGACGTGCAACTCGGCCACGAGGCCACGGTCTCGCGGGTCTCGGAGGAGCAGCTGTTCTACCTCATGTCCCGAGGGATGGCCGAAGACGAGGCGATGGCGATGATCGTGCGCGGCTTCATCGAGCCGATCGCCCGGGAGTTGCCGATGGAGTACGCCCTCGAGCTCAACAAGCTCATCGAGATGAGCATGGAAGGCTCGGTCGGATAGTGGCCACGGGTACCGAAGCCGCCCCGGACACCACGGCACAGCGGCTGGGAATCGTCGCGCACAGCGACGGTCCCGTCGTTCCGATCCAGACGCGCTCCGAGCGTCCCCGCTCGGTACGTCACGACGACTTCGCCGAGGTGCACGGGCGCGAGGCGGAGTGGAAGTTCACGCCGGTCGCGAAGCTGCGCGACCTCATCGAGGAGACCCTCGACGGGTCGCCCTACCCGATCCAGTACCCCGAGGTCACCGGCGCGACCGTCGAGTGGATCGACCGCACCGACCCCCGCATCGGCTCGGCCGGCCTCCCCGAGGACCGCGCCGCCGCGAACGCGTGGAGCACGTTCGAGAAGGCGCTCTCGGTGCGTCTCGAGGGCGACACCGGGTCCCTCACGGTGACGCGTGCCGCGCTCGGCCACGCGCCTCGCGCCGCGCACGTGCTCATCGAGGCGGCGGCGGGCGCGTCCGGACTCGTCGTGCTCGACGGCCGGGGGAGCGCCTCGCTCTCCGAGAACGTCGAGATCGTCGTCGGGGCGTCCGCGAACCTCACCGTCGTGAGCCTGCAGGAGTGGGACGACGACGCGCGACACCTCGCGAGCCACTTCGCGCGGGTGGGCAAGGACGCCAAGCTCACCCACATCGTCGTCTCGCTCGGCGGCGCGATCGTGCGCGTCAACCCCTCGGCGCACCTCGCCGAGGAGGGCGCCGACGCCGAGATGTACGGCGTGTACTTCTCGGATGCCGGCCAGCACCTCGAGCAGCAGGTGTTCGTCCACCACGACGCGCCGCACACGCGCAGCCGCGTGACCTACAAGGGCGCGCTCAACGGCGAGGGTGCGCGCAGCGTCTGGATCGGCGACGTGCTCATCGCGCGCAGCGCGCCCGGCACCGACAGCTACGAGCAGAACCGCAACCTCGTGCTCTCCGACGGCACGCGCGCGGACAGCATCCCGAACCTCGAGATCGAGACGGGCGACATCGCGGGCGCCGGCCACGCGAGCGCGACCGGCCGCTTCGACGACGAGCACCTGTTCTACCTGCAGGCGCGCGGCATCCCCGAGGCCGAGGCACGGCGGCTCGTCGTGCTCGGGTTCCTCGTCGAGATCGTGCAGCAGATCCCCGACGAGGCCCTGCAGCAGCGACTCATCGCCGCGCTCGTCGCCGAACTGGAGGATGCCGCGTGAGCACCCGCGTCTGCGCCCTGAGCGACCTGTCGGTGTCGACCGCCAAGCGCGTCGTCGTCGACGGCACGCCGATCGCGGTCGTCATGGACTCCGCCGGCGCGGTGCACGCGATCGGCGACACGTGCACGCACGGCGACATCTCGCTCTCGGAGGGGTTCGTCGAGGACGACACGCTCGAGTGCTGGGCGCACGGCTCGAAGTTCGAACTGACGACCGGCAAGCCCCTCACCCTCCCGGCCTACGAGCCGGTTCCCGTCTTCGCGGTCGAGATCCTCGACGGCGACATCTACATCGGAGAGAAGATCTCATGAGCAAGCTCGTCATCACCGACCTCCAGGTCTCGATCGAGACCGACGGCGGCACCAAGCCGATCCTCAAGGGCGTCGACCTCACGATCGAGTCCGGCGAGATCCACGCCGTCATGGGCCCGAACGGGTCGGGCAAGTCGACCCTCGCCTACACGATCGCCGGCCACCCCCGCTATCAGGTCGACGGCGGCTCGATCGAGCTCGACGGCGAGAACGTGCTCGACATGAGCGTCGACGAGCGTGCCCGCGCGGGCCTCTTCCTCGCGATGCAGTACCCGGTCGAGATCCCCGGCGTGACGGTCGCGAACTTCCTCCGCACCGCCAAGACCGCGATCGACGGCGAGGCCCCCGCCATCCGCTCGTGGGGTCCGACGCTCAAGAAGGCCATGACCGACCTGCGCATGGACCCGTCGTTCGCCTCGCGCAACGTCAACGAGGGGTTCTCGGGCGGTGAGAAGAAGCGTCACGAGATCGTGCAGCTCGAACTGCTCAAGCCGCGGTTCGCCGTGCTCGACGAGACCGACTCGGGTCTCGACGTGGATGCGCTCAAGATCGTCTCCGAGGGTGTCAACCGCGCCCACGCGGAGACCGGACTCGGCGTGCTGCTGATCACCCACTACACGCGCATCCTGCGCTACATCCAGCCCGACTTCGTGCACGTCTTCGTCGACGGCCGGGTCGCCGAGGAGGGCGGGCCCGAGCTCGCCGAACGCCTCGAGAACGAGGGCTACGACCGCTACGTCTCCGCGTAGCGGCGGGAAGGAGTCGACGTGCCGAGTGCTCTCGCCCCCGAACTCTTCGACAAGGTCGAGGAGGGGCTGAAGGATGTCATCGACCCCGAGCTCGGGGTCAACATCGTCGACCTCGGTCTCATCTACGACCTCACCTGGGACGACGAGAACGATGCGCTCATCATCTCGATGACGCTCACCTCCGCCGGGTGTCCGCTCACCGACGTGATCGAGGAGCAGACCGGGCAGTCGCTCGACGGCATCGTCGACCGGTTTCGCATCAACTGGGTGTGGATGCCGCCGTGGGGCCCCGAGCGCATCACCGAAGACGGCCGCGACATGATGAGAGCGCTCGGCTTCAGCATCTGACCTCGCCGTCAGGAGCGGCGTGGCCCCAGTTGTGAGGGCCCCAGGACGGGGACGCGCCACACCCCCTGCAGATGAGTAGCCTGAGTGCGTGCCGGGGGGAGACCGGACCACGGGTCCACGCAAGCGCGGCAGGGTCGCGTCGGGGATCCTCACTGCCCAATTGCTGGTGTCGGGTCCGCTGCTCGTCGTGATCCTCGCCGCGGTCGTCGTGAAGCCCGAGATCTACGCCTCTCCGGTGCTCTTCGGCGCCGTCGCGTTCTTCTTCGTGCTCACCGCGGTGGCCGCCCTCGCACCCTGGGATGCGATCGATCGCAACTGGGGACGCATCCTGCCGTTCGTGAACGTCACCGGCATCCTGCTGCTGCGCGAGGTCGCCCCGGAGACCGGCGTCGGGTTCCTCGTCATCCTGCCGATCGTGTGGATGGCCCGGACCTTCGGACGCACGCTCGTCGTCGTCGGCACGGCGGGCACGATCCTCGCGATGTGGGTGATGCGGTTCCTGCGCCCCGTGCCGATCGGTCCGAGCGACTTCCTCAGCTTCATCGTGCTCCCCGTGCTCGTCGCCTTCGTCGCCGGGGCGATCTACACCGGATCCAAGCGCGGTCGAGCGCAGTCGACCCTTCTGCGACAGCACGCCGCCCTCGTTCAGGGCGCCCTGCAGAAGGCGAGCCGTCAGCAGATGCAGCTCGACGAGGTGCTCAACGCCGTCGACTTCGGGGTGCTCGCGTTCGACCGCCACGGCAAGATCACGCTCGTCAACCGCCGCCAGCGGCAGTACCTCGCCGACTTCGGCACCGACCCGGATGCCGTCGTGCACCCGGTCGTGTACCAGGCGGACGGCGTCACCCCGTACACCGAGGACGACCGGCCGCTGACGCGGGCGCTCAGCGGCCAGGCGTTCGACAACCTCATCGTCTGGGTGGGGGAGCCGGGTGAGCGCCGCGCCGCGCACTCGGTGAGCGCGCGCATCCTGCACGATCGCGAGGGCGAGTACGACGGCGGCGTCGTCGTCCTGACCGACATCACGAAGGAGCTCGAGGCGATCCGGGCGCGCGACGACCTCATCGGGTCGGTCTCGCATGAGCTGCGCTCTCCGCTGACCTCGATCCTGGGCTACCTCGACCTGGCGCGCGACGACGACCAGATGTCGGACGAGACGCGCCGGATGCTCGAAGTCGCCTACAACAACTCCGAGCGGCTGCTCGTGATCGTCACCGACCTGCTGCGCGCGGCGAGCGACGCCGACAAGCAGCTCGCGATGTCGTTCACGTCGACGGATGTCGCTCAGATCGCGCGCGACTCGGTCGAGGCCCACCAGGTCATGGCCGACAGCCGCGAGGTCGAGCTGTCGCTCGCCGGGGTGAACGAGGCGATCGCGACGGTCGATCCGATGCGGCTGCGCCAGGTGCTCGACAACCTCATCACGAACGCGATCAAGTACAACCTCGAGTGGGGGTCGGTCGTCGTGCACGTGGGCCTCGAGGACGGCCGCGTCGACATCGAGGTGCGCGACACCGGCCAGGGGATCCCCGAAGCCGATCTGCCCCGTATCTTCGACCGCTTCTACCGCACGAACGCCGCACGCACCTCGACGACGGTCGGCACCGGCCTCGGTCTCAACATCACGCGCGAGATCATCCACCGCCACGGCGGGGAGCTCACCGTGACGAGCGAGCTGGGGATCGGCACCACCTTCCGCGTGACGCTGCCGACGGACCGCGAGGCGTCCGCCGCGACCGCGCCCGTCGCGCTCAGCCAGGAGACGGCGGCATGACCTTCGGCCTCGATCTCCCGAGCCTCGCGATCGCGAACGCCATCATCGTGCTCGTGTGCGGCATCGCCTTCCTCCTGGAGACCCTCATCCGCCGCAGCGACGAGGTCGGACGCCTGTGGAGCATGTTCTTCATCGGGATGGTCTTCGCCCTCTTCGCCTACATCGTCGGGGCCTCGACGGAGGAGGCCTGGTGGTCCTTCGCCGCCGGCAACGGGGCGTTCGTGGGGTCGCTCGGACTCATCTGGGCCGGCGCCCGGCGCGCGAACAGGCGTCGCAGCCTGCTCGTGCTCGTGTTGGTCGCGGCGCTCGCCACGGTGGTCGCGGGTCTGCTCCACGGTCCGGGCCTGGGCTACTGGACGGGCGCGGTCGAGCTGTTCCTCGGCGTCGCCCTGTTCTGCGGCCTGTCGTCGTGGGAGTTCGCCCGCGGCGAGCTGGGCCGCCTTCCCAGCGCGCGTGTGCTCGCCGTGGGTCTGGGACTCATGACGGCCTACTCCGCGACCCGTGCGGTGGGCTTCGTCACGCTCGGCCCGGACAACGCGACGTGGGATGCCCTGTACGGGGCCGCCACCTCGACGCTCATCGAGACGGCACTCGCCGCGCTCGGCGCGATGACCCTCTCGACGATCCAGGCGGATCGCTTCCGGCGTGCTGCGGTCCTCGACGCCGACTTCGGCGTGCGGGTGACGATCGACGGGATGCTGACGGCCGAGGAGTTCCGCGGCCAGGCGGAGTCGTGGCTGCTCCGCGCGATCCGCAGCCGTACGACACTCGTCCTGCTGCTCGTGGAGCTCGCCGACCTCTCGGAGGTGAACCGCGCGTTCGGGCGTGCGGCCGGTGACGCCGCGATCCGCCTCACGGGCCGCTTCGCACTCACCCACGCCCCGACGGCGACGATCGTCGGCCACCTCAGTCCGCGACGGTTCGCGCTGCTCATGGAACTGCCGACGACCGACTCGGTCGACGCCATCGCGGATCGCATCGGAGACGCCGTGCTGAGCACGCCGGTCGACGAGCAGGATCGGTTCCGGGCGTCGACCTTCCGCGGCAGCGCGACGACCCGCAGCCACGGCGCCCGCTACGACGACCTCTACCGCGCGGCGGCCGAGGCGGTCGCGGTGGACAAGGCTCGCGCCCGGGCGCTGGCCGAGGAGAACTACGACGTACTCGGACGTGCGCCGAATCTGAGCGGAAGCTGACGGAGCCTTGCGGGACACCTGACGTCCCGCGGGCACACTGGGGACAGGGGTCGCGCGTCGGCGCGCCCACGACAGGGGAAGGGGAACGGGCGATGGACTACGTGCACATCGACGACGCACGCATCCCCGACCTCGCCCGCGAGCTCGCGATGGATGTGGCGGCGAGTCTGCGCTTCGTCGACGACTTCCTGAGCACCTGGGAGGCACGGCGGGCGCGCGTGCTCCACGGCGTCGACAACCTCGTGATCGACGACGCGCTCGCGGCGCTCCTGACCCTCTCGACGTCGAGCGCGATGGTCGGCGCTCGCACGCTCAGCATCGTCGCGAAGGACCTCTATGCGGAGTCCCGTCGCCTCGGCACGGTACCCGCCAGCGGCGCGGGACACCTCACGGCGGTGGGCGAGGCGTCGTGCGTCGAGTTGCGCCACGCGAGCTCGGGCTGGCGCTCGACGCTCGTCGCGTAGATCGACGGCGGGTCAGGCGACGGGAGCGTCGGAACCGGTCATGCGGTATCCGACGCCGCGCACCGTCTCGATCCAGCGGGGTGTGACGGAGTTCTCGCCGATCTTCTTGCGCAGGTTGCCCATGTGCACCTCGATGCCGCGCTTGTCGGCGTCGGACACGAAGTTGCTCGTGACATAGGCCTCGTTGCGCAACAGGATGGCGAGGTCGGCCTTGGTGCGCACCCGGCGCCCCGACTGCATGAGCGCCGCGAGGAGGTCGAACTCGCTGCGGGTGAGCGGGATCTCCTGGCCGTCGGCGATCGCGACGCGCGTGCCCAGGTCGATCACGAGTCCGAGATGCTCGAGCCGTTCGCTCGGCAGGCCCGCCGTGGGCGGGGCCGCCGCCGGGATGACGTCGGGCGCCCCGGCGGGAACGGGGGCGGCGGCGGGCGCGGACGACGCCGGAGCGGCCCCCCCGCGCGGCCGGCGGAGCATCGCCTCGATGCGGGCCCGTAGTTCGCGTGGACGGAACGGCTTCGTCACGTAGTCGTCGGCACCCGCCTCGAGTCCCTGCAGGGTGTCGATCTCCTCACCGAGTGCCGTGAGCATGACGATGTAGGCATCGGAGAAGGCGCGGATGCGCTTCGCCGTCTCGAACCCGTCGATCCCCGGCATGTTCACGTCGAGGGTGACGACGGTCGGCGTCACGGCGCGGACGGCCTCGATGCCGTCGTACCCGTTGGATCGAGCCGTGACCTCGAACCCGGCCTGACTGAGCACGGTCTCGAGCAGGTGACGGATGTCGTCGTCATCCTCGATCACGACGGCACGGCGCAGGGCTTCCATGATTCGAAATCGTAGGGCTCCGGAGGCCCTATTCCGGGCGCAACGCCGGAATCGTCACTCGGACTGGGGGCTTCGGCCCTCCAGGCGCTCGGCGCCCCACCAGGCGAGCGGCAGCAGGCCCGCGGCGATCGCCGCCTTGATCGCGCCGCCGATGAGGAACGGGAAGAGACCCGCCTGAAGGGTCGTCGCGAGGTCGAGCTGCAGGGCCACGGCGAGCCAGGGCAGGCCGACGGCGAAGACGACGAGCGTGCCCGCGGCGAAGGTCGCGAGCGCCTTGAGCACCTGCCGCTCCCACGCGCGCTCCGACAGCCAGCCGACGAGCGCAGCCGACGCGATGAAGCCGAGGATGTAGCCGCCCGTCGGGCCGAGTACGACCTCGGGCCCTCCCGCGAAGTCGCTGAACACGGGCAGCCCCACGATACCGAGAACCGCGTAGACGGCGAGCGAGAGCGCCCCGCGTGCCGCGCCGAGCGTCGCCCCGACGAGGAGCACGGCGAGTGTCTGGCCCGTGATGGGCACCGGGTACAGGGGCACCGCGACCTGGGCGAGCACGGCCGTCAGGGCGGCACCGGCCCCGACGAGCACGATGTCGAGGGGGATGCTGCGGCCGAGCACCCGGTCGGCGAGGACGGGACGGGGGTGGGCGGGGGACGCGACGGTCATGCGGGCTAGACTAGCGGGCTGGCCCCCTCGGCCGTGGCCGACCTCGCGCCACCCTCCCGCCCCCTTCGAACGGACCTCACCTGTGCTCGCCGTCAACGACCTCGAGATCCGCGTCGGCGCGCGCCTGCTGATGGAGGACGTGACGTTCCGTGTCGAACGGGGAGACAAGATCGGGCTCGTCGGGCGCAACGGCGCCGGCAAGACGACGCTCACGAAGACGCTCGCGGGCGAGAACCTGCCGACCGCCGGCACGATCACCCGCACCGGCGAGATCGGCTACCTCCCTCAGGACCCGCGCTCCGGAGACCCGGAGGACACGGCGCGCACCCGCATCCTCGACGCCCGTGGGCTCGGTCGGCTCGTGCTCGACCTGCGGAAGGCGACCGAGGAGATGGCGAGCCCCGATGAGGCGGTCTCGGCAGCCGCGATGGATCGCTACGCGCGACTCGAAGACCGCTTCCTCGCCCAGGGCGGCTACGCGGCCGAGGCCGAGGCGGCGTCGATCGCGTCCAATCTCGCGCTGCCCGACCGCATCCTCGACCAGCAGCTCAAGACCCTCTCGGGCGGCCAGCGACGACGTATCGAGCTCGCGCGCATCCTGTTCTCCGGCGCGGAGACCATGATCCTCGACGAGCCGACGAACCATCTCGACGCCGACTCGGTGGTCTGGTTGCGGGAGTTCCTCAAGGCCTACTCGGGCGGCGTCATCGTCATCAGCCACGACGTCGACCTCGTGGAAGAGGTCGTCAACCGCGTCTTCTACCTCGACGCCAACCGTCAGGTGATCGATCTCTACAACATGGGGTGGAAGCACTACCTGCGTCAGCGGGAAGCCGACGAGGAGCGGCGCAAGAAGGAGCGCGTCAACGTCGAGAAGAAGGCGACCCAGCTGCAGCTGCAGGCGGCCCGCTTCGGGGCGAAGGCGTCGAAGGCCGCGGCGGCCCACCAGATGGTCGCGCGTGCCGAGAGGATGCTCGCGGGTCTCGACGAGGTGCGGGTCGCCGACCGGGTCGCGAAGCTCCGCTTCCCCGACCCGGCCCCGTGCGGCAAGACCCCGCTCGCGGCGTCGGGTCTGTCGAAGGCCTACGGGTCGCTCGAGATCTTCACGGCCGTCGACCTCGCGATCGACCGCGGCTCGAAGGTCGTCGTGCTGGGCCTCAACGGCGCCGGCAAGACGACGCTGTTGCGCATCCTCGCGGGCGTCGACCGTCCCGACACCGGCCGCGTGGAGCCGGGCCACGGCCTGCGCGTCGGGTACTACGCGCAGGAGCACGAGACGATCGACGTCAAGAGAAGCGTGCTGGAGAACATGATGTCGTCGAGCCCGCAGCTCACGGCGACCGAGGCCCGCCGCGTGCTCGGCTCGTTCCTGTTCACCGGCGACGACGCCGACAAGCCCGCCGGCGTGCTCTCCGGCGGCGAGAAGACGCGGCTCGCGCTCGCGATGATCGTCGTCTCGGGCGCGAACGTGCTGCTGCTCGACGAGCCGACGAACAACCTCGACCCCGCGAGCCGTGAGGAGATCCTCGGCGCCCTCGCCGGCTACACGGGGGCGGTCGTCCTCGTCTCGCACGACGAGGGGGCGGTTGAGGCGCTCAACCCCGAGCGCGTGCTGATCCTGCCCGACGGCGTCGAAGACCACTGGAACCCCGGCTACGCCGACCTCATCGCGCTCGCCTGATCCTCGGGCGGCAGGGCGCGCTCAGCCGCGGGCGTCGAGCAGTGCGTCCTCGACCTCGGCGTCGCGTTCGCGTCGACGCACGGGCACCTCGCCCGCGGCGAGTCGACGCTCCCGTCGCACCGCCCAGCCGAGGCCGATGAAGGCGAGCACGCCGAAGGCGATCCACTGGAGCGCGTACGACAGGTGCGAGCCCTCGTCGAGCGAGGGGCGGAGGTTCGGCAGCGGCGCCTCGGCCGCCGCCGGCGTCTCGTCGACGACGAGGCCGTACATGCCCGTGTAGACGGGGCCGTCGAGCACGTCGCCGATCGTCGGCAGATGGATGGTCGCGAGTTGACCCGCCGGGGCGCTCCGGCCGGGGATCTGCGGCTCGCCCGCGCGGAGCCGGGCGACCACGACGACTTCATCCGCCGGGGGCGCGGGCACCGCGGCCGGTGCGTCGAGGTCGTCGCCGGCGGGCACCCAACCCCGGTCGACGACGAAGAGGCGGCCGTCGGTGGTGCGCAGCGGCACGAGCACCTCGTAGCCGGGCAGGCCGTTGCGGGGCCGATTCCGCACGAGCAGCTGCTCGTCGGCGACGTACTCGCCGCGGAGCTCGACGGGCTGCCACTCGGACTCGGCCGCGATCGCCTCGAGGTCGGGCAGCACATCGGCGAGGCGCCGCACCGGGGCGTCGTAGTTGGCCTCGATCCGATCGATGCGTTCGACCGCCTCGGCGCGGCGCGACCACTGCCACCACGACAGCAGGCCGCACGCGATCGCGAACACCACGGTGAGGGCGACGTAGCCGCCCCAGCGCCGGAAGCCGCTCATCCCGGGGCGTCCGGCACGAGTCGGGCGGGCGCGTCGAGGGCGGTCACGAGCACCGGGAAGCCCCGCGTCGACAGGTAGTCGTGGAGGGTGGCCCGGTGATCGGTGCAGGCGAGCCAGACCTTCACCCGGTCGGCGGGATGGATGCGGGGGTTGCGCCAGTTGACGCGCCACGCGGCCGGCGCGCCACAGCCCGCCGCGGAACACTGCGTCGGGGCGTCGGACCCGATCACGCCGGGTCCCGCGGCACGAGGCCGCCCGGACGATCCATCGCGCCGCGCCGCCGCGCCACCGCGTTCGCGAACACGACGGCGACGTAGGGCAGGAACACCGCGCCGAGGGCCGGGATGAGCAGCCACCACCCGGGGGTGAAGACGCAGGCCACGACGCAGACGGTGCGCACCGCCATCGTGAGGGCGTACTTGCGCATGCGCGAGCCCTGCTCGTCCGCGGGGGAGGGGGGCAGGTCGGTGATCGCGACGGGTCGGTGGGCCATGTCTCTCCCCTTCAGGCTACGCCTGCCGGGCTGGATAGGCTGGCCGAATGACCGCTCGCACCGTGCTCGTCACCGGCGGCAACCGTGGCATCGGCCACGCGATCGCCACCGAGTTCCTCGCCCAAGGCCACCGGGTGGCCGTCACCGCCCGTTCGGGAGAGGGGCCCACGGGTGCTCTCACCGTGCGCGCCGACGTCACCGACGGCGCCGCCCTGGATGCCGCGTTCGCGGAGGTGGAGCAGCAGCTCGGCCCCGTCGAGGTGGTCGTCGCGAACGCCGGCATCACCCGGGACACGCTGCTCATGCGCATGAGCGACGACGACTTCGACGACGTCGTCGACACCAATCTCGGCGGCGCGTTCAAGGTCGTGAAGCGCGCCTCGAAGGGGATGCTCAAGGCGCGATTCGGCCGCATCATCCTCATCTCCAGCGTCGTCGGCCTCTTCGGCGGCCCGGGGCAGGTGAACTACTCCTCGAGCAAGGCCGGGCTCGTCGGCATGGCGCGGTCGATCACGCGCGAACTCGGGGCCCGCGGCATCACGGCGAACGTCGTCGCTCCGGGCTTCATCGAGACCGACATGACCGCCGAACTGCCCGAGCAGACGCAGGCCGACTACAAGAAGTCGATCCCCGCAGGACGGTTCGCGACGCCGACCGAGGTGGCGCGGGTCGTGGCCTGGCTCGCGGGCGACGACGCCGGCTACATCTCGGGCGCCGTCATCCCGGTCGACGGCGGACTCGGGATGGGGCACTAGGCCGGGCCGCTACCCGCGGGGCAGGCCGAGCGCCGGCAGCAGCATCGAGAGGTCGCGTTCGTCGAGCAGCACGTGGGCGACATCCCGCACGGGGGCCTTCGCGTCGAAGCCGACCGCGAGTCCGCACGCCGCCATCATCGGCAGATCGTTCGCGCCGTCGCCGACGGCGACCGTCTGCGCCATCGGGATGTCGGCGGCCTGCGCCCACTCGCGCAGCGCCTGCGACTTCGCGGCCGCGTCGACGACCGGCGGCACGACGCGGCCGGTGAGCAGCCCGTTCTCGACCTCGAGGCGGTTGGCACGCCAGTGGTCGAGTCCGAGCTCGGCGGCGAGCGGATCGATGATCTCGTGGAAGCCGCCGGAGACCACGGCGACCCTGCCGTCGGCGGCGTGCACACCCGCGATCAGCTCGGGCACCCCGCGCGTGACCGTCACGCGTCCGCGCACCGACTCGAACACCGACGCCGGCAGCCCCGCGAGGGTCGCGACCCGCTCGCGCAGGCTCTCGGCGAAGTCGAGCTCGCCGTTCATGGCGCGCAGCGTGATGTCGGCGACGACGTCGGCCGAGCCGGCCTCGGCGGCCAGGAGCTCGATCACCTCGTCCTCGATGAGCGTCGAGTCGACGTCGAGCACGACGAGGAAGCGGGCCATGGGCGCGGTCGGGCCTTTCTGAGGATGCCAGCGGCGCCGGGCGACGCGCTCACGGCGTGACGCGCACGCCCTTTCCGACCACGGTGATGCCCGAGTCGGTGACGGTGAAGCCGCGCAGGCGGTCGGCTTCGTGATCGACGCCCACCGTGGCTCCCGCCTCGACGACGACGTCCTTGTCGAGGATAGCGCGCTGCACGACGGCGCCATCCTCGATGCGAGCGCGTTCGAAGACGACGGAATCGACGACTTTGGCACCCGACCCGACCGTGCTCCACGCCCCGAGCACGCTGCGCTCCAGGTGTCCGCCCGAGACGACGCAGCCGAGCGCGACGATCGAGTCGATCGCCGTGCCGACCGCGTTCTGGCCGTCGCGCACGAACTTCGCCGGCGGCGAGTTGAGCTGTTGGCTGAAGATCGGCCACAAGCGGTTGTAGAGGTTGAACACGGGCAGCGCCGAGATGAGGTCCTGGTGGGCCTCGAAGAACGAGTCGATCGTGCCGACGTCCCGCCAGTAGTAGCGATCGCGATCGGTCGACCCGGGCACCTCGTTGTTCTTCAGGTCGTAGACGTGCGCCTCGCCGCGGGAGACGAAGTCGGGGATGATGTCGCCGCCCATGTCGTGGTTCGAGTCGGGCCGCTCGCCGTCGCGCTGCACGGCGTCGATCAGCACGTCGGCGTCGAAGACGTAGTTGCCCATCGAGGCGAGGATCTCAGTGGGGGAGTCGGCGAGACCCGTGGCATCCCGCGGCTTCTCCTTGAACGCCCCGATCTTCGTCGAGTCGTCCGCCTCCAGCTCGATCACGCCGAACTGGTCGGCGAGGGCGAGCGGCTGACGGATGCCGGCCACCGTGACGCCCGCGCCCGACGCGATGTGGGCATCCACCATCTGGCTGAAGTCCATGCGGTACACGTGGTCGGCACCGACGACGACGACGATGTCGGGCTTCTCGTCGCGCAGCAGATTGAGGCTCTGCAGGATCGCGTCGGCCGACCCGGAGAACCATCGCTTGCCGAGGCGCTGCTGCGCCGGCACCGACGCCACATACGAACCGAGGAGGCCCGACAGCCGCCAGGTCTGGGAGACGTGCCGGTCGAGGGAATGCGACTTGTACTGGGTGAGCACGACGACCTGGCGGAGCCCCGAGTTGATGAGGTTCGACAGCGCGAAGTCGATGAGTCGGTAGCCCCCCGCGAAGGGCACCGCGGGCTTGGCCCGGTCCGCCGTCAGCGGCATCAGCCGCTTGCCCTCGCCGCCCGCGAGAACGATCCCGAACACCTTCTTCGCTGCCATGGGTCAACAGTAGGGCCGCGCCCCGGAGCGTGTACTAGCGTTCACTGAATGCGAGTCGACGTGGTAAGCCGGGAGTATCCGCCGGAGGTCTACGGGGGCGCCGGGGTTCACGTGGCGGAGCTCGTCGCGGCCCTGAGACGGGCTCCCGAGGGTGCGGCCGACGACGTCGTCGTGCGCTGCTTCGGGATGCCGCGGGACGAGCCCGGGGTGTACGGCTACCTCGTGCCCCCGCAGCTCACGTCCGCGAATCCCGCACTCGCGACGCTCGGCGTCGACCTCCAGATCGCACAGGACGTCGCGGGCGCCGATCTCGTGCACTCGCACACCTGGTACGCCAACGGTGCCGGACGCCTCGCCCAGCTCCTCCACGGCATTCCCCACGTCGTCACCGCCCACAGCCTCGAACCCCTGCGCCCGTGGAAGGCCGAGCAGCTCGGCGGCGGATACCGCGTGTCGAGCGAAATCGAGCGCACCGCCTTCGAGACCGCCGACGCCGTGATCGCGGTGAGTCACGGCATGCGCGCCGACATCCTGCGCAGCTATCCGGCGATCGATCCCGAGAGAGTGCGGGTCGTGCACAACGGCATCGACCTCGAGCGGTGGAAGCCGGTCGACGATCCCGACCTCGTGCGGTCGTTCGGCATCGACCCGACACGCCCGAGCGTCATCTTCGTGGGACGCATCACCCGGCAGAAGGGTCTGCCCTACCTGCTCGCCGCCGCGCGCCTGCTGCCGCCCGACGTGCAGCTCATCCTCTGCGCCGGCGCACCCGACACGCCCGAGATCCTCACCGAGGTGCAGACCCGCGTCGCGGCCCTGCAGGCCGAGCGCAGCGGCGTCGTGTGGATCGAACGGCTTCTCTCGCAGCCCGAGCTCGCGGCCCTGCTCTCCGCGTCGACGACGTTCGTCTGCCCGTCGGTCTACGAACCCCTCGGCATCGTCAACCTCGAGGCGATGGCGTGCGGGCTCCCGGTCGTCGGCACCGCGACGGGCGGCATCCCCGAGGTCGTCGCCGACGGCGTCACGGGACGGCTCGTGCCGATCGAGCAGCTCGACGACGGCACCGGCACCCCGGTGGAGCCCGACCGGTTCGTGCGCGACCTCGCCGCGGCGCTCACCGCGGTGGTCGCGGACCCCGCGGCGGCGCGCGAGATGGGGCTCGCGGGGCGTGCCCGCGCGGAGGCCGAGTTCAGCTGGACCTCGATCGCCGAGCGCACACGCGCGATCTACGCGGAACTCGTTCCCGGGGCGAAGTAGGCTGGAAGCACCATGTCCCCGGTGCTCGAACTGTCCTCCGTCTCCGTCGTCCGAGGGGGCACCCGCATCCTCGACCGAATCGACTGGGCGGTGGATGCGGCCCATCGGTGGGTCGTGCTCGGCCCGAACGGAGCCGGCAAGACCACGCTCCTGCAGGTCGCGTCGGCGGCGATGCACCCCACCGAGGGCACGGTCTCGCTCCTCGACGAACGGCTCGGGCGCATCGACGTCTTCGACATCAAGCCCCGCATCGGCGTCGCCTCCTCGGCGCTCGCGCGACGCATCCCCGCCGACGAGTCGGTGCTGGATGTCGTGCTCACCGCCGCGTACGCCGTCACCGGCCGCTGGAACGAGGAGTACGAGGACGTCGACGTCAAGCGCGCCCGGCGCGTGCTCGACGAGTGGAAGCTCGCCGGCTTCGCCGACCGCCGATTCGGCACGTTGAGCGACGGCGAGCAGAAGCGCGTGCAGATCGCGCGCGCCGTCATGACCGATCCCGAGGTGCTGCTGCTCGACGAGCCCGCGGCGAGCCTCGATCTCGGGTCGCGCGAGGAGTTGCTGCAGCTGCTGAGCGGCTTCGCGAGCAACGCCCAGTCGCCCGCCATGGTGATGGTGACGCACCACGTCGAGGAGATCCCGCCGGGCTTCACGCACGTGCTGCTGCTCGCCGACGGGGCGGTGCAGGCGGCCGGACCGATCGACGAGGTGCTCACGAGCGAGAACCTCAGCGCGACGTTCGGGCTGCCGATCGAGCTGAGCTCCTCCGACGGGCGCTTCACCGCCCGGGCCGCCCGCTGAGTCTGCTATTCTCGATCCTTGGCCGTTCGGCCGTCCTTTCCCTTTCCGTTCCGTCGACGAGGTAGCGCCATGAAGTCCGAGATCCACCCCGAGTACGCGCCGGTCGTGTTCCGCGACCTCGCGAGCGGCGCCACGTTCCTCACGCGTTCGACGGTGTCGAGTGACAAGACGATCGAGCTCGACGGCGAGACCTACCCGGTGATCGACGTCGAGATCTCCTCGGAATCGCACCCGTTCTACACGGGCAAGCAGCGCATCCTCGACAGCGCCGGCCGCGTCGAGAAGTTCAACCAGCGCTTCAAGAACTTCGGCACCTCGAAGGGCTGATCGCCCCGGTGTCCGAAACGCCCCGCTCCTCATCGAGGAGCGGGGCGTTTCGTCGTCTCGGGAGGCCCGACGCGTCAGAACAGCGCGGGGCGGCGCGATGCCCACAGCGGCAGCAGCACCTCGAGGGTGAGCGGCGCGAGCGGCACCGTGTGGACGTCGTCGGGCGACTCGAGCCAGTGCACGGCGTCGATCTCACCCGAGGGACGCAGTTCGGCGTCGGTGACGAGGGCGAACACCTCGGCGCGGACGCGGTCGCCGGGTTCGTTGAGCGCGTCGGCCTCGAACGAGCCGAGGAACTCGGTGGCGTCGACGTCGACGACCAGACCGAGCTCTTCGTCGAGCTCGCGCACGAGGGCGGCGAGGGCGCTCTCGCCTCGCTCGATCTTGCCCCCCGGCTGCATGAAGCCGTCGGTGCCGCGCTTGCGCACGACGACCGCCCGGCCCGCCGAGTCGGTGACGATCGCGGCGGCGACATGGATGCGGCGTGGCGCCCGCGGGGCGGCCTCCTCCGGCCCCGCGTCGGGCTCGGGAGCGGCCGCGGGCTCGGGTGCGACCTCCGGCTCGGGAGCGACCTCCGGCTCGAGTGCCGCCTCCGGCTCGCGCCTCTGCTCGGGCTCGGCGGGTCGGGGGGCTTCGAGCGCGAGCGCCCCCGACGCCGAGAAGTCGAACATCGGCACCGTGTCGCTCGGGCGCGGCGGGGGAGCGGGTATCGGCTGCGTGTCGGCGAACGAGCTCTCGTCGTCGAGGGGAACGACCGGCCAGTCGTCGATCATGCCGCGCTGCCGCGCGTGCAGCGCGGCGGGCGACCCCGCGAAATCCTCGTGTGCACTCATCGCGCGCACGAGACGACCCGCGACGAGCGATCCCGGCTCGACGCCGTAGCGCTCGGCGAGGGCGCTCAGCGACCGGCTGCCCTCGAGCTCGGGCGCGAGCAGATGGTCGAGCAGCAGCGGGTCGAGCACCGGAGCGGGCGCATCGAGCGGGGGGATGCCGCGTCGCCGGCACTCGCGGTCCAGGATCGTCAGACCCGAGGCGGCGTCGTAGGTCGCGATCGGGATGCCGAGCACGAGCAGGGTGCGCAGGGTCTGGGTCACCTCGCCGACGACACGCTCGGCGGCATCCGAACCCCAGTCCCAGCGCGCCAACTCGGCGCCGTCGCCGTCGAGCACGGCGATGCGTGCCGCCACGACGCGGTCGGTGTGTGCGTCACTGCCGGAGGTGGCGAACTCGACGACCCCCAGGCGCCCCGGAATACTCCCCATCGCTTCAGGGTACGACCGCACTCCGGGAAGAGCCCGGAAGCGCCGGGAGCTAGCGCGTCGCGTCGCCGATGTGCAGCCAGTAGAAGGATTGGGTGCCCATCGTG
>CAMLMQ010000043.1 GCA_946481135.1 uncultured Microbacteriaceae bacterium
ACAGCAGCAACGACTGGAAGTTCGCCATCCGCGCCGAGGGCAAGCACGCCGTCACCCACTACGACACGCTCGAGGCGATGCGCGGGGCGAGCCTGCTGGAGATCCACCTCGAGACGGGGCGCACGCATCAGATCCGCGTGCACCTCGCGGCCCAGCGCCACCCCTGCGTCGGCGACTCGCTCTACGGCGCCGACCGCGCGTTGAGCGAGCGGCTCGGCCTCACCCGCCAGTGGCTGCACGCCCACCGGCTCGGATTCCGGCATCCCGCGACGGGGGAGTACGTGCTCTTCGAGTCGCCCTACCCCGCGGACCTCCAACACGCTCTCGACGTCCTGCGTGAAGGCTGACGTGCCGCATATCCTGGGAGACCGAACACCGGAGATGTCGTGACAGGTCCTTCGTCAGCCCAGTCCTTCGTGCACCTGCACGTCCACAGCGAGTATTCGATGCTCGACGGGGCCGCGCGAGTGGGCGACCTCATGAAGGCCGTCGTCGAGCAGGGGATGCCGGCGATCGCGATCACCGACCACGGCAACAACTTCGGCGCCTTCGACTTCTGGAAGCAGGCCACGGAGGCGGGCGTCAAGCCGATCATCGGCACCGAGGCCTACATCACTCCGGGCACCCACCGCTCCGACAAGACGCGCGTGCGCTGGGGCAACGGTGGGGAGGACGACGTCTCGGGGGCGGGCGCGTACACCCACATGACGCTCCTCGCCGAGACGACGGAGGGGATGCACAATCTCTTCCGGCTCAACTCGCTCGCGTCGCTCGAGGGCTACTACTTCAAGCCGCGCATGGACCGCGAACTGCTGCAGCGGTACTCGAAGGGCCTCATCGCGACGACCGGATGCCCGTCGGGCGAGGTGCAGACCCGGCTGCGGCTCGGCCAGTTCGACGAGGCGCTGCAGGCCGCCGCCGACTACCGCGACATCTTCGGGGCCGACAACTACTTCGCCGAGGTCATGGACCACGGCCTCGGTATCGAGCGGCGCGTGATGAGCGACGTCGTGCGCATCGCGAAGCAGTTGAACATCCCGCTCGTCGCGACCAACGACCTCCACTACACCCACGCGAAGGATGCCGGGGCCCACGAGATCCTCCTGTGCGTGCAGTCGGGGTCGACCCTCGCCGACCCGAACCGGTTCAAGTTCGACGGGCAGGAGTTCTACCTCAAGTCGCCCGCCGAGATGCGTCAGATCTTCCGCGATCACCCCGAGGCGTGCGACAACACGCTCCTCATCGCGGAACGGTGCGAGGTCGCGTTCGACACGGCCGCGAACTACATGCCGCGCTACCCGGTGCCGGAGGGCGAGACCGAGCAGACCTGGTTCGTGAAGGAGGTCGAGCGGGGGCTGGAGGCGCGCTACCCGGGCGGCATCCCCGACGAGGTGCGCGCGCAGGCCGAGTACGAGATCGGTGTCATCAACCAGATGGGGTTCCCGGGCTACTTCCTCGTCGTCGCCGACTTCATCAACTGGTCGAAGGACAACGGCATCCGCGTCGGCCCCGGTCGCGGATCGGGCGCCGGGTCGATGGCCGCGTACGCGATGCGCATCACCGACCTCGACCCGCTGCAGCACGGCCTCATCTTCGAGCGCTTCCTCAACCCCGACCGCGTCTCGATGCCCGACTTCGACGTCGACTTCGACGAGCGTCGTCGCGGCGAGGTGATCAAGTACGTCACCGAGAAGTACGGGTCGGAGCGCGTCGCGCAGATCGTCACCTACGGAACGATCAAGTCGAAGCAGGCGCTCAAGGACGCCGGCCGCGTGCTCGGCTTCCCGTTCTCGATGGGCGAGAAGCTCACGAAGGCGATGCCCGCGCCGATCATGGCGAAGGACATCCCGCTCGCCGGCATCACCGACCCGACCCACGAGCACTACAAGGAGGCCGGCGACTTCCGCGCGATCCTCGAGGTCGATCCGGATGCCCGCACCGTCTACGAGACCGCGCTCGGTCTCGAGGGGCTCAAGCGGCAGTGGGGGGTGCACGCCGCGGGCGTCATCATGTCGAGCGAGCCGCTCATCGACATCATCCCGATCATGCGCCGCGAGCAGGACGGCCAGATCGTCACCCAGTTCGACTACCCGGCCGCCGAGGCGCTCGGCCTCGTCAAGATGGACTTCCTCGGGCTGCGCAACCTGACGATCATCGACGACGCGCTCGACAACATCGAGGCGAACCGCGGGCACCGACCCGTGCTCGAGGAGCTCAGCTTCGACGATCCCGAGGCCTACGCGCTGCTCGCGCGCGGCGACTCGCTCGGCGTCTTCCAGCTCGACGGCGGCCCGATGCGCGCGCTGCTCAAGCAGATGCGCCCCGACAACTTCGAGGACATCTCGGCGCTCATCGCGCTCTACCGCCCGGGGCCGATGGGCGCGAACTCGCACACGAACTACGCGCTGCGCAAGAACGGCCTGCAGCCGATCACCCCGATCCACCCCGAGCTCGCCGAGCCGCTCGCCGACATCCTCGACACGACCTACGGCCTCATCGTCTACCAGGAGCAGGTCATGGCGATCGCGCAGCGCGTCGCCGGGTTCTCGCTCGGCGAAGCCGACATCCTGCGCCGGGCGATGGGCAAGAAGAAGAAGTCGGAGCTCGACAAGCAGTACGAGAACTTCGAGAAGGGGATGACCGCGAACGGCTACTCGGCCGGCGCGATCTCGACCCTGTGGGAGATCCTCGTGCCGTTCTCCGACTACGCCTTCAACAAGGCGCACTCGGCGGCCTACGGCGTCATCTCGTACTGGACCGCCTATCTCAAGGCGCACTATCCGGCCGAGTACATGGCGGCGCTCCTCACGAGCGTCGGGGATGCCCGCGACAAGCTCGCGGTGTACCTCAACGAGTGCCGACGCATGGGGATCAGGGTGCTGCCGCCCGACGTCAACGAGTCGATCGCGTACTTCGCGGCCGTCGGCGAGGACATCCGCTTCGGTCTCGGCGCCGTGCGCAACGTCGGCTTCGCGGTCGTCGAGCAGATCAAGCGCGCCCGCGAGGAGAAGGGGGCGTTCACGTCGTTCCACGACTTCCTGCGCAAGGTGCCGATCCCCGTCGCGAACAAGCGCACGGTGGAGTCGCTCGCGAAGGCGGGCGCCTTCGACTCGCTCGGGCACACGCGCCGCGCCCTCATCGAGATCCACGAGGGTGCGGTCGAGCGTGCCGTGAGCGACAAGCGCAACGAGGCGAACGGCCAGGTCGGGTTCGACTTCGACTCCCTCTGGGACGAGCCCGAGCACGCGGTCGAGGCGGTGCCCGACCGGCCGGAGTGGGCCAAGCGCGACAAGCTCGCGTTCGAGCGTGAGATGCTCGGCCTCTACGTCTCCGACCACCCGCTCGCGGGCATGGAGCAGACGCTCGCCAAGCACGCGTCGATCTCGATCGGCGAGCTCGTGGCGGGGGAGAGCGTGAACGACGGCGAGACCGTCACCGTCGCGGGTCTTCTGACGAGCGTGCAGCACCGCACGGCGCGGAGCTCGGGCAACCCGTTCGGCATGGTCACGATCGAGGACTTCGGCGGCGAGGTCACCGTGCTCTTCATGGGCAAGACCTACCAGGAGTTCGGTCCGTCGCTCGTCGGCGACTCGATCGTCGTCATCCGCGGTCGGGTCGCGACGCGCGACGACGGGCTCAACCTGCACGCCGTGAGCCTCTTCGTGCCCGACACCGGCACGTCGCTCGGCTCGGGGCCGCTCGTCATCTCCGTGCCCGAGTCGCGCGCGACGACCGACGTCGTGTCGGCGCTCGGCGACGTGCTCATCCGCCACCGCGGCGACTCGGAGGTGCGTCTGCGCCTCGTGCGCGGCGACACCGTGCGGATGTTCGAGGTGCCCTACCCGGTCACCGTGACGGCCGATCTCTACGGCGAGCTCAAGAGCCTCCTCGGCCCGAACTGCCTCGTCTGAGTTGCGGGCGGGTTGCAGCGGCCGCACGTGCTGTTCTCGCGTCGGGGGACGGCGCTAGCCTGCCGACATGCACGAACTCGCCCCCCGCGTCTCCGGTCCCGTCCTCGAGCCCGGCGACGCCGGCTTCGACCAGGAGGTGTCCGGCTTCAACCTGGCCGTGACCCACCGTCCGCAGCTCGTCGTCGGCGTCGCGTCGACCGACGACGTCGTCACCGCGGTGCGCTTCGCGGCGGAGCACGGGATGCCGGTGCGCGTGCAGGCGACCGGCCACGGGGCCCACCATCCGATCACCGACGGGATGCTGATCACCACCCGGCGGCTCGACGCGCTCCACATCGACGGCGACACCGCGACGATCGGCGCAGGGGTGCTCTGGTCGCAGGTCGTCGCGGCCGCGGCCCCGCACGGTCTCGCCCCCGTGACGGGGTCGGCGGCCTCGGTCGGCGCCGTGGGCTACCTGCTCGGCGGCGGTCTCGGCCCGTTGGCGCGCAGCCACGGCTTCTCGTCGGACCACCTCCTCGGCGCGACCGTCGTCACGGCCTCGGGCGACGTCGTCGACGCGAGCCCCGAGGGCGACGCCGACCTCTACTGGGCGGTACGCGGCGGCAAGGGCGGGTTCGGCGTCGTGACCGAGGTGCGCGTGCGCCTCGTGCGCCTGCCCGAGCTCTACGCGGGCAGCCTCACCTTCGACGCCGCCCACGCCGCCGACGTGTTGCGGGGGTGGATCGCGTGGACCGCCTCGGCCCCCGACGACGTCACGACCTCGCTGATCCAGCTGCGCTTCCCCGACCTCGACGTCGTCCCGGAGCCCGTGCGCGGGCGCTTCCTCACAACCGTCCGATTCGCCTACCCCGGCGGCGCGGACGAGGGGGAGCGGCTTGCGGCGCCGCTGCGCGCCCTCGCCCCCGTCGAGGTCGACGCGCTCGGTCCGATGCCGCTCGCCGACGTCGCGCAGATCCACGCCGACCCGACGGAGCCCGGCCCCGGCTGGGGCTGGGGTGCGTTGCTGACGAGCCTCGACGCGGAGTTCGCCGAGACGCTCACGGGGCTGTTCTCGCCCGCCGCTCCGCTGCCGTATCTCGCGATCGAGCTGCGTCACCTGGGTGGCGCGACGGCGCGGGATGTCGAGGGCGGCTCGGCGGTCGGCGGACGCGACGGCGCCTTCGCGATCCACGTGATCGGGGCGCCCGACCCGGCGCTCTTCGACGAGGTGCTGCCCGCGGCGACGGCGCGGTTCCGCACGGCGATCGGGCGGTGGATCGCGCCGAAGACCACCGTCCACTGGGGTGACGTCGACGACGAGCAGGGGTTCCGGGCCGCGTGGCCCGAGGAGGTCTTCGCGCGGTTGGTCGAGACGCGACGTCGGGTCGACCCCGCGGGCGTCTTCGCCTTCGGCCCGCGCTGAGCGATCAGCCCTCGGCGATCCCGCCGGGGGTCATGTAGGTGCGCTCGTGGTAGAGCAGGGCCTCGTCCTCGGCCCCGAGGCCGCCGTCCTCGATCTGCACGACGACGACCGCGTTGTCGGCGACCGGCACGCGCTCGACGATGCGGCCCAGCATCCAGGCCGGCACGTCGTCGAGCAGCGGCAGCCCGAGCGGACCGGGATGCCAGTGGTCGCCCGTGAAGCGCGCGTCGTGCGGGCCGGAGAGCCGGTCGGCGAGCCCCCGGTTCCGTGCGCCGAGCAGGTGCACGACCACGTGGTCGGTCCCCGCGATCGCGGGCCAGGCGCTCGAGATGCGCGCCATGTTGAACGTCGCGAGCGGCGGCACGGCCGCGAGCGAGGCGAGGGACGTCGCGGTGAAGCCGACCGGGACGCCGTCGGGGGTGCGACCCGTCACGACGGCGACACCCGCGGCGTGGCGTCGGAACGCCAGCTTGAAGGCGGAGAGGTCGTCGGTGATTCGGGGTTCCACTCTGCGATCCAACCGCGTCCGGACGAGGGGTATTCCGCGCCGTAGCATGGACGGGCCATGATCCAGACGATCGACCTCCGCGGACGCCGGCCCACCTCTTCCGAGCTGCGGGCGCTCGTCCATCGGGCCGAGGTCGACGTCTCGGCCGCGATCCCGGCGGCGACCGACCTCGTCCGTGCGGTCCGCGAGCGCGGTGTCGCGGCTCTCGACGACCAGGCCGAACGCTTCGACGGCGGCCGCGCGTCCGGCATCCGCGTCGACCCCGCCGCGATCACCGACGCGGTCGCGCGGCTGCCGCGCGTGATCCGCGCGGCCCTCGAGGAGGTCATCGGACGGGAGCGTTCGGCGAGCCGCGCCCAGGTGCCCGCCCCCGCCGAGACCGTGCTCGACGACGGCGCCCGGATCACCCAGCGGTGGCAGCCCGTCGACCGGGTCGGTCTCTACATCCCCGGCGGCAAGGCCGTGTACCCGTCGAGCGTCGTCATGAACGTCGTGCCCGCGCAGATCGCGGGTGTCGGCTCGATCGCGCTCGCGTCCCCGCCGCAGCGCGACTTCGCGCACGGCATCCACCCGCTCATCCTCGGTGCGGCGGGCCTGCTCGGCGTCGACGAGGTCTACGCGATGGGCGGTGCGGGGGCGATCGGCGCGCTCGCCTACGGCGTCCCGCAACTCGGCCTCGAACCGGTCGACGTCGTCGCGGGGCCCGGCAACGTCTACGTCGCGGCCGCGAAGCGGGTCGTGCAGGGGGACGTCGGGATCGACGCCGAGGCCGGTCCCTCCGAGGTGCTCGTGATCGCCGACGCGACGGCCGAACCGGCGTTCGTCGCCGCCGACCTGATCAGCCAGGCGGAGCACGACGAGGTCGCCGCGGCGGTGCTCGTCACCGACGCCCCCGGGCTGCGGGATGCCGTGCTCGCCGAGCTGGAACGTCAGGTCGCGGAGACGTCGGCCCGCGACCGCGTCCGGACGGCGCTGGCCGGCGCGCAATCGGCGATCGTGCTCGTCGACGACCTCGCGACCGCGGCGCGCGTGAGCGACGCCTACGCACCCGAGCACCTGGAGATCCACACCGCCGACCCCGATGACGTGCTCGCCCGCATCTCGCACGCCGGCGCGATCTTCGTGGGGCCCTACTCGCCGGTGAGCCTCGGCGACTATCTCGCGGGGTCGAACCACATCCTCCCGACGGGCGGCACCGCGCGGTTCACGTCGGGGATCTCGGCGGCGACCTTCCTGCGCCCGCAGCAGGTCGTGCGCTACGACCGCGAGGCGCTCCGTGCGGTCGCCCCGCACATCCGCGCGATGAGCGACGCCGAGCACCTCCCGGCCCACGGCGACGCCGTCGACCTCCGCTTCCGGGCGTAGGCGCCCCGCGCCGCCTATCCTGGTGCCACCATGTTCTGCCCCTTCTGCCGCCACCCCGACAGCCGGGTCGTCGACTCCCGCACGAGCGACGACGGGCTGTCGATCCGCCGACGGCGACAGTGCCCCGAGTGCGGGCGTCGATTCTCGACGACCGAGACGGCGAGCCTCTCGGTGATCAAGCGGTCGGGGATCGTCGAGCCGTTCAGCCGCGAGAAGATCGTCGCGGGCGTGCGGAAGGCCTGCCAGGGTCGTCCGGTGACCGACGCCGACCTCTCGCTGCTCGCCCAGCGCGTCGAGGAGTCGATCCGGGCCACGGGCGTCTCCCAGATCGACGCGAACGAGATCGGCCTCGCCATCCTCCCGCCGCTGCGCGAACTCGACGAGGTCGCCTATCTGCGCTTCGCGAGCGTGTACCAGGGCTTCGACTCCCTCGACGACTTCGAGTCGGCGATCTCGCTGCTGCGGGTCGAGAACGCCAACGCCGAGCCCGCCCAGTAGCCCCGACCTACTAGCCTGGGGAGCGATGGCTGCTTCCTCGGGGCTCTATGCGCTCCTGTTCCGACTGGTGCTCAGCCGGATGGACCCCGAGACGGCCCACCACCTCGCGTTCGCCGTCATCCGCCGGCTCCCCGGCGTCCTCACCGGACTGAGCCGACCGCATCCGTCGCTCGCCGTCGAGGCGCTCGGGCTGCGGTTCCCGTCACCGTTCGGCCTCGCGGCCGGCTTCGACAAGGAGGCCGCCGCGATCCGCGGCCTCGGCGTGCTCGGCTTCGGTCACGTCGAGGTCGGGACGATCACCGCGGTTCCCCAACCCGGCAACCCCCGCCCACGCCTCTTCCGCCTCGTCGCCGATCGGGCGGTGATCAACCGGATGGGGTTCAACAACGCGGGGGCCGAGGCCGCGGCGCGTCGGATCGACCGCGCGCGACGACGCGCCGGGCGACCCGTCATCGGGGTCAACATCGGCAAGTCGCGCGTGGTCGCCGTCGACGATGCGCTCGACGACTACCTCGCCTCGACCCGGCTCCTGGCTCCACTCGCCGACTACCTCGTCGTCAACGTCAGCTCGCCGAACACGCCCGGCCTGCGGGGACTGCAGGAGCTCGATCAGCTCGAGCCGCTGCTGACCGCGGTGCGGGATGCCGCGGGTGGGGTGCCCGTGCTCGTCAAGATCGCGCCGGACCTCACCGACGAGCAGGCGCTGCGCATCGCCGAGCTCAGTGTGCGGCTCGGCCTTCCGGGCCTCGTCGCGACGAACACGACGATCTCGCGTGCGGGACTGCGCACCGACCCGGCCGTCGTCGCGGCGGCGGGGGAGGGCGGGCTCTCGGGCGCGCCGCTCGCCGCGCGCTCGCTCGAGATCCTGAGGTTGCTCCGGGCGGCCGTCCCCGACGACTTCGTGCTCGTCTCCGTCGGGGGAGTGGATACCGCCCGCGACGTTCGCGATCGCCTCGACGCCGGGGCGACCCTCGTGCAGGGCTACACGGCGTTCCTCTACCGCGGCCCGTTCTGGGCGCGCTCGATCAACCGGGGACTGCGTCGGCTCAGCTCGGGTACTGCCCGCGCTTGACCTGCGGCTTCGGCAGGCGCAGGAAGCGCATCTGGATGGCCCGCATCGCCGCGTACCACCGCACGCCGCGCTCGACCTTCGTCGCGCCGAACTTCGCGCGGAGACGCGTGCGCACCTGGAACCCGAGCACGACGCAGTCGATCACGACGAGCACGAAGACCGCCCAGAACGCGAGGAACGCGTAGTCGGCGATCGCGGGCACGAACCAGGTCAGGATGACGAGGATGAGGATCGGCATGAGGATCTCGCCCGCGCTGAACCGGGCGTCGACGAAGTCGCGCACGTAGCGCTTCTGCGGGCCCTTGTCGCGGATCGGGAGGTACCGCTCCTCGCCCGCGGCCATGCCGAGCCGGGCCTTCTCGCGCTCGGTCGCCATCGCCTGGCGGTTCTGCTTCGCGGCGAGACGGCGGTCCTTCGGCACGAGCGGACGGCGGCGCGCGGCCTCCTGCTCCTTGCGCGTCGGGGTCGCGTGACCCTTGCCGCTCACGGGCTGCTCGGGCTCGGCGGGAGTCGCGGGTTCGGAACGGGATGCACGGGCCACGACTTAAGATTACCGGCATGCCGGAATCCGCCGCCCCGACCCCGCACGCCGACGAGCTCCGGGAGGCGGTCGCCGCCGGATTCCCGACCGCCGTCGCCGACCTGTCGCGCCTCGTGCGCATCCCGTCGGTGTCGTGGGACGGGTTCGATCCCACCCACGTCGAGGCCAGCGCGGAGGCCGTGCGAGCCCTCGCCGTCGACACGGGAGTGTTCGACGACGTCGAGATCGTGCGCGCGCCGATCGGGGAGTCGGGGACGCTCGGCCTGCCCGCCGTGCTCGCGACGCGGGCGGCTCGGGGCGGCAAGCCGACGATCCTGCTCTACGCCCACCACGACGTGCAGCCGCCCGGCGACGACGACGCGTGGGAGTCGGCGCCCTACGAGCCGACGCTGCGCGGCGACCGCCTCTACGGGCGCGGCGCCGCGGACGACAAGGCGGGCGTGCTCGCCCACGTGGGCGCGATCCGGGCGATCACGTCGGTGCTCGGCGACGACCTCGACGTCGGGCTCGTGCTGTTCATCGAGGGCGAGGAGGAGTTCGGCTCCCGCTCGCTGCCCGCGCTGCTCGAGCGCTACCGCGATCGGCTCGCCGCCGACGTCATCGTCGTGGCCGACTCCGGCAACTGGGACACCGAGACGCCCGCGCTGACGATCGCGCTGCGCGGCGCGGTCGCCTTCAACTTCCGCCTCACGACCCTCGCCCACGCGAGCCACTCCGGGATGATGGGCGGCGCCGTGCCGGACGCCCCGATGGCCGCCGTGAAGCTGCTCTCGACGCTGTGGGACGCCGACGGCTCGGTCGCCGTCGAGGGCCTCACGGCGCACGATGCGACGACCCCCGACTACGACGAGGCCAAGCTCCGCGCGGAGTCGGGGCTGCTCGACTCGGCGGCTCCGATCGGCACCGGCGAGATCCTCTCCCGCCTCTGGTACCAGCCGTCGATCACCGTGACGGGGATGGACCTCCCCAGCATCCGCAACGCCTCGAACACGCTCGTGCCGAGCGTGCGGGTGCGGCTGAGCGCCCGCATCGCGCCGGGGCAGACCTGGCAGGACGCGTATGCGGCGATCGAGGCGCACCTGCGGGCGCACGTGCCGTTCGGAGCCGAGCTCGTGATCGAGGAGGTCGACAGCGGCAACCCGTTCCTCGTCGACGTGAGCGGCTGGGCCGCCGGAGACGCCCTCGAGACGATGACCGAGGCCTACGGGAACGAGGCGGTGCAGATCGGGGCGGGCGGATCGATCCCGTTCATCGCCGACCTCGTCGAGATGTTCCCGGGCGCGCAGATCCTCATCACGGGGGTCGAGGACCCCGACTCGCGGGCGCATAGTCCCAACGAGTCGGTGCACCTGCCGACGCTGCGCCGCGCCATCCTCGCCGAGGCGCTGCTGCTCGCCCGGCTGGGGGAGCGCACCGCCTGACGCGACGTCGCGCCCCGCTCCGGCGAATCGCGGCGGGCGCGCGTAGAATCGCGATCATGACGGACACCGCCCTCACCACCCACGGCGTGAAGCTCACCGACACCGCGGCGACCAAGGTGAAGAACCTGCTCGCCCAGGAGGGTCGCGACGACCTGCGGCTGCGCGTCGCCGTGCAGCCGGGAGGGTGCAGCGGCCTCATCTACCAGCTCTACTTCGACGAGCGCCTGCTGGAGGGCGACGCGACCGTCGACTTCGACGGGGTCGAGGTCGTCGTCGACAAGATGAGCGTGCCCTACCTCGACGGTGCCGCGATCGACTTCGAGGACTCGATCCAGAAGCAGGGCTTCACGATCGACAACCCGAACGCGCAGGGTTCGTGCGCCTGCGGCGACAGCTTCCACTGACGCGCGGAGCGTCCCACCGAGTGGTCCGCCGCGGCGTGGGTGCGGCTCGGGCCGTCGCGTGACGCACTAGACTCGGCTCAGGAGATCGTCCTTCTTTCCTGAGAGGTTCACCGGTGCGCTCAACTCGCCCCCCGTCGTCGAGAATGGCGAAGTCGAAGCTGGCGCGTTGGGCCATGCTCCCCATCGGAGCGGTCGTCGCCGTCGTCCTGGCCGGGTGCACCCAGGCGCAGACCATCGGCTTCCTGCCCGAAGGGTCGGTCGGCGCGACCGACCACACCGACCGCATCACGGCCCTCTGGGTGAACTCCTGGATCGTGCTGCTCGTCGTCGGCGTCGTCACGTGGGCGCTCATCATCTGGGCGGCCGTCGTGTACCGCCGGCGCAAGGGCCAGACCGGCCTCCCGGTGCAGCTGCGCTACAACCTCCCGATCGAGATCTTCTACACGATCGTCCCGTTCATCCTCGTGCTCGGCTTCTTCGCCTTCACCGCGCGTGATCAGGCGGCCATCGAAGAGCCCATCCCCGACCCGGACGTGCGCATCGAGGTCTTCGGCAAGCGCTGGTCGTGGGACTTCAACTACGTCGACGAGAACCGCTACGAGGTCGGCATCCAGGGTCAGGAGTCCGACGGCCAGTTCGTCGATGTCGACGAACTCCCGGTGCTCTATCTGCCCGTCAACGAGTCGGTCGAGATCTCGATCGAATCGCGCGATGTCATCCACTCCTTCTGGATCGTCGACTTCCTCTACAAGAAGGACATGATCCCGGCGCGCACGAACTACATGTTCTTCACGCCGCTCAAGGAGGGCACGTACGCCGGCAAGTGCGCCGAGCTGTGCGGTGAGTACCACTCGCAGATGCTCTTCACCGTCAAGGTCGTCTCGCGCGCCGAGTTCGACGCGCAGATGGAGCAGTTGCGCGAAGGTCAGCTCGACGCGACCTACAACGTGAACCAGAACCTGCCGGGCACCGGCGCGCCGTCCGAGGAGAACGAATGAGCACCGCGACCGCCCCGCAGCAGTCGACGTTCGGCGCGTCGAAGGTCGAACGCAAGGGCAACGTGATCGTCAAGTGGATCACGACCACCGACCACAAGACGATCGGGTACCTCTACCTGATCTCGTCGTTCATCTTCTTCTGCCTCGGCGGCGTCATGGCCCTCGTCATCCGCGCGCAGCTGTGGGAGCCGGGCTCGACGCTCGTCGCGAGCGGTGAGCAGTACAACCAGCTCTTCACGATGCACGGCACGATCATGCTGCTGCTGTTCGCGACACCGCTCTTCGCGGGTTTCGCGAACGTCGCGATGCCGCTGCAGATCGGCGCTCCCGACGTGGCCTTCCCGCGGCTCAACTCCTTCGCGTACTGGCTCTACCTCTTCGGCGGCATCATCACAGTGAGCGGCTACCTCACCCCGCAGGGTGCGGCGTCGTTCGGGTGGTTCGCCTACGCACCGCTGTCGAACACGACGTTCACCCCCGGCCTCGGCGGCAACCTCTGGGTCTTCGGTCTCGCCCTCGCGGGCTTCGGCACGATCCTCGGCGCCGTGAACTTCATCACGACGATCATCACGATGCGCGCCCCGGGCATGACGATGTTCCGCATGCCGATCTTCACGTGGAACGTGCTCGTCACGTCGATCCTCGTGCTGCTCGCCTTCCCGGTGCTCGCGGCGGGCCTCTTCGCGCTCGGCGCCGACCGGGTGTTCGGCTCGCACCTGCTCGACCCCGCGAACGGCGGCGCCATCCTCTGGCAGCACCTGTTCTGGTTCTTCGGGCACCCCGAGGTGTACATCATCGCGCTGCCGTTCTTCGGCATCATCTCCGAGGTCCTGCCGGTCTTCAGCCGCAAGCCGATCTTCGGCTACAAGACCCTCATCTACGCGACGATCGCGATCGCGGCCCTCTCGGTCACGGTCTGGGCCCACCACATGTACGTCACGGGATCGGTGCTGCTGCCGTTCTTCGCGCTGCTCACGATGCTCATCGCGGTGCCGACGGGCGTGAAGATCTTCAACTGGGTCGGCACGATGTGGCGGGGATCGGTGACCTTCGAGACCCCCATGCTGTGGGCGATCGGCTTCCTCATCACCTTCACCTTCGGTGGTCTCACGGGCGTCATCCTCGCGAGCCCGCCGCTGGACTTCCACGTCTCCGACACCTACTTCGTCGTCGCGCACTTCCACTACGTCGTGTTCGGCACGGTCGTCTTCGCGATGTTCTCGGGCTTCTACTTCTGGTGGCCCAAGTGGACCGGCAAGATGCTCAACGAGACGCTCGGCAAGGTGCACTTCTGGCTGCTGTTCATCGGCTTCCACATGACGTTCCTCATCCAGCACTGGATCGGTGTCATGGGCGGCGTGCGGCGCTACTGGAGCTACCTGCCCGAGGACGGCCTCACCTGGATGAACCAGCTTTCGACGGTCGGCGCCATGGTGCTCGCGGCCTCGATGCTGCCGTTCTTCCTCAACGTCTTCGTCACCGCCCGCCGCGGCGAGAAGGTCACCGTCGACGATCCGTGGGGCAACTCGCGGTCGCTCGAATGGGCCACCTCGTGCCCGCCGCCGCGCCACAACTTCGTGACGATCCCGCGCATCCGCTCGGAGTCGCCGGCGTTCGACCTGCATCACCCGGAGGCGGGTCCGCAGGTCGGCGTGGGGCCGATCAAGGATGCGCCCGAGCGACCGGTCCTCGATCTCGCCGATGGAGAGGTGAAGTAAGTGCGCGTCAACGCCAACATCTTCTGGCTGCTGGCCGCCTTCTTCGGCCTGGCCGCCGCGGCGTACACGATCTGGGTGCTGCTCGATCACGCCAACACGCCCGCCGAGGGGGCCTCCTCGATCACCGCGCAGGGTGTCGAGTGGGTCGGGACGATCGCCATCGGCCTCGGCGCCGTCATGTCGGTGTTCCTCGCGTTCTACATCACGATCACCAAGCGTGCTCAGGGCGGCGAGTTGCCCGAGGACAGCGCGACGGCCGACATCGACGACGGCGACCCGGAGATCGGGCACTTCAGCCCGTGGAGCTGGTGGCCGCTCGTGCTCTCCTTCGGGCTCGCGCTCATGTTCCTCGGACTCGCCGTCGGCGTGTGGATCATCTTCCTCGGCGCGCCGATCGTGCTGATCGGCGTGGTCGGCTGGCAGTACGAGTACTACCGCAACTTCTTCGCACGCTGAGCCGATGACCGCGAGCGTGCGTGAGGCCCGTCCCGGCGACGAGGACGCCCTGTTCGCGCTCGTCCAGCAACTCGGTCACGCGTTCTCGCCCGACCGCGAGGCGTACGACGCGACCCTCGCGGCGTACTTCGCGGGGCAGCATCCGAGTGTGCTCCTGCTCGTCGTCGACGACGGCTCCGACCGGCTCGGCGGGTATGCGCTCACGACGGTCGTGCCGCTGCTGGCCACGAACGGCCCGTCGGCGCAGTTGCAGGAGATCGTCGTCGACGAGGACGCCCGCGGGCGCTCGTACGGCACGATGCTCGTCCGCGCCGTCGAAGCCGAATGCGAACGGCGCGGGGTCACCCAGCTGACCGTCGCGAGCCGCCGCGCGGGCGGCTTCTACGACCGCCTCGGCTTCACCGACGCCGCGGAGTACATGCGTCGGTTCTTCCCCGCGGATCGCGGGGCCGCGCGCATCATCCCCTGACCGCGGTTCTGCCCTGGGCGGAACGACTCGGTGGCGGGAGCCGGCCGCGAGTAGCGTGAAGCATGGCCGATGTGACCCCGATCGAGAACGCCCCCCGCCGCCGCACGACGGAGCCCGAACCGCTGTTCCGCGACGTGCTCGGCCGTCAGCTGCGCGAGACGCGCGTCGACCGCGAGCAGACGCTCGTCGAGACGGCGCGTCGGGCGGGCATCTCGCCGCAGTACCTCTCCGAGATCGAGCGGGGCCGCAAGGAGGCCTCGAGCGAGATGGTGGCCGCCGTCGCGGGGGCGCTCGAGACGACCGTGGCCGACCTCCTCTCCGACGTCGCGCGCGAGCTCGGACGACGGTCGGCCGAGCCCCGTCGCGTCACGCTGTCGCTCGCGGCCTGAGGGCCACCGCACGCGGCTCGAGCACCTCGTCGAGCACGCCGTAGTCGCGGGCCGCGGTCGCCGTGAAGACCCGGTCGCGGTCGGTGTCGCGCCGCAAGGTCTCGGCGCTCTGTCCGGTGTGATCGGCGAGGATCTGTTCCAGTTCCCCGCGAACGCGGACGATCTCGTCGGCCGCGAGGATGAGGTCGGGGATGGTGCCCCGGCCCTGCCCGGCCGGCTGGTGGAGCACGATGCGCGCGTGCGGCAGCGCCGCGCGGCGCCCCGGCTCGCCCGCGGCGAGCAGCACCGCCCCGACGGCGACGGCCTGACCGACACAGGTCGTCGCGACGGGCGACTGCACGTAGCGCATCGTGTCGTAGACCGCGAGCATCGCCGACGGGTCGCCGCCCTCGCAGTTGATGTACAGGGAGATCTCGCGACCCGGGGAGTCGGCTTCGAGGTGCAGGAGCTGGGCGATGAGCGCGTTCGCCACACCGGCATCGAGCGCCGTGCCGAGGTAGACAATCCGTTCGCTCAGCAGGTGGGAGTAGACATCCATGATGCGGTCGCCGCGCGGATGCGTCGCGACGACGTTCGGGATCAGATAGTTGTTCACGGCGCGACCCCGATTCCGGCCGCCCGACCGCGGTCGGGCATCACCTCGCCGAACGAGGAGACGACCGCGTCCACGAAGCCGTACTCGAGCGCCTCGGACGCGGAGTACCAGCGGTCGTGAAGGGAGTCCTCGAAGATCCGCTCGACGCTCTGCCCGGTGTCCTCGGCGATGAGCCCGAGCACCGTGTCGCGGGTGTGACGGAGGTCCCCGGCCTGCAGTTCGATCTCGACGGCGGAACCCCCGATCCCCGCCGAACCCTGGTGCATGAGGATGCGGGCGTGCGGCAGGGCGAACCGCTTGCCGCGGGTGCCCGACGACAGCAGGAACTGGCCCGCGCTGCAGGCGAGCCCGAGGGCGAGGGTCGCGACGTCGCACGGCACGAGCCGCATGACGTCGCGGATCGCGAGCATCGACGGCACCGAGCCGCCGGGGGAGTGGATCCAGAGGGCGATGTCGGCGCGAGGATCCTCGTCGGCGAGCGTGAGCAGCTGGGTCGCGAGGAGTGTGCCGTTGTCGTCGTCGAGGGCGCCGTCGAGGACGACGATGCGACGCAGCAGCAGGCGTTCGCGCATACCGGCCGTGAACTGCCGGGGAGCGGGGGAGTCGGTCATGACTCCAGCCTGCGCCGGGGCCGAACGACGAGGGCCGATCCGCGGCTGTCGGCGGATCGGCCCTCGGCAGAGGTCGCTCAGTGGTGCGAGGACTGCTCCAGCTCGCTCTTCGTGACCGGCGCGATGCGGTCCTCGAAGAACAGACGCGAGATGCTCGCCCGCACGCGCTGCATCACCGAGATGCGGCCGCGCGCGTCGGGGCGCACCATGAGAGGCTTGTAGTCCTCGTAGGAGACCAGACGCCAGCGCTCGTAGTCGCTGAGCGGCTGGTGCACCTCGACGTACTCGCCGCCGGGCAGACGCACGATGCGGCCCGACTCGTAGCCGTGCAGCGCGATCTCGCGGTCCTTCTTCTGGA
>CAMLMQ010000044.1 GCA_946481135.1 uncultured Microbacteriaceae bacterium
ACTGCACGGTGACAGTGATGGATGATGTCGTTCCATCGGGATCCGGATCCGGCGGGGAACCCCGCCGGCACTGCGCCCCGGATATGCCGTGGGTCTCGCCGCGCGCAGCATCGACCGGGATCGGTTCGCGCATGGGGAGACGTGTGCGAGAGCACACACCCGGTCGAGTGTAGTCGACCGGGTGTGTGCCTGCAATGTGACGGCGGATTACGGCGTCGGAGTCTCCGTCGGTGTCGGCGTCGGCGTCGCGCCGTCGATCACCTCGTTCGGCGCCTCGCCGTCGCCGCCGAGCCACTCCGGCATCGCCTCTTCGAGGTCGGGCACCTGATAGGTCGTGCCCGGCACCCCGTCGGCGGGGGTCGCGGCGGCCTGGTCGGGGGTCGCGGCGAGCGCGCGGTCGGTGAGCAGGAAGATGTAGCCGCTCACCGTCGCCGAGGGCGTGCCTCCCGTGCCACGACTGAACGACAGATTCTGCACGAGGAAGAGCCTCGGTCCCGACTGGAGGGTGCGCACGGCATCCGTGACGGCCTCGGGCGTTCCCTCGAACGCGATCGTGATCGGCAGCGCGTAGACGGTCCCCGCCGCCGTCGTGAGCGCGGGCCCCCCGGTGCCGCTCGACGTCGTGGTCGCCTCCCCCTCGACGACGGCGCCGCCGAACGGCATCTCGCTCGCGACGTACGACGTGACGGTGATCTCGTGCTGCGCCGCGACGGTCGAGACGTAGGCGGCGAAGAGCTCGGTGCCTTCGTACTCGGGGATGCTGTCCTGCAGCGGGTCGAGCTCGGCGAGGATCTCGTCGAGCCGTTCGAAGTCGGCCTTCATGACCTCCAACTGCGCACGCTGCGCGGCGGTCTGGCCTTCGACTCCGACGCGCTCGGCATCCGCGGTGGACGCCTGGGCGAGGAGCGGCGCGATGCCGAGGAACCATCCGAGGGCGAGGATCGCGGCGATGAGCGCGACGGCGCCCACGGTCCACAGTCGTGACGCGGTCATCCGTTACCCCCTTCGGCCTGGCTCGTCGGTTCGTCGGCGGGCTCGTCGTCCGTTCCGTCGACCGCTGCGGCGAACCGGCCCGACGTCGCGTCGGCGTCGAGCATGACGCGCACCACGGTGCGGTACCCGGTCTCGCTGAACGTCGACGAGTCGAAGCGTGCGTCGACGAAGCCCGAGAGCTGCGACAGCCGGGTCGTCGTCGTGACCGGGTCGACGATGTTGGGTCCGACGAAGGTGAGGGTGAGCGTCGCGAGGCGCGGGGCGCGCAGCGGGCCCTCGACCGAGAGTGCGGGCTCCCACGGCGCCTGCACGATGACGGTCGCCTCGTCGAGGGTCGTGCCCTCGGGAAGCATCCCGCGGATGTCGTCGAGCACCTGGTCCCACGTGATCTCGTGGGCCGTGACGCCCTGCTGGGCCGCCCGGATGCCGGTCACGAGGGCCGCGGCGCGCGTCCCCTCCGAGTACTGCGCCTGCTCGGCGAGCACCTCCTGGGTCGCCTGCCGGGCGAGCTCGAGCTGCATCTGCGCGGTCACGTTGCGCATGAAGGCGTAGGCGTAGCCGCCGCCCACGACGACGAGGGCGAGAACGACGACCATCGCGAGGCGACGACGCGTCGCCGCCGCCCGGGCGCGCTCGCGCACCGACTGCGGCAGCAGCTGCACGCGGGGCTCGCCGCCGAGCGGCAGCTTCGGGTCGACGGCCGGCCGGGCGCTCATGCGTGGCTCCCGAGCGCGAGACCGTACGCGGCGGTGAACGCGTGCTGCCGCGCGGGTTCGACCGCTCCCGCGCCGCGGCTGCGCGACACGGCCGAGAACGGTTCGGCCACGACGACCGGAAGACCTGTCACCTCGGAGAGCGCGTTAGGCAGGCCGATGAGCTGTGCGCCGCCGCCCGAGAGCAGGATGCGGCGGGGCATCTCCTCGGGCTTCGCGGAGCCGAAGTACGACAGCGTGCTGCGGATGGCGCCGAGCAGCTCGCCGACGACCTCGTAGATCACCTCGAGCACGGGACGGTCCTCGGCGCGCAGCATCGGGCCACCCATGCCGACGAGGCGCTTCGCCGCCTCGGCCTGCTCGGGCGGGAGTTGCAGGCGCGCCGCGATCGTGCGGGTGACGTCGTCGCCTCCGTTCGGGATGGTGCGCACGAAGTGCGGCACGCCGTCGTCGACGACCACGACATCCGTCATCGATGCGCCGATCGAGACGAGCACGTCCCGACCCTGGGCGGTGCGCCGCGGGGCGAGCGCGCGCGTGAGGGCGAACGCGAGCAGGTCGACGTGCACGGGACGCAGCCCCGCGCCGAGCACCGCCGACACGTTGGCGTCGACGGCGTCCTTGATCGCCGCGACGAGCATTCCGCGGACGGCGGGACCGTGCTCCCCCGCCTCCTCGGCGATCGGGTAGAAGTCCAGGAGCGCGTCGCTCACGGGCACGGGCAGCAGGTCCTGCACCTGGAAGGGCAGCGACTCGCGGATCTGGGCGAGCGGTGCCTTGGGCACGCTCAGGTCGCGCGCGAAGATGCGCGGTCCGCCGAGGCCGAGCACGACATCCTTCGTGCTGAACCGGCCGTTCGCCCACAGGCGGCGCAGCGCGGTCGTGACGGTGCCGACCTCGAGCACCTCCCCGCGCCGCACGGACGTGTCGGGCAGCACGATCTCGTGTTGCCGCACGATGGTGGGCTTCGCGGTGTCGTAGCCCGTCACCTCCACAGCGCGCACGGCGTTGCTGCCGATGTCGACTCCGACGATGTTCTTCATGACGGATCCCCCGATTCCGTGTCGTGTTCTTCTTTATCGGTGATGACGCGCGAGGCGTCAGCGGAGCCCGAGGGCCCCGAGGTAGAGGTCGGCGACGGCCGGACCGGCGAGGATGCCGACCCACGCGCCGGCGAGCAGCCACGGCCCGAAAGCCAGGGACGCCCGGCGTCCCGCGCCGCGGAGCAGCATCACGACGCCCGCACCCCCGCCGAGCAGGAATCCGGCGATGGCGCCGACGGCGAGCGACTCGGGTCCGAGCCAGCCGAGGAAGAGCCCGAGGGCTCCGGCGAGCTTGACGTCGCCCATGCCCATCGCGCCCGGTCGCGCGACGGCGAGCAGCAGGTAGCACAGGCCGAGGCCGGCGAGACCGATCGCGGCCGAGAGCAGGTGTTGCCAGAGCCCCGAGGCGAGCGCCGCCCCGGCGAGCAGCGCCGCCCCGACCGGGTACATCGGCAGCACGAGCGCGTTCGGCAGCCGCTGCGTGTCGAGGTCGATGAGCGCGAGCGCGATGCTCACCGCGGCGAGGTAGAGGAAGGCGACGAGCACGAGGATGCCGGCTACGCCGCCGCCGATCGCCCCGGCCGCGAAGGCTCCCGGGATGTCGCCGACGAAGCGCCAGGCGACGAGCCCGAACGCGATCGCCGCGCCGAGCTCGACGAGCGGGTAGCGGGCCGAGATCGGGGCCGCGCAGTCGCGGCACCGGCCGCGGAGCACGAGCCACGACACGACCGGGATGTTGTCGTACCCCCGCACCTCGTGCCCGCACGACCCGCACGCGCTCGGCGGCGACACGATCGACGCGCCGCGCGGCACGCGGTAGACGACGACGTTGAGGAACGACCCGATGAGGGTGCCCAGCACGCCGAGCGCGGCGATCGCGGCCATGGTCAGTTGCTCTCCGTGACGATGCGGTTCGACACGACGGTGCGGTCGGCCTCGGTGTAGACGACGGGGGGCGTCGACGGGTCGGGCGACGGGTCCTGCGGCTCCGAAGCGGCCGACTCCCCGGTCGTCAGATTCCAGCCCGGCAGACCGACCGGGGTGAACTTGATCTGCGCACCTCCCGCGATGACCGCCTGACCGGCGAAGACCTGCCCGGTGAAGACGGTGCTCGAGCCGATGTTGATCGCGCACGGGCTGTACATCATGACGTCGAGCTTGGCGTCGAAGGTGAATCCGCCGGCGACCTGGAACGACTGGTTGGCGCCGCACGTCGGCTGCCTGTCGGCGACCGTGTCGGGGTTGATGAGCCACAGGCGACGGTCGACGTTCGACGTGAACCCGCCGCTGCCGGCGAGGTTGAACCGGTTGGCGATGATCGCGAGGTCGTTCGTGAGCGCGAGCTTCTGGTACGACGAGACCTCGATCGCGTTCGTGCAGTTGCGCGCGTCGATGACGCCGGGGTTGCCGGCGAAGCCGTTCACGATCGACGTGAGCTTCGTGTAGTCGCAGTTGGTGCCGGCGGGCACGACGTACTCGGTGAAGCCGACCCAGTCCGACGCCGCGTAGGCGAAGTCGACCCAGTCGGCGACGACGGGGCGCGACGGCGCCGCGTAGGGGCTCGGGCCGGGCGAGTTGGGGCTCGTCGTGGTCGTCGAGCCCGAGACGAGTCCGCTCGACCACTGCGGCACGCTCAGCGTGCGGCTCACGGCGTTGCCCGCGATGTTGGTGCCCCAGTCGAGCGAGGTGTGCAGCTGCACCCACGTGTTCTTCTTCACCACGGCGCTGCCGGTGAGCCGGAGGTTGCCGCCCGCGGTCACGTTGACGCCGACCTGCGTCCCGCCGCCGTCGAGGGTGACGTCGCCCGTCGCCCACGCGCTGCCGTTGATCTTGCTCGACCCCGAGACCATGATGCTCGCGGCGACGGCGCTGCCGCCGATCGACGGGCCGCCCGAGACCGTGAGCGCCTTGTCGACCCAGACGGTGCCCGTGATGTTGCACGAGCCGTTGACGGTGAACGCGCCGCCGTCGATGACCCAGTCGGCCTGCGCGGCGCTGCCGCCCGAGCAAACGACATCCCCGGTCTTGACGAGCACGCTCGGACTGGATCCGTCGATGGAGACGAGCTTCCCCGCGCCGCCGAACCCGCCGGCGTTGTAGGCGTACACGGCGGGGCCGGACGCGACCAGCGTGACGGGCGGGTTCGTCGGAGTCGGGTCGGGCGTGGGGGGCGGTGGGGTGAGCGTGCTGAGCACGACCTCGATGTTGGTCTGGTCGCGGGCGCTCACCCCGTCGACGCCCTCGTTCGAGGCGTAGCCGGTGGAGAGGATGCGGGTCTCGACCGACGTGCTCGCCGGGCAGCCCCGGGCCCACACGCCCGAGACCTTCGTCCAGATCGTCGCGACGTACTCGGGCACGGCGCCCGTGGCGCTCGCGTAGCGCCCGGAGGTCGAGGTGCACGTGCCGCTCACGAGTCCGTTACGGGCGGCGGCGACTCCGGCCTCGGCGGCGGCCTGCGACTGCACGCCCGCGCGCACCGAGGTCGTCACGCCCGTCGCGGTGACCACCGACGACGCGACGACCGCCGTGAGCACGACGCCCACCGCCATGAGACCGACGACGGCGCTCAGCGCCACACCCTCGTCGTTGCGAACCAGCTCCCGCATCCTGCGCGTCAGTCCCAGCACGTCGTGCCCCCTCCTTGGCTGCCGCTCATGGCGGCGGTGAACTGAATGGCCGTCGGCTCGTTGCGGTCGTCAGACGCGACCTCGAAGCCGACTTCGATCGTGCCGCCGACGGGCGGTCCGAAGACATCCGTGGACCCGGAGCGCGGCGTCACGCCGCTCAGCAGGAGCGCCCACGACGCGACGTCGCTCGGGCGGGCCGGCAGCGCGGTCGATCCGGCGACGGGCCACGTGGTCGCCCGCAGCTCCTGCTCGTCGCGGGCGAAGTACCAGGCGCGGCAGCTGAAGCTCGCGGCGCTTCCGGCTCCCGCGATGCGGGCGATGAGCAGTTGGTCGTGCCCGTCGACCGTCGTGAGCCGGAACTCGGCGGCGTTGCGCACCTGGGTGCGGATGCCGTCGGCCGCCGTCTGCGCGCTCGTGGTGGCGTCGCTGATCGCCGTGACCGAGCGCTGCGTGAGCGTCGTGCTGACCATGAGCCCGCCGACGGCGAGCAGGATGATGCTGAGCACCGCCGTCGCGACGGCGAGCTCGACGAGCGTGAACCCCTCGTCGTCGCGCAGCAGCCGCGGGCCGCTCATGGCAGGTAGACCAGGGTCGAGGCCGCCGCGAGTTGGTCGGTGACGACCCCGTCCTCGACGAGCCGGGCGGTCGCGGTGACCGCGTAGGTGCCCCGGCCGGCGGTGCAGTCCTGCACGGTCGTCGTGATGTCGACCTCCTGGCCGCGCGGGTCGGTCTCGCGGCCGCTCGAGGCGACGAGCGTGAGCGCCGAGCACGACGTGGCCGCCTGGGCGAGGTTCATGCGCTCGGCGACGAGCTGCGTCGCGAACGCCTGGGTCGAGTTGGTCGCCGACTGCTTGAGTCCCGTGATGAGCACGGGCAGGAAGGCGATCGCGAGCGTCGCGAGGATCAGCATCGACACGACGGCCTCGACGAGGCCGAAGCCCTCGTCGTCCGTGAGTGCGGTGGTGTTCATCGCGGCGACCCCCCTCCCGAGTGCGTGCGTGGTGATGAATCAGCGGATGGGGCGCCACCCGAGGTGACGCCCCATCCGGGCTGGGTTCGTCTTAGCCCGCGGCGCAGGCGGAGTTGCTCGGCTCACTCGCCGTCGACGACAGGCTCCACGCGCCGTCGCCCGTGCCGGTCTGAAGGCAGAATGCCGTCCCACCGGCGGCGATGGAGACGCTTCCGTCCTGCGGGAAGCCGAGCTCCTCGAGGTCGGCAAGCACGGTGTCGGACACCGGAAGAGTCACGCCGGCCTCATTCGAGACGAGGTACGCGGTGTAGGCGATCTTCGCGTTGGCGAGGTTGGCCTTCGCGGCCGCCTCCTGCGCCTGCGCCTGCTGACCCAGGAAGACCGGGATCGCGATGGCGGCGAGGACGCCGATGATGAGGATGACGACGAGCAGCTCGATGAGCGTGAAGCCCTTGTCGTCGTTCTTCAGCTCCGCCTTCTTGGCGCCGAGCTTCGTGTGCAGTGCAGCAATCATTTCGATTCCCATCCTTGGAGTGTTGTCGGACGGGTGGCCCCCCAATAAATGACCCCCCACCAACGATGGTGGGGGGTGCGTTAGCACTGCGGAATCCCGCAAAGGGGGGCAAAACGCCGGAATCCTGACCCCAGTGCTGGGGTCGGCACTTGTGCGGACCGGGGTACAGGAGGGCTTACTGCACGTACTGGAAGATCGAGAACATCGGCATGTAGAGCGCCGTGATCATGCCGCCGATGATGACCCCGATGACCCCGATCATGAGCGGCTCGATGAGGCTCGTGAGCTGCTCGGTCGTCGCCTGCACCTCTTCGTCGTAGAAGTCGCCGATCTTGCCGAGCATCAGCTCGAGCGACCCGGCATCCTCGCCGACCGCGATCATCTGCACGACCATCGGCGGAAAGACCGGCTCCTCGCCGAGCGGGCCGGCGATCGATCGGCCCGAACGCACCGAGTCCTGAACCTTGCGGATCGCCTGCTCGACGACCCAGTTGCCCGACGTGTCGGCGACGACGGCGAGCGCCTGCAGGATGGGCACGCCCGACTTCGTGAGCGTCGAGAAGTTGCGGGCGAACCGGGCGATCGCGATCTTCTTCATGAGCAGCCCGAAGACCGGCAGCCGCAGACGCAGCGGGTCGACCTTCGCGCGCACCTCGTCGCGGTACTTGTTGCGACTCCACCAGACGGCGCCGACGATGCCGGCGACGACGAGCACCGGCAGCATCCAGACCATGTTCTCGCTCAGCACGACGAGCACCTGGGTCGGCAGCGGCAGTTCGCCCCCGAGGTCGGCGAACATGTTCTTGAAGATCGGCACGATGAAGATGAGCATCGCGATGACCGCGACGATCGCCATGACGAGCACGACGATCGGGTAGGTGAGCGCCGACTTGATGGTCTGACGCAACTTCACGTCGGCCTCGAACATCTTCGCGATCGACTCGAGCGACTGGTCGAGGAAGCCGCCGACCTCGCCCGCCCGAACGAGGTGGATCATGATCGGCGGGAACATCGTGCCCTGCCGCGCGAAGGCCTCCGAGAGCGCCGAGCCCGTCTCAACCTGGCCGCGGATCGCCGTGAGGGCGCGCGCCAGCTTCTTGTTCTCAGTCTGTCCCGCGAGGATCGTCAGCGCCCGCAGCAACGACAGGCCCGACGACACCATGGTCGCGAGTTGCCGCGACATGACGGCGAGGTCCTTGAGCCCGACGCCCTTCTCGAGGAACCCGAGGTTGAGCTCGGTCTGCAGGCCGGACCCGCCGACCGACTCGGAGATCTCGATCGGACTGAGCCCCATCGTGCGGAGACGGCTGACGACCGCCGCCTCGCTCGACGCCTCGACCTTGCCCTTGACGAGCTTGCCGGCGGCATCCCGGCCCTTGTAGGCGTACGTGGTGGGCATCGACATGTCAGAGCCTCGATCCGAACTCGGGGTTGAGCGAGGCGCCCGCCGAGGTGTCGGTCGTGCGGTGCACGAGCCGCTTGAAGTCCTCGGGGTCGTGCACCTTCTCGATGGCGGCGCCGTAGGTGATCTCGCCGCGGTTGACGAGGTCGGCGAGATGCTGGTCCATGGTGTGCATCCCGCTCGCCCGCCCCGCCTGCAGGGCCGAGCGGATCTGGTAGGTCTTGCCCTCGCGGATGAGGTTGGCGATCGCGGGCGTCGCGACGAGGATCTCGGTCGCGACCGCGCGCCCCTTCCCGCCGGCCTTCTTCACGAGCGTCTGGCACACGACGCCCTGGAGCGTCGCGGCGAGCTGGGTGCGCACCTGGCCCTGCTGGTGGGGCGGGAAGACGTCGATGACGCGGTCGATCGTCTGGCCGGCATCCTGCGTGTGCAGCGTCGCGAAGACGAGGTGACCGGTCTCGGCCGCGGTGAGGGCCACCGAGATCGTCTCCAGATCGCGCAGCTCCCCGATGAGGATGACGTCGGGGTCCTGACGCAGCACGTGCTTGAGCGCGTTCGCGAACGACTGGGTGTCGGCGCCGACCTCGCGCTGGTTGACGAGCGCCTTCTTGTTCGGATGGATGAACTCGATCGGGTCCTCGACCGTCACGATGTGGTCGGCGCGCGTCGTGTTGACGAGGTCGATGAGCGCCGCGAGGGTCGTCGACTTGCCCGAGCCGGTGGGCCCCGTCACGAGCACGAGGCCACGCGGCAGCTGCCCGAAGTTCGCCACCGACTCGGGGATGCCGAGCGCGGTGAGCGGCTTGATCTCGGTCGGGATGAGACGGAACGCCGCACCGACCGCGCCGCGCTGCAGATAGAAGTTGACGCGGAAACGCGACTCCTCCGAGAGCGTGAACGCGAAATCGAGCTCGAGCACCTCGTCGAAGTAGGCCCGCTGCTCGTCGCTCAGCAGCGAGTACAGGGCCGCGGCGACGCGCTCCCGGTCCCAGACGTCCTGACCCGGCACGGGACGGAGCGCGCCATCGATGCGAATCATGGGCGTCGAGCCGGCCGAGATGTGCAGGTCGGAGCCCCCCTCGGTGACGACGCACTCGAGGCTGTAGAGCAGGTCGTTGTCGACCTTGGCGCGCGCGGCGACCGTGTAGTCGTCGGCGACGAAGGCCGGCTTGGCCGACTCCTCGTAGCGGCGACTCGGCGGCGGCAGCACCTCGAAGTCGGGCACGGCGGGAATCACCTGCGGCGTCGTCGTCTCGGCGGCGGGCGGCGGGATGTCGGGCATGCGCAGCCCCATGCCGGTCGGGGCCGGGGTGAAGCCGGGGATGGCCCCCGGGGCAGCGGACGGGGGAGCCGGGGTCGACGGGTCGACGCTCGCGACCGCGGGGGGCGGTAGGTGCGAGAGGTCGACGGGCGCCGACCCCGGCGGCTGCGGCGGCGGCGCGGCCGGAGGCGGCGCGGCGGCCCCGGGCACCCCGAGCGGCGGATTCGCCGGGTCGGTGACCGGAATCTCATAGAGCGGCTTGTTCACGGGCGCCTCCCCCTCCGTCGGATGCCGTCGCTAGGCGACGACACGGAGGATCTCCTCGATCGACGTCAGCCCGAGCAGCACCTTGGCCCACCCGTCCTGACGCAGCGTCTTCATGCCCTGGTCGATCGCAACCCGCCCGATCTCGGCACTCGACGCCCGGGCGACGGCGAGGCGCTCGATCTCCTCGGTGACGGGCATGACCTCGTGCAGCGCGATGCGCCCGCGGTATCCGGTGTGCGAGCACGACGGGCAGCCGACGGCGCGGTAGATGGTGGGCACGCCGCCGTCCGACGGGAAGCGCAGGGCCTGCAGTTCGTCGGGCGCGTGCTGGTAGGGCTCCTTGCACCGGTCGCAGAGCCGGCGGGCGAGACGCTGGGCGACGATGCAGTCGAGCGCCGAACCCACGAGGAAGGGCTCGATCCCCATCTCGGTGAGTCGGGTCACGGCGGAGGGCGCGTCGTTGGTGTGCAGGGTGCTCAGCACGAGGTGCCCGGTGAGTGCCGCCTCGATCGCGATCTGCGCCGTCTCGTGGTCGCGGATCTCACCGAGCAGCACGACATCCGGGTCGGAGCGGAGGATGCTGCGCAGCGCACTCGCGAAGGTCAGACCCGCCTTGGGGTTCACCTGCACCTGGTTGATGCCGGGGATGCGGTACTCGACCGGGTCCTCGACGGTGATGACGTTGATCTCGGGACGGGCGACCTCATGCAGCGTCGTGTAGAGGGTCGTCGACTTGCCCGAGCCGGTCGGGCCGGTGACGAGGATCATCCCGTAGGGCTTCGAGTACGACGTCTTGTACACGGCGGCGTTGCGGTCGAGCAGCCGCAGCTGATCCATCCCGAGCCCCGTCATCGAGTTGTCGAGGATTCGCATGACGACCTTCTCGCCGAACACCGTCGGCAGGGTCGCGACGCGCAGGTCGATCTGCTTGCCGCCGTGGATGACGCTCATGCGCCCGTCCTGCGGCTTGCGGCGCTCGGCGATGTCGATGTCCGACATGATCTTGAGCCGCGAGATCACGCCGTTCTGGATGTTCTTCGGCGCGCGCTGCATCTCGTGCAGGACACCGTCGATGCGGTAGCGCACGCTCATGTCGCGCTCGGCGGGCTCGATGTGGATGTCGGACGCGTGGTCGGCGATCGCCTGGCTGATGAGCAGGTTGACGAACCGTACGATCGGCGCGTCGTCTTCGGCGGGCTCCTCGGCGACGGGCACGAGGCTGCTCGCCGACGACCCTTCGTTCTCCTTGACGATCGCCGTCGTGAGTTCGCTCAGCTCTCCGTCGGAGCGCACGAAGCGCCCGATCGCGGCGAGGAGGTCGCTGCGCTCGGCGACGACGGGACGCACCTGGAGGCTCACCGCGGCGCGCACGTCGTCGAGAGCGAGCACATCCCGGGGGTCGGCCATCGCGAGCAGCAGCCGGTCGCCGTCCCGCCCGATCGGCAGCACCTCGTGGCGGCGCAGCAGTTGCGGCGCGACGAGGGCGACGGCGCTGCGCTCGACCGGATACTCGGTCAAGTCGACGAACGGCAGCCCGAGCTGTGCGGCGCGCGCCGACGCGACCTGACTCTCGGTGACGACGCCGCCCTCGACGAGCTCACGCACGTGCGCCTCGTCGCCGGCCGGGTCGGTCGAGGCGACATCCAGGCTCGTGATCGGCATGAGGCCGCGGATGACGAGGATCTCAGACAGGGAGGTCATCATCACCTCCCCGGAGGCGGGCGACCGGCCGTTCCCCCCGAAGCGGCCGAGCGCGAGGGGGATGCGTTCCTCCCCCGTTGAGTCGAGGCTAGGAGCCGCGTCCCCGGTGCGACAGTCCCGCGTTGGGGGGTCGGCCCATCACGAGCCGCGTGAGGAGCACGGCGACACCGGCAAGCAGCGCCCTCGCGATCACGAACGGACTCGTCGCCTGCTCGGCGAAGAGTTCGAACGAGACGAGGAGGGCGGCGGCCGCGACCGCGAGGTAGACGAGGGCCGTGGTGGCGACGGCGGTCGGCCAGGCGACCGCCGCGCGGACGCCGAACGCGACACCGAGCCACACGACGACTCCGGCGACGGCGAAGCCGACGAGTCCGACCCAGACGGGCGCAGGGGTCGTGATCGGGTCGCGGTCGAGCAGCACGGCGAGGAGCCCCGCTACGGCGAAGGTCGACGCGGCCCAGGTGATCGCGACGAAGAGCGCGACGAGGAGGCTAGACCCGAGGGGTGGACGCTCCATCGGCGGCCTTCCCGGCCTGCTCCGCGTCGAAGGCCTCACGCTCGGCGCGGTGGCGCGCCGTGAGGCGCTGCCCGCGGCGCGCGATGAGCAGCCCGACCCAGATCGCGACCTCGCGGGCGACGACCGCGGCGGCGATCACGAACGGGCTCGTCGCGACGGCCGCGAAGCCGGGGCTCGCCCCGACGATGCCGGTGACGAGAAGCAGCATCCCCACCGCGCCCAGGTAGGTGACGATCGCGACGACGAGACTGCCGAGCACATGCGCCCACCACGCCGCGCGATTCACGAGCAACACGACGAGCACGAAGCCGATCGTGAAGAAGAGCACCGGGATCCAGAAGATCGCGTCGGTGAGGAAGTCGGCGATCGTGAGGCCGCCGGTGCCGCGCAGGGCGATCATCGCCGCGCCGACGAGGCCGTACAGCACGGCGAACAGCACCGCGCCGGCGAGGGCGAGCAGCGATCCGACGAGCCGGTTGCTCGGAGCCTGCGGCGGCAGCGGGGAGCTCACGTAGACGACGCGCTCGCCGCCGAGCGGGGACGACACCTTTTCGTCGGTGAGGGTCGCGGTGGCGGTCGGCGCCTCGGAGGTCGGAGCCTCCTCGACGACGATCTCGTCCTCCTCGACGACGATCTCCTCGTCGGGCTGCGACTGCGGGGACTCGTCCTTCGCCTGGGCCATGCCGCACAGCCTATCGGCGCGCCGGGAGGGTGTCGTCGAGGTCGTCGACGAGGGTCGTGGCAGGCGAGGCGACGACGTCGACCACGAGCGCCGTGATGTTGTCGCGGCCCCCGCGGCGCTTCGCCTCGTCGACGAGCGCGTGGGCGGCATCCTCGGGGTCGGGGGCGCCCTCCAGCACTGCACGGATGACGTCGTCGTCGACCTCGGAGTGCACCCCGTCGGAGCACACGAGCAGCCGCTCCCCCGCGACGACGGGCAGCATCCAGCTGTCGGCGAGGCTGTCGGCGGCGCCGATCGCACGCGTGATGACGTGGCCGCCGAGGGAGTGGTCGACGGTGAGCTGCTCGAGGCGGCCGTGCGCGAACCGGTAGACGCGGGAGTCGCCGACGTTGACGACGAGCCAGTGCGGCGCGTCGTCGTGACGCACGAGGATCGCGGCGGCGACCGTGCTGCCCGCGCCGCGCAGCGTGCCGGCGGAGAGTGCTCCGACGCGGGCGTCGGCCTCGCGCAGCGCATCGCGCACGTGGGAGACGTCGGCGAACCCGGACTCGGGCAGGTGGTCGCGGAAGGCGGCGACGACGGTCGCGGAGGCGAGATCCCCCGCGTCGTGCCCGCCCATCCCGTCGGCCACGACGAACCCCGGGCTGCGGGCCAGGAGGGAGTCCTCGTTGACCGCGCGGCGGAGCCCCGGGTCGGTGGCCGCGCCGACGGCCAGGCGTACGTCGGTCATGCGTCCCCCTCGTCGGCGAGGATGCGGACGGCGACGCGTCCGAGCAGCACCCGTTCGACGACCGGGGCGGTCTCGCCCGGGTCGAGCAGCCGCTCGGCACCGTGCTCGTCGACGACGATCACGCCGTTCGTCGCGTGCAGGTCGGTGATCGTCCAGCGCCCGTCGGCGAAGTCGAGACGCGCGTGCACCTTCGACAGGGTGCGGGTCGGGTCGGGGAGCTCGAGCTCGACGGCTCCACCACCCGCCCCGAGCGGTCGACGGCCGAGCACGACCCGATCGCCCGCGAGCGGCAGGCGCGGGCCGCCCTCGACCTGGAGCGACCAGGATGCCGCAGGTCGCCGCTCGACGACGACGGTGCGTTCGACGGGGTCGGGGTCGACGGCAGGGGGTGGCGTGAGAAGCCCCGGCGGCGGCACGATGCGCTCGGCCGGTGCGGCGGGCACGAATGGCACTCCGCCGGCGGGCGGCAGGATTCGGGCGGGCGGCTCGATCGCCGACGTCGGGTTCGTCGCGGGGGCGTGGGACACGTCCGCCCCGGCCGCCGATGCCGCCCACGCGGCGGTCTGCGCGACGCGCGAGTCGCGACCCGCATCCGTCGCCGCCCCGGCGAGCAGCGTCGCCCACACCGGCGGTGCGAGCACGGCGAGCACGGTCGCGCCGGCCCCCCGGCCGAAGTGCGCGTTGAGCCGGGACGCGGCGACCCCGACGAGGGCGAGACCGACGAGCTGCACGACCGGCACGATCAGCAGCACCGCGGCGACCGGCGGCACACCGCCGAGGCGCAGCACCTCCGCCTGGTTGAGCAGCGGTACCCACGCGCGCCATCCGTCGGCCCCGAGCCGCTCGAGCACGCGGCCGAGCATGACCGCGTACCAGACGTGCAACGCGACGACGACGAGCACCGCCGCCACGACGAGCGGTGTCGGATCGGTCACGCGCATCCCCCCTCAGGCGTCGCCCACACTACGTGACCGCACGACGAAGGGTCGCGATGCGGGGTTCTCCCTGGGGGGAGTGCCCGCATCGCGACCCTTCGAGAGTGGTGCTGTGACTTAGTTGTACGTGCCCGGCGAGAAGTCGTCCGACGAGAACGAGTCGAAGTCGACGAACGAGAGGTCACCCTCGCTGAACACCGAGTCGTCGGTGAAGATGCGGTTCGGGTAGCGCTCCGCCTTCGCCTCCTCGGTGGCCTCGACCGACACGTTGCGGTACTTCTGGAGCCCCGTACCGGCCGGGATGAGCTGGCCGATGATGACGTTCTCCTTGAGACCGACGAGCGGGTCGGACTTGCCCTCCATCGCGGCCTGCGTGAGCACGCGGGTCGTCTCCTGGAACGACGCGGCCGACAGCCACGACTCGGTCGCGAGCGACGCCTTGGTGATACCCATGACCTCCTCGCGGCCCGAGGCCGTCTTCTTGCCGTCGAGCAGCGCCGCGCGGTTGATCTCGTTGTACCGCGAACGGTCGACGAGCTCACCCGGCAGCAGGTCGGTGTCGCCGTGCTCGACGACGGTGACCTTGCGCAGCATCTGACGCACGATGACCTCGATGTGCTTGTCGTGGATCGGCACACCCTGGCTGCGGTAGACGCCCTGCACCCCGTCGACGAGGTGCTTCTGCACGGCACGGACGCCCTGCACGCGCAGCACCTCCTTCGGGTCGAGGTTGCCCGCCACGAACTGCTGGCCGAGCTCGACGTGGTCGCCGTCCTCGACGAGCAGCGTCGAACGCTTGAGCACCGGGTAGACCTTCACCTCGTCGCCGTTGTCGGGCGTGAGGATGATGCGCCGCTGCTTCTCGGTGTCCTCGATCTGGATGCGACCCGCCGCCTCCGCGATGGGCGAGGCGCCCTTCGGGGTGCGGGCCTCGAACAGCTCGGTGACACGCGGCAGACCCTGGGTGATGTCGTCCGCGCCGGCGGACCCGCCCTGGTGGAAGGTACGCATCGTGAGCTGCGTGCCGGGCTCACCGATCGACTGGGCCGCGATGATGCCGACGGCCTCGCCGATGTCGACGAGCTTGCCCGTCGCGAGCGAGCGGCCGTAGCAGGCCGCGCACACGCCGACGGCGCTCTCGCAGGTGAGCACCGAGCGCACCTTGATCGTCTCGACGCCGGCCGTGATGAGCTGGTCGATGAGCACGTCGCCGACGTCGGACCCGGCCTCGGCGACGACCTTGCCCTTCGCGTCGACGGCGTCGGCCGCGAGCGAACGAGCGTAGACCGCGTTCTCGACGTTCGGGTCGCGCGTCAGCACGCCGTCGATCATCGTCGCGATCGGCAGCTCGAGACCCTTCGTCGTGCCGCAGTCGTCCTCGCGGATGATGACGTCCTGCGAGACGTCGACGAGTCGACGCGTCAGGTAGCCCGAGTCGGCGGTACGAAGCGCCGTGTCGGCGAGACCCTTGCGCGCACCGTGCGTGGCGATGAAGTACTCCGCCACACTCAGCCCCTCGCGGTACGAGGAGATGATCGGACGCGGGATGGTCTCACCCTTCGGGTTGGCCACGAGGCCGCGGATGCCCGAGATGTTGCGCACCTGGAGCCAGTTACCACGGGCACCCGACGACACCATCCGGAAGATGTTGTTGCCGGCCGTGTACGACGACTGCATCGCCTTGGCCACCTTGTCGGTCGCCTCGGTCCAGATCTTGATCAGCTCGGCGCGACGCGTCGCGTCGTCGAACAGACCGTTGTCGTACTTGCCCTGCACCTCCGAGGCGAGCTTCTCGTACTCGGCGATGATCTTCGGCTTGTCGGCCGGGGTGACGATGTCGCTGAGCGCGACGGTCACACCCGAACGGGTCGCCCAGTGGAAGCCCGCATCCTTGATGCGGTCGAGCGCTGCGGCGACCTCGACCTTCGGGTAGCGCTCCGCGAGGTCGTTGACGATCGAGCTGATCTTGCCCTTGTCGGCGACCGCCTCGACGTACGGGTAGTCGACCGGCAGGGTCTCGTTGAACAGCGCGCGACCGAGCGTCGTCGTGAGCAGCGCGGTGCCGCCCTGCTCGTGGCCGTCGGGCACCTCGCCCTCGGCGAAGTAGACGCCCTCGACGCGGATGCGCACCTGGGCGTTGAGGTCGAGCGTCTTCTGGTCGAACGCGAGGATCGCCTCGGCGACCGACGAGAACGCGCGGCCCTCACCCTCGGCACCCTCCTTGACCGTCGTCAGGTGGTGCAGACCGATGATCATGTCCTGCGA